>JAKUTH010000022.1 GCA_022448085.1 Pseudomonadales bacterium | reverse complement strand
GGATCAGAGCGGCCATCGAGTGGTTCTCAACTCGCAAGAGGTACTGATCCCAATCAGCGTTCTTGGCCCATGTGCCTGGTCCGTCGCGGACAATGACCCAATCAAGGGTTGCGGCCATCACCGCATCTCGTACCGTAGCTAACGAATTCCTTTCCGGAAGCAGCGTTGGGTCGTCGAGGAGTTTAGTGCCGACGCAACCCGTGATCAAAACGACGAAGACAACCACAACGGCCCGTTGAAAATGCCGACCCGCGAGCAATCGCGAAGTGCGTCGTGTCACAAAGTTAAGGGCGATCATGAATCCCCATCGATCTCAAGTTGGTGGAGGCGGCGGGAATCGAACCCGCGTCCGTCGGCACTCCGTCATTAGCTCTACATGTTTAGTTACGTTTATTGATTTAACTCACTGACGGCCCAACGAACAGGGCGTCGACAAGCGATCCTCTATAGTTTTAGCAACAACCGTCGAGGCGACGGTCGTCGCGATCCTGTAAAACGTGCCCCCGGTCGCCCGTTACAGGCACCAAGTGACCAGGGTTAGCAGGTATTTTAGGCTGCTAGTGCGTAGTTATCTTCGTTAGCAACTATAAAAGTTGCAGCGATTGATTTACGAGAGTCACTACCCTCTCGACATGCACCTTTGATTTCGTTACCGCCGTCGAAGCCAAGTCGCCCCCAATGCGCGGTTTCTATAGCACCTCTAAAAAAAGGGGCGCAATCTTACCAGCAAGGCAAGCTGAGCGCAGTTGCTAAAGCAGCTCCGACGATGAATTGTTTGCTCGAGGTCTTAAACGAGCACGGTATAACGGAATTCAACCCCATTTCGCGCGGGACCAAACGGTATGGCTTCGGATGACAGCGAAACTGGCGTTAGCACGGTGTTTTCTGGTAAAAACCCCCTCGCTTCTCGTTAGGGATTCCAAAACTCGCAGTGAGCGAAGCCCTTCGTTTAACAAAGGCTATCTATGGCGCCATTTGCCGCGTTGTCGCGGATGGAAACGATTCTCTTCGTCCCGGAGACATCGTCGGGTATATGCGCGATGAAGGCAGACCTCTAGATTCCTGGGAAGTTCGCGGTCAGTTTTCTCAACTCGAGAATCTCGGGTTGCTAAAGATCGACGTAGCCACCGGCATATGGCAACTTGTTGACGGTGTAGATTTTGACGAGGCCACTACGCAAGCAAATGGCAGCGCACGCTCGTCTTGAACGGAAAAAAAGTGTCCAACGAAGATCCTGATTTCGAATCCGCACTGGCCGAGCTCGAAGCTCTCGTGGCGAATATGGAAACCGGTGAATTTACGCTTGAGGAATCCCTCGTCGCGTTTGAGCGAGGCGTTGAACTTACGCGCCAATGCCGGAACGCTCTGGAACACGCGGAACTCCGGATACGCGCTCTGATGCCAGATGGTAGCGAAGTACCGATCGACGACGTCGATACGGACACGGACGGGTGATCTCAGTACTCAACGATGACATCAATGCAATAGAGGATTTTCTTCAACAGGCTCTTCCGTACGAGCCTTCAATTGCACCTCAATTGCTCGAGGCGATGCGTTATGTCGTCGGCGGTGGAGGTAAACGACTGCGCCCGGCACTAGTGGTCGCGACGGCAACCAGCCTCGGCGCAGATCGTGAAATTGCCCTTGCACCAGCTGCGGCCGTTGAGTTTCTGCATTCGTATTCTCTGGTCCACGACGATCTCCCGGCCATGGATGACGATGCACTCCGCCGCGGTCGTCCCACTTGCCACCTCGCCTTCAATGAGGCAACCGCGATCCTTGTGGGCGATGCGTTACAGGCCCTTGCATTTGAACTCATTGCGTCGGCCCCGCAACTTGGCGAAGCGTCTCGATTGCAGATGACAGCCTTGCTAGCCGATGCGGCGGGTTGGCGAAATATGGTCGCTGGACAGGCCTTGGATATCACAGAGACTGGGAAGCAGGACCTGGATATCGAAACATTAAATAGCCTGCATGCCGCCAAGACCGGAGCCCTGTTCCGAACATCGGTTCAATTCGGCTGTATTGCGGCGGGTCATGGGGACGACGATAGTTTTGTCTCGCTCAGTCGTTTCGGGGACCGTATCGGACTCGCTTACCAAATCACCGATGACATTCTCGACGTCGTTGGAACAACCGATTCGTTGGGGAAGCCAGCGGGTTCAGATACCCGACAAAGAAAGACCACGTACCCGACGCTCATTGGCCTCGATGAATCGCGTCGAGCCGCATACCACCTCTACGGAGAATCGATGGACACGTTGAGCCGCCTCAAGCTCGCCGAGTCCCCACTAGCGTCGTTGGTAGAAAAAATTATTGATCGGTCACATTGATCGGCATTGCGCCGCGTTTTTCGTTTCGCGAAAGTTCCGCACTAACTAGGCAAGAACACGAACGACAACGTGCACCACGATACAGGTTGCCATTCCTGCTATTACGTCATCGAGCAGTATTCCGAGCGGTCCACGAACCGACCGATCTGCCCACGACACAGGCCACGGCTTGGTAATGTCAAGAAATCGAAATAACAGAAAAGCCAAGCAGACAACCCATAACGATCTCGGAACCCATAACAACGCAATCCACTGGCCGACAATCTCATCAATGACAATCGCGGGTTCGTCCTCAACGTTGTACGCACGGCAGGTTTGCCGGATAACGAGCCACGCAAAGCCAATCGCGAGACCAACCACAAGAATCGATACCGCCGGCCCCAGCTCGTGAAAAACGACCCACCATAGGCCGATACCGAGAAGAGAGCCCCAGGTCCCGGGTACCCTGGGCAGAAACCCCACACCAAATCCCGTACAAAGCAATACCCAAGGATCCTTTAGTAGTTTGGCTGTGAAGCCGTTAGAAATGGCGATAACCCTTTGGTAAATCGGCAAATCCAACCTCGCCCCTCACCGACACGGCTTCACCGGCTGTAACTTTCCCGATGCGGGTAATTTCAGTACTGGCGCCTGCGGCCAGGCCTACAATATGTTCATACTCCTGCGGAGGTGCTGTAAAAAGGAGTTCGTAATCGTCGCTTGCCTCAATGGCGATTTCTGCATCCAACGATTTCCATACTGGCACGCGGCCTAGGTCTATCTCCGCTCCAACACCACTTGAACGTATTATGTGACCGAGGTCGGCCACCAATCCGTCGCTAATATCGATCGCCGCCGAAGCTACGCCTCTCAATGCGATTCCCATTTGCAGTTGTGGCACCGGCATAAAATAGCGACAAGAGATGTCGTCAACACGTCGTAACCACAATTCGTTGAGCTCAAGTAAGGGAATTTTCACGCCATCCCTAACGGCAGCAGAGGCAGCCCCTATGGCTCCCGTCACGTAAATGTCGTCGCCAGCACACGCAGTCGAACGCAGTAAACACTGCCCGTCTGGGACAACGCCAATTGCCGTGACCGCTACGGAAAGAGCCCCGCGGGCAACGTTACCCCCAACAATCTTGACTCCATACTTCGACGCACAAAAAGCAATTCCCTTCGCGAAGCCCTCCACCCACTCCTCTTCAACTCGATCGAGCGTTAACGCAACAGTCAAGAAACGCGGATCGGCACCCATTGCCGCGATATCGGAGAGATTGACCGCTATTGCACGGTAACCAATCAGATCACTTCTAGATCGTGGCGGGAAATGCGTTCCTTCGATGAGAACGTCAGTGGTTACCACCAGTTGCTCGTCCGCACCAGTCGATAGTACGGCCGCATCATCACCCGGACCCACGTTGATACCTCCACCATGGGTCGTGTCTCCCAAGAGGGATACAATTTTTTCGATGAGTTCAAATTCGTTCATTGCTCCGAGTCTCGTACATCCCGTGCGACGGCATCGAGGACGCCGTTAACGAATTTGAAACTCTGCTCCGCACCAAAGACCTTGGCCAACTCAACCCATTCGTTGATGACCACCCCGACGGGGATTTCGATGCATTCTTCGAGTTCGAATGTCCCCGCTCTAAGTACGCCCCGCTCGACATATCCAAGCTTGTCGGCTGATCGATCCAAAAAAGGTTGGTACGCCTCATCAAGCTTGGCACTCGTGCGTAGAATCTGATGCAGACATTCGTCAAAAAACGTCGTATCGGCCCCATCGAGCGCACCACTTTGACGAAACTGACCACACATCGCCTCCGCGTCAGCGCCCGAGAGCTGCGACTGATATAGGGCTTGCAGTAGGGCTCTACGGGCACGCCTGCGCGCGCGCGGATCCACTTTGGAAGACATCACGGTGTAAGAACGATTCGAAGGTCGGGGCCCAGTGTGTCGATCGACTTCACCGTAGTGGAAATCGCCTCATCCATGCCGGTAAAACCAAGCGCTGCCAACGGTCTCGCTGTGTCGCCCATAAGACGCGGCGCTATATACACAATCATTTCGTCCCAAAGCCCTTGCCCCAAAAAACTAGCGTTTAGTGTTGCGCCGGCTTCAACAAGCACTTCGTTGCAGCCCTGGTCCGACAACGTTTCCAATAGCATCGCCAAATCGATAGCTGGACCCACTTGCTGTTCCCACATCTCCGCACGGTTAATGGGTACCACTCCCTTCGCACATGCGATCGCGATCCGACCCTTCTCCCCAAACAAAGCGGCATCACGAGGCGTGCGTCCCCGCGTATCAACTACGACCCGAAGGGGCTTCGCATTGCCGTAGCGTTGATCGCGTACGTTTAACTTAGGGTCATCCGCAATCACCGTGCCTACGCCCGTGATAATAGCCGCGCTGCGAGCTCGCCAATATTGCGCGTCGGCACGCGCCTCCTCGCCCGTTATCCAACGACTCTGTCCATCGGCCATTGCCGTACGTCCATCGATAGAAATCGCGGTTTTGATACGTACAAACGGTCGATTGTTTTCGCCGCGCATCAGAGGGCCAGGATTTAGCGCGTCGGTTTCCTCAGATAAATTTTCTTCCGTCACTTCTATTCCTGCATCCAACAACGCCCGCACACCACCGCCAGCGACCCGCGGATGAGGATCTCTCGCTGCAATCACCGCCCGAGCGATCCCCGCCTCAATAAGCGCAGTTGTACACGGTGGGGTTCGCCCTTCCCAACAACACGGTTCGAGCGAAATATAGGCGGTACTACCGCATGGATCCTCAATAGAATTACTTAACGCATCGATCTCAGCGTGCGGACCACCATCCTCGCGATGCCAGCCCTGACCAATAATATGGCCGCTTTTGACCAACAGGCAGCCCACTCGCGGGTTATTCGTGGTAACCGAAAAGAGTCCCTTTTCCGCCAACCTTATCGCCGAGCGGAGGTATAACCGGTCCACTGCCGAGACCGTCATTCAAGTTCCAGCTTGAGCTTACTTATCTCGTCCTGGAACTCGCTTACATCCTGAAAATCCCTATACACCGACGCAAACCGAACATAGGCAACGACATCGACCCTTTTGAGCTCTTTCATTACCGTTTCGCCCACCAAGCGAGAAGGGACTTCGCGCTCACCCGAGGACCGTAGCTCATGGAGAATTCGGTTGATGCTCGTCTCGACCACCTCTGTGTCGACGGGACGTTTCTCCAGCGCTCGTAACAGTCCCGACCGCAATTTGGCCTCGTCGAAAGGCTCGCGTGCGCCATCACTTTTGATAACACGAGGCATCACCAACTCGGCAGTTTCAAATGTGGTGAATCGCTCTTTGCAGACCAGACATTCGCGACGCCGGCGGACCTGATCACCTTCAGCCACAAGGCGGGAGTCAATGACCTTCGTATCTTGATCGCTACAGAATGGACAATGCATGAGAGATCGTTAGCTCCCGTACACGGGGAACCCTTTACAGAGCTCAAGAACCCGCCGTTGGACGGTTCCGATCATATTGTCGTTACCTATGTCATCAAGGATGTCGCACATCCAACCCGTCAACGTTCGACACTCCTCCTCTCCGAAGCCACGTCTGGTAACTGCAGGA
This sequence comes from Pseudomonadales bacterium, assembly GCA_022448085.1. Classification (GTDB taxonomy): domain Bacteria; phylum Pseudomonadota; class Gammaproteobacteria; order Pseudomonadales; family Azotimanducaceae; genus UBA11889. The sequence goes on along the minus strand of JAKUTH010000022.1, from coordinate 36,293 downwards.
GAGCCTATCCGAAGACCACTCGTGACAAAGGGCGATCGCGGATCATTGGGCACAGCATTTTTATTGACCGTGATGTTGGCGCGCCCAAGCGCGGCGTCCGCCGCTTTTCCAGTAATACCTTTATCTACAAGATCGAGTAAAAATAAGTGATTGTCGGTGCCGTTAGAAACAACTTTATAACCCCGATCCTGGAACGATCCCGCCATCATCCGGGCATTGTTCAGAACACGTTGTTGGTACGACCTAAACTCGTCCGTCATCGCTTCCTTGAAACAAATGGCCTTCGCCGCAATGACATGCATGAGTGGTCCACCCTGCGAACCAGGGAAAAGTGCCGAGTTGAGTTTCTTTTCTATGTCTGTGTCGGCTCGAGCCAGGATGATCCCGCCCCTTGGCCCCCCTAAAGTCTTGTGGGTGGTCGATGTCGTGACATCGGCAATCAATACGGGATTAGGATAAAGATCGGCAGCCACCAATCCAGCCACATGGGCCATATCGACCACGAGATAAGCGCCAACCGAATCAGCAATCTCTCGAAACCGTAACCAATTCATGGTCCTGCTGTACGCGGAAAATCCTGCCATTAGGAGTCTTGGACGATGTTGCACCGCTAATTCTTCGACGCTTGCGTAATCGACCTCTCCCGTCTCAGCATCAAGTCCGTATTGGACGGCGTTGTATAACTTTCCGGAAAAATTTACTGGCGCCCCATGCGTGAGATGTCCGCCATCGGCAAGGCTCATCCCCAGAACCGTGTCGCCGGGCTCCAATAGCGCGAGATAAACCGCCGCGTTGGCCTGCGAACCCGAGTGCGGTTGAACGTTAGCGTAATCGGCCCCAAACAATACCTTCGCGCGCTCGATCGCGATCTCTTCCACTCGATCGACATTCTCGCAGCCGCCGTAATAACGTTTCCGGGGATAACCTTCTGCATATTTATTGGTCAGTACACTGCCCTGAGCAGCCAATACTCTCGGGCTCGCATAGTTTTCCGACGCGATGAGTTCAACATGCTCCTCTTGGCGCACGTTTTCATCCCGAATCGCTTGCCAGATTTCGTCGTCGAACCCTTCGATGGTGGCGTCCCTATCGAACATCCCCATGCCCTCAAAACTCGTGACAGCGCGCATCTTACACTAGGCCCTGCGCCCAAAACCGCGTCCTTCTCGCCACCGCCTTGCTTCGGCGCCGCCATCCTTCAAAATGCCCCCTTTAGCGCTAAAGCCCGGGTTTCTGCGTGCCACAATACGTCTTTACCATGCAAGGGGTTTCCAAAACCGTCCCCCCAGGCCGTCGAATTCTCGACAACATCTCCCTGTCGTTTTTTCCCGGTGCGAAAATCGGGGTGTTGGGATTAAATGGCTCGGGGAAATCTTCGCTTCTGCGCGTCCTGGCGGGCGTAGATCGAGAGTTTGAGGGCGAAGCACGACCTCAGAAGGATCTAAAAGTTGGGCTCTTACCTCAGGAACCCGCACTTGACCCAACGACCGACGTACGCGGCAACGTCGAAATTGGACTCGAAGACACGATGCGTTTGCTTGAAGAATTTGAAACCGTATCGAACCGTTTTGCTGAAGCTCTCGACGATGACGAAACGAACCGTCTCATCGAAAAGCAAGGCGAACTGACTGAACGAATTGAGGCTTTGGATGGTTGGGGGCTCGAACGATCTCTTGAGATCGCCGCTGATGCACTCCGACTACCCCCCTGGGACGCTCAGATAGAGACACTTTCGGGTGGAGAGCGCCGTCGCGTTGCCCTCTGCTCCTTGCTTTTAGCTAAACCCGACATGTTGCTCCTCGACGAGCCAACCAACCATCTGGATGCCGAAAGTGTCGCTTGGCTCGAACGATTTCTTCAGGACTATCCCGGGACAGTCGTTGCCGTGACCCATGACCGTTATTTTCTCGACAACGTCGCAGGATGGATATTAGAACTCGACCGAGGTAGAGGAATTCCTTTCGAGGGGAATTATACCGCCTGGCTCGAGGCAAAAGATCGTCGTCTGGAACTGGAAGCTCGCTCCGAACATTCCCGCCAACGCGCAATCAAAGCAGAACTTGATTGGGTACGGGCAAATCCCCGAGGGCGCCAATCCAAAAGCAAAGCCCGTCTCCAACGCTTCGATGAGCTTATGTCTGTCGAAGTGCAGAAGCGCAACGAAACCGCTGAGCTGTATATTCCCCCTGGCCCTCGCCTCGGCGACCAGGTGCTTTCGATATCATCTTTATCCAAGAGTTACGACAAACATCTTTTAATCGACAAGCTCAGTCTTGAAATCGCACCAGGCTCCATCGTCGGCATCATCGGTGGAAACGGAACCGGCAAAACAACGCTTTTCAACCTGTTGACGGGTGAAGCCAAAGCCGACGAAGGCCAATTCTCGTTCGGCTCGAGCGTCGAACTCGTCTACGTTGATCAATCCCGCGACTCGCTCTCGAACAACAAAACCGTTTGGGAAGAAATTTCAGCAGGCCAGGACATTATCCGCGTCGGTAACTACGAACTTAACTCCCGTGCTTATGTGGGTCGTTTCAATTTTCGTGGCTCAGATCAGCAGAAGCGTGTCGGTCAGCTTTCCGGTGGCGAACGGAATCGAGTTCATCTCGCCAAAGTACTTCGACGCGGAGGAAACGTCATCCTCCTCGACGAACCGACCAACGACCTCGACGTCGAAACATTAAGAGCTCTCGAGGAGGCCCTGTTAAATTTTCCGGGTAGCGCATTAATTATTTCACACGATCGTTGGTTTCTTGACCGCACTGCAACACACATCCTGGCGTTTGAGGGAAATAGCTCAATTACGTTTTTCGACGGAAATTACTCCGCGTACGAAAAAGACTTCCAAGAGAGACGTGCACAACACGGCGAAGGGATTAGACCAACTCGTACTAAATACAAACCTCTTGCACGCTGAAACACCTGCGCGAATTAAACCGAAGAAACGCTCACTGAATCATGGTGGAGACTGCGTCAAGTACATCCGACAAGGAGGCCATCGTTTGCACCTCAATTCCAGCAATCGGTGCTCGCGGGCGGTTTGCCTGAGGAACAAGAGCTTGAGTGAATCCGTGTTTTTGTGCTTCACGAAGCCGCTCTTGGCCGTTGGGTACGGGTCGAATTTCGCCTGTCAACCCGAGTTCACCGAAGACGACGAGGTCTTTGGGTAGCGCTTTGTTTTGAAAACTAGAGAAAATGGAGACCAGGAGGGCAAGATCAGCAGCAGTCTCCGCAACCCGAGCCCCACCGGCAACATTCGCAAAAACGTCTTGGTCAGCGAGCGACACGCCACAGTGGCGATGCATCACGGCAAGATGCATCTCTAATCGTTGCCCATCTAGACCGACCGCAACGCGCTTTGGATAACCACCTTGAACTTGATCCACCAACGCCTGGATTTCAACCAGTATTGGTCGGGTGCCTTCCCACGTCACAGTCACCACGCTACCCGGCGTCATTTCTTGAGGACGTTCCAGAAAGATCGCTGAAGGATTTTTTACCTCGCGCAATCCCCGATCGGTCATCGCAAACACACCTAATTCATTCACTGCTCCAAATCGGTTCTTGATCCCACGAAGCGTTCGAAAGCGGCTCCCCGCAGGCGAATCCAACATCAAAAAACAGTCAATAATGTGTTCGAGAATCTTTGGTCCAGCTAGATTCCCTTCCTTAGTAATGTGGCCCACCAAGACTATCGCTGTGCCCGTTTGCTTGGCTAAACGAGTAAGGAAAGCGGCCGACTCTCGCACCTGCGTCACGCTTCCGGGGGCGCTTTCGACGCCGCTCATCTGCATCACCTGAATGGAATCGATGATGACGACGCCTGGGCGCTCCTTTGTGACGAGTTCCGCGACATGCTCAGCAAATGTTAAGAACGCAACCTGGACATTCCCATCAGGCAAACCCAGTCGCCGAGCTCGTTCCGCGATCTGTTGATGCGATTCTTCACCGCTTACGTACAAACACGGGATTTTTTTTGCCAACTCCGTCACTACTTGTAGCAGCAGAGTCGACTTACCCGCTCCTGGCTCACCACCGATCAAGACTACAGAGCCCGGAACAAGGCCCCCGCCAAGAACGCGATCAAGCTCACTGAGTCCCGTTTGAACTCGCGTACTATCTTCTAGTCGAATGTCCGCGAGATTTTGGACGGTGGTTGCAGCCCCGCTGAATCCAGTTACGACACCTTCGACGACGGGCGCATGTTTCGACACGGTGATTTGTTTCAGCGTGTTCCATCTGGCACACGCCGAACATTGGCCCTGCCATTTGCTGTGATCGGCACCGCAATCCTCACAGACGTAAGCGATTTTAGCTTTTGCCATTATTGGACGAATGCGTCGTAGGAATCTGTCGGTGTGTAGTTTTCGAACTTCGTTAAATTTCCGATAAAGGTTAAACGAACCGTTCCAATCGGTCCGTTACGTTGCTTGCTGATAATGATCTCGGCAAGACCTTTATCCTGTGAATCTTCGTTATAGACCTCATCTCTGTAGATGAAAAAGATGACGTCTGCATCTTGTTCGATGGCGCCGGATTCACGCAAATCCGACATGTGCGGACGCTTGTCGGGGCGGTTTTCAAGGCTCCGATTGAGTTGTGAAAGCGCAACCAGTGGACAACGCATCTCTTTTGCTATGGCCTTCAGAGTGCGTGAAATCTCTGTTATCTCGGACGCCCGATTCTCGTGTTTTTCCGAAGATATCATCAGCTGCATATAGTCGACGACGATCATCTTTAATCCACCCGTCTCACGAGACACTCTGCGTGCACGCGTACGAATATCGTTCGGCGAAAGAGCAGCAGTGTCATCAATATACAGAGCTCGATCCTTCAACTGGCTCACCGCACTGGTAAACCGCGGCCAATCGTCATCACTTAGCTGACCAGTCCGCATCCGCGTTTGATCAATGTGCCCCAACGAGGACAGCATTCTTAGGATGAGCTGATCGGCAGGTTGCTCAAGAGAAAAAATTAAAACGGCTCCTTCCCCCTCTTGCATAATCGCGTGCTCAGCAAAATTTAACGCCAAAGACGTTTTCCCCATCGCAGGCCGTGACGCAACAATAATGAGATCGGACTTCTGCAATCCCGCAGTCATGCGATCGAGATCGTGGTAACCGGTGGCAAGTCCGGTAATCGGATCTTGCGTGCGATAAAGGGTTTCGATTCGGTTCACTGCGTCAGCAAGTAGCGGTACGACATGCTGCGGTCCGCCTTCTTTTAAGCGGCCTTCAGCAATCCGAAAAACGGCTTGCTCTGCAGCATCGAGGAGATCGGCAGCCTTTCGCCCTTCTGGCAAAAAGGCCGAGTCCGAAATATTGGCGGCGGTTTGAATGAGTTGGCGAAACGTTGAACGTTCGCGAACTATGTCTGCGTACGCGACTATATTGCTAGCGCCCGGGACACTTTCCACCAACTCAGCTAAGTAAACGTTACCACCCGCCTTGTCGATAAGGCCCCGAGACTGAAGCGCTTCGGAGAGGGTCACCGCATCTAGAGGTTGATTATCGTTAGCTAACTCACCCATCACCTCAAAAATGATTTGGTGTGCGGCTCTGTAAAAGTCTCTTGCTTCGATTTTATCAGCAACGTTGAACCATGCCTCGTTGTTCAACATTAGTGCGCCTAAAACCGACTGTTCCGCCTCGACACTATGAGGCGGTACTTTGAGACGTGAGGTCGGATCTTCCCGGATTTCGGGGACAGATTCTGGCATGGGCCGGTCCACAATTACTGTACCAACGTACAGTCCACTGTCGACCTACGAGGCCCTGGCGTCAAGCGTATAGGTGAAATTTGCCCCGATTGCTTGTCGATACGCGCGAACGCGGTTGAATAAGTTGTGGATGTTCTGTGACTACGCGGTGGACGAAATCTTTTGGACGACGCTACTCCGCGACAACAGCAACATTAATACTCCGAGTCACGTCAGCATGAAGGTGGATGTCAACTTCATACTCTCCGGTAATCCGGATAGCGCCTTCGGACATAATAACTTCACTCTTCCTCACCTCGATGCCCATGTCACTAAGCGCCTGTGCAATCTCTGCCGTACCCACTGAACCGTACAATTTTCCTTCTTCGCCCGTCCGCGCGACGATGGTTACGGAACAATCTTCAAGTCGATGAGCGCGCTGTTCCGCCTCGGACAAGCGCTCGACCGCGGATGCTTCTAGTTCTGATCTCTTTGCTTCGAATACTTCCCGATTTTCTTCAGTGGCCCGCACGGCTTTGCCTTGAGGGAGTAGGAAATTCCTCGCATGGCCGTTTTTTACAACGACTTCCTCACCTAAATCGCCAAGATTGGTCACTCTTTCCATCAAGATAACGTTCATGGAAATCCTATTAGTTGTCGTGCTGATCGGTATAAGGCAACAGCGCTAAATACCGCGCACGCTTCACAGCTCGGGCCAGTTGTCGTTGATACCGCGCACTCGTCCCAGTTATCCGACTCGGTACGATCTTGCCCGTCTCGGAAATGTAGTCTTTAAGGAGATCAAGATCCTTGTAGTCAATTTCCTTTATCCCTTCCGCTGTGAAACGGCAGTAGCGTTTGCGTCCGAAACGTCTGGCCATAATCAGTCTTCCTCTTCTAGTGTTTCTTCCGCCTCAGCACTTTCATGTTCGTTCTCAACATCTTGGGCATCAGTTTCTTTCATCAAGGACTCTGATTCGGTGGTTTCCGTGTCACTTCCAGTTTCTTCCTGGTCGGAGACTAACTCCGTCTCATCCGTGACACTGCGGTCTTCTCTCGATTCATCGTCGGACGTTGCCGCTCGCGTTTGTGCTTCTTCTCGCTGACGGTCCCTCTCGCGGTCTTTTTCCTGCTCTCTCAGTTCCTCCGCATACAACTTGGATATCCCCGTCTCGGGCTCTTTCTTCGACATAATCATATGGCGCAACACGGCGTCGTTAAATCGAAACGCACTTTCCATTTCGTCAAGAGTCTTCTGATCCGCTTCGATGTTAAATAAGACGTAATGAGCTTTATGGATATCTTTGATTGGGTAGGCCAGCTGGCGCCGACCCCAATCTTCAGAACGATGAACGATAGAGCCATTTCCTTCAATCAGCGCTTTGTAGCGCTCAACCATTCCCGGAACCTGTTCTGACTGGTCCGGGTGCACGAGAAACACAATTTCGTAGTGACGCATAGAAACTCCCTTCGGTTTATCGCCTCCGCCTACGAGGACGTGAAGCAAGGAGAAATTTTATCTGGGCACGCGCATTCGCGTGGCGGCGAGATTCTAGAGATTTACAATCCCCGACGCAATGAACCCCCAACGATTATGCCCCGCGCTGCCTCAAACACTCAAACAAGAGTATTCCCGTAGCGACTGAGACATTAAGGCTCGAAACCCGCCCGCGCATAGGGATTGTCACTAGATGATCGCATTTCTCGCGTGTCAGACGGCGCAAACCGCGTTGTTCACCACCAACCACAATGGCGACTGGATCACGATAGTCCACGTCGGTATATGCGTGAATTGATTCGACATCAGTCCCAACAATCCAAACACCCCGTTCTCGCAACCAATCGATCCGACGGGCTAGATTTGACACCTGAACGATCAGTAGATCTTCAAGCGCGCCACTCGCGGTCTTGCGCACGACATTAGACAACGGAGCATTTGATCGTTTTGGGATCAACACAGCGTCCACATCCGCGGCACCTGCCGAACGCATACACGCCCCTAAGTTACGAGGATCCGTTACCCCGTCGACCACCAAGATTAGGGGCTGAGTGAACGTCGACCAACGAGCTTCAAAGTCCAACTCTGTAGAAGGTAAAACCGCATGGCATTCGGCAACGATGCCTTGATGGGCTTTATCTCCCGCTATCCGGGTAACAACCCGGCGATCCGCACTATCGACTCGAACACCCAGTTCGCGAGCACGTTGCACGAGGCTCTGCATGCGCTGGTCTCGGCGTTCCGAAACGACCAGAATCCGACGAATCGCCCCTGGTTCTTTGGTTAGGACGGCCTCAACTGCGTGAAAACCGCGCACCACATTTTCTTCAGTCGCGGTCATAGAGCTCTCTTTCTTCTTCGTCGCCTAACCTTCCGTTTTCTTTCTGGCGCCTCGATCCGGAGATTGACACGTCCCGTCTCGACCGACACATCCTCGACGACCACTCGAAGTCTCTGCCCAAGAGAAAAGCGATGTCCCGAACGCTCTGCCACCAAACTCATCGTGTCTGGTATCCATCTATAGTAGTCGGACCCCAACCGTGACACATGCAAAAGCCCTTGGATGCGAAGGTCATCAAGTTCAACGAAAACACCGAATTCGACCACGGACACGATCGTTCCACCAAAGGCTTCACCTACACGTTTCTCGAGGAGCGAGCATTTCAACCAGGCATCAACCGCACGCGTGGCGTTTTCGGCACGACGTTCAGTTATCGATAGATGCGCTCCGATATTCTCGAGCTCTTCATATTCGGTAGCGCTCCGTCGTGCCTTTCGAAGTCGCGCCTTAATTAACCGATGATTGACTAGATCAGCGTACCGACGAATCGGCGAGGTGAAGTGCGCATAGCTCGATAACGCAAGACCAAAGTGACCTTTATCCCCCGGGAAATAGCGTGCCTGTCGCAATGTTCGCAGAATCAGCATCTCCCAAATCCACGGCTCTAAGCGGGTCTTGTGCGTAGCCTCAAGAAGGCGTTGTAGATCACCTGGATACCTAATGGCCCCAGGAAACCGTTGTCCCACTGACCGGAAAATCTTGCGGAGTTGTTCGATCTTTTCCCGTTCAGGAGGTTCATGTATCCGGTACATGACCACGGATTCTTGACGTTGGAGATAATTGGCGGCAGCTACGTTGGCTGCGATCATGGCCTCTTCCACTATCGAATGGGCTTCGGTCCGCTCAAAAGGAACGACGCCCACAGGATTGCCCCCACGGATCTCGACGCGTCCTTCTCGCGACTCAAAATCAAGCGCGCCTCTATCAGACCGCCGCGCACGTAACCCTTCGTATATAGCGTACAAATGCTGAAGACTGGTGCAGATCGCAGCGGGCCAATTCGCCCCCGAGCTTTTTAGGTATTGGTCAACTTCGGTGTAGGTAAGGCGACCATGCGAACGGATCACGGCTTCGTAAAATGAAAGGCTGGTCACGTTCGCGCTGCGGGTAAGCGTTAACTCGCAAATCATCGCCAATCGATCCTCGTTGGGCCGGAGCGAACAAAGATCATTTGATAAGCTTTCGGGCAACATGGGTATCACCCGATCCGGGAAATATACGGAGTTACCTCTCGCGAGCGCTTCTTGATCGAGCGTGGATCCGGGGCGCACATAGTGGGCGACGTCAGCGATCGCCACCAACAGCCGCCAGCCCCCCCGGGATCTTGGTTCCGCATAAATCGCGTCATCAAAATCGCGAGCATCCTCTCCATCAATGGTTACAAACGCCGTATCGCGTAGGTCGATCCGGCCTTTCCTATCAGCCTCGAGTACCGATTTTCGAACGCGCTTGTGAGCAACGGCCGAGGGCCATTGGTTAGGTATCCGATGTGCGCGAACGATTGCCGTACAAGCACGTTCGACTTCGTTCTTGTGCTTTATAACGGCCTTAACTCTCCCCTGTATGCGGCTACGTTCTACGTCAAGAATTTGAACCTCTACAACATCTCCCTCACGACAACCGGGATAGGGCGCGACTAATTCCACGCGTTCGTTGTATCCGGGCTCGAGCGATTCAACGTGAGCGTGAGTTCGATCACGACGATAGATGCCAACAACCGGAATCGCGGATGGCTTGATCAATTCCACAAACCGAGCAACTCCATCGCTCACCTGGACGCGAATGTTGTCTCCGTCACGAATACCGTTGGCAGACTCAAGTGCAGTGGAACCGCCCGACTGCGTTGACACGAAGAGTTGGGATCCACTCCGTTCGACGACACCACTTTCATCCGTTGCGTTACTGAGGCGGTATCGATTCCGTCCCTCTCGAACAATTTCTCCACCTTCCAGCATTCTATTTAGTAACCGCCTTAGTCTATTGCCACCCTTGCCTCTTCCGACGCCAAGGTGGCTGACTAACTCGCTCCATGAAGCCGGTCCTATCTCGTTCAGAGCTCTACGTATATCGGTGGCCTGGGATCCTCTCGTCTCATTCATAGGAAGGGAAACTCTCCGCGACGGTCGTCGCTAATATGTTCAATGCAGAACCCCTGTAGTAAAGTCCGCGACCCTCATGCCGAGGTGGTGAAATTGGTAGACACGCTAGCTTCAGGAGCTAGTGGGGGTAACCCCGTGGAGGTTCAAGTCCTCTCCTCGGCACCATCCCGTGATTTCTATGCTTCTAGACAGCATGATTATTAAGGTCTACGACGGCCTTTCCTTTGAATAAGCCTTAGATGTCCAAACAAACCCCGGGGGGTAACTTCGCAATCCAATAATTTTCTAGGACCTGTGGGGATACAAAAAGGAAGGGTTGAGGACGGCGCGGATAGTACATCATCAAGACATTTATTGTTGTTTCTGGTTGGATACAGTGGAATCGAATTAACCGTAACGAAAGGGTTTGACCTACTGACGCCAGCGAAGATGGGACCTGGGAACCCAAATTACGAAACGATGGATGACAACCCAAATTTTGGTGGATTAGGTCGAATAATTTGTTCCAAATGCGGTGTTGTCATGATGACGGCTCTTTTTGCTCGCCCTCATACGGAGCTCAACGACGGCAACGAAGATGCGGAAATGGTCTGCGTTTTCCCCGGAGCCTTTACGGAGAAAATGAGCGCGTTTGTCCAAGCTTGGCAACCGACTAATCACGTGCATTGCGCTAATGCGATCCTTCCGATGTCCGTGATAAACAACGGGCTGGACAAATGGACGGGGTGGCCGGAAAGCGAGCCCTGGATTCGACAGCTAAATTAGGCACCCGTGCCCCTCAGGGCAACTAAGGAATGGGCAAGTAACCGTCCTGGACGCCTTTGGTAAAAACGCTGACTGCGTTGTGCGCATGAAGGCTCTCATGGTGCTCAACACGCACCCAAAAGTCTTTGACTCGACCGTCGCTCCCGAGTCTGGATTTAAGCTTACGTCCGGCGTCTTCACAAAACATAAGGTTTTGGCCATTGAGCCGAGCAAACTCTCGCTCATCTTCGCGCTTCACAGCTGTCTGGACTGGAGTTTTAAGAACGTCCTCTATCCCGTCAATCAGATCGGTGACCGGAAAAGATTCCATCCTGTCATCAAGTTTGACCAACACGTGCGCTAGGCTGCGTTGACTGTGAGGTGTAGCCATTATGCCATCCTCGGTTCCCAGCCAAGCCTTTACTTCAGACATCTTGACGTCACCCCGACGGCCGAAATCTTCTTCAAATTGTTGTTGAATAAGCTGCCTTGCCAACGCCGCAGAACACGGGCAGGTGCTGGAATAAAGTACGCCTATAGAAAGCTCGACATTCACTTCACCGTTCAGATACGTCCCTTTTAGCGATACGGGATAACTGTTCCAACCAGCATTTTCAGACACCAACGCAGATCGTCGCACGTAATAGTCGAAATCAAACTGTATAAATGCGTTGGTCGAGAGACCTCGGTGCGATTCCAAAAGGGAACTCAAGAGTAATTTAAGACCCGCAACCGTTAGTGGACGAGTACTCGAATGCTCATCCAGAATTAAGTAAAGACGTGACATGTGAATCCCTTTCGCCTGCATGTCATCCAGGTTCACATATATCTGGACTCTTGCCTGTACCTCCCGCTCCTCGTGCCCATCACGAATCTTCAATGGCTGGTGTACATCACTCATACCCACCCAATCCAGCGTACCCTGGGGGTTTTGCAACTCCCGCATAGCGACATCTGGCATGTCGGTCTCTGAGACGAGTTCTGGTTTATTCATTTTCCTGGTTCTTTCCCTACAACTCGCGGCTAACAGACTTTCGCACCGAAAACTCAGGCCAAAGAGCTCCGTATCATAACGAATTCACCCTGCACCAACCAACGAACGTCTATGCGTTAATTCAGCGATTCCTGTTCTTCAGGCGTCAACGCCCGAGCTTGATCCTCCAACATGATTGGAATGCCGTCCCGAACGGGGAAAGCCAACCCACTGGCTTTGGACCACAGTTCCTCCATTTCGCGCCGATACACCAACGGAGTTTTTGTGATCGGACATACCAATATCTCTAACAACTTGGGATCAACCATAATGCCCGCTCGCCCTACCGATCGCATTGCGTGTCAAGAGAATCTATTCCTATCCTCACAAAATTTCTTTCAAGACGATCGTGTCATGCCTGTCAGGACCCGTCGATATCATCGCGACAGGCGCGCCCACCAAGTCTTCGATTCGGCGGATATACGACTGCGCATTCTCTGGAAGATCCGCAAAGTCCTGAGCACCTGCCGTGGATTCTTGCCAACCCGGCAAGTCTTCGTATACGGGCGACAGTTCAGAATAGTACTCACTACCAAAGCGCGAGGACGCGATCTCCCCATTTGATCCCTCGTATTCCGTACATACACGCACAGTCTCTAGCCCATCCAAAACATCGAGTTTGGTCATACAAAGTCCGGATATGCCCGTCATCCTTACGACCCGCTTTACGGCAGCGGCATCAAACCAACCACAACGACGTGGGCGGCCCGTGGTGGAGCCGAATTCATGACCTTTATCGGCTAAATGCTTACCGACCTCGTCAAAGAGTTCGGTGGGGAATGGTCCAGAACCAACCCTGGTGGAGTACGCCTTGGCAATACCCAAAACGTAGTCGAGTCTTCTGGGGTCGAAACCGCTCCCCAGAGACGCCGCACCCGCCATCGTATGCGACGATGTCACGAACGGATAGGTTCCGAGGTCAACGTCGAGCATTGCGCCTTGTGCACCTTCAAAAAGAATGTTCTCCCCGCGCGCATTGAGATCGTGCAGGATTGGCGCGATATCACCAATCATGGGCTCAATTTCCTCGGCAAGTCGAGATGTGTCGTCAAGGGTCTTCTGAAAATCCACCGTGCTCGCGTTGTAATACTTTTCCAGCATGAAGTTGTGGTAGTCCATGACCTCGGCCAACTTATTAGCAAAATCACGGCCGTGATACAGATCGCCCAATCGCACCCCGCGGCGAGCCACCTTATCCTCATGCGCCGGCCCGATACCCCGCCCCGTGGTACCGATTTTCCGCGAACCTCGAGCTTTCTCACGGGCGACATCCGTCGCAACGTGGTATGGCAAGACCAAAGGGCACGCCGGCGAGAGCGTCATTCGCTCTCGAACTTTGACTCCCCTCGCCTCCAATTGTGCAATTTCATCCAACACCGCGCTTGGCGAAACGACCACGCCATTTCCAATGAGACACTCGACGTTGTCGTGGAGGATCCCCGATGGAATCAAGTGAAGTACCGTTCTTTCACCGTTAATCACGAGGGTGTGACCGGCGTTGTGTCCTCCCTGATATCTAACGACGGCTGCGACGTTTCCTGTAAGAAGATCAACGACTTTACCTTTGCCTTCGTCGCCCCATTGGGTACCAATAACGACAATATTTCGGCCTCGCATCAACGCACTTCGTCGCTCATGAGGATTTGACTAGGTATAAGAGGCTCGCGCCCAACATCATGCTAGCGAACCCGACGAAGCGGATCGTTTTGTCATCGACGGTTCGCAACGACTCCGCCAAAGTTCGCCAGCGAGCCGGAAAAAGGAACGGCAGAAGCCCCTCAATCACGAGCACAAGGCACAACGCTGCCCCAATCTGTTCCCACATAATGGCCAAGCTATCGATCCCAACAGCGCTTGAAAGCTAACCCTGGTTGCTCTTGAGGTACTTGAAGAACTCACTCGATGGATCAATGATCAACATGTCATTTTTCCCCTGAAATACTTCCTTGTAGGCATTAATGCTGCGGTAAAACTCGTAAAACTCGGGATCTTTACCATACGCATCAGCGTATATGCGTGCCGAGCTTGCATCACCGTCACCACGGATAGTTTCAGAATCGCGATATGCGTTGGCCTCGATGACTACCACCTGGCGGTCTGCGTCCGCCCGAATTACCAGTGACTGTTCGTTGCCCGTCGCGCGATACTGCTTCGCCTCAATGTCCCGCTCAGAGTTCATTCGTTGATAGACCGTTGTAGAGACTTCCGCAGGAAGCTCGATTTTCTTGACCCGTATATCAATGATCTCGACCCCAAGGTCGCTCTGCACAATCGTGTCGAGAGACTCGGTCAGCACTTGCATCAGCTCGTCACGTTGTCCCGAGATGACTTCGTGCATGTCGCGCTTACCAATCTCATTACGTAAGCCTTCGTTGATTCGATTTTGAAGGATGCCTCTCGCAAGGTTTTCGTCGCCTCCGCCAGACGCCGTGTAGAACTTTTGAACATCAATAACGCGCCATTTGGCAAACGAATCTACGTCGAGGGGTTTTTTTCCGACCGTAAAATAACGCTCGGGGGCCGAATCGAGAGTCAGGATACGTCCATCGAATCTACGCACATTGTTTGCTATTGGGACTTTAAAATGAATCCCGGGGGGGATATCTGCCCGCACGACCTCTCCAAATCGAAGCAACAGGGCACGTTCAGTCTCTTTGACGATAAAAAACGGCCTTATATTGGCGGTATCGGTGATTACCATAAGCACCGCCAAGAGTATGAGGACAAGGATGAAATTCCGACGCATGACTCTACCTCCTACCGACCGTCTCGCCGCACCCGCGACGTGCCTGTGTTCCGTTCTATAGCCCGCATTATTTCGTTCGCGGCCTGGTCGACCGAGCTCTGATTAGCGGAGTTTTCATCGGCACCCCCTTGGCGCCGCAGCTGATCCAACGGGAGATACAACATGTTGTTGCCTCCTTTAACGTCGACCATCACCTTCGCACTTTTTGAAAGCACTGACTGCATCGATTCAATATACAGTCGATCTCTGGTGACACGTTTTGCCAACTGGTATTCCCCAAGCAGTTTGGTGAACCGTTGAGCCTCCCCTTGGGAACGTGCTACTACCTGATCTCGATACGCGTTTGCTTCGGCGACCACTCGCTCGGCGTTACCGCGCGCTTCGGGAAGAATCTGTTCCGAGTACGCTCGGGCCTGGTTGATGTAGCGCGATTCATCTTCTTTCGCTCGCTGCACATCATCGAACGCATCTTTGACCTGTGGCGGCGGCCCAGATCGGTCGATGTTGACCTTACTGACGTATATGCCCGTTTCATAGCGATCCAACCGGTCTTGTAACCTCGCCTGCACCGCTGCACCCATCTCTGCCCTGCCCTCCGTTACTACCGAATCGAGTGTGGAGCTCCCCACCACATGCCGCAACGCACTTTCGGTCGCCTGCACCAAACTATTTTCCGGATCTCTTATTTGGACCACATGCTTGATGGGATCCCGCACGAGCCATTGCACATCAAGACTGACGTCGACGATATTTTCATCCTCGGTCAACATCAACGATTCGTGGTGATTGGTATTCAGTTTGGTGGTGTTGACGACTTCCACGCTTTGAATCAACGGGAAATAGAAATTGAGGCCCGGCATGACCGGTGGCGCATATTCACCATCACTTGCCCTCGCTACCTTCCCCAGCGTGAATTTAACGCCACGTTCCTGCTGATCAACTTGATAAATACCAGTCGCGATATAGCCAATTAGGATGACCAAACCAAGGATTGAGAAATAGCGCCTACCGCCACCACTCCCGCCCGAAGAGGTCGTTCCGCCGCCCCGGCGCCCAAACAATCCGGACAGTTGGGATTGGAACTTACGAAACGCCTCGTCTAAGTCAGGCGGTCCCTGATCGCCTCCACTGCCCCATGGATCGTTATTTTTTCCGTTCCCACCATCATTCCATGCCATTACGCGTCCTCATCAAGTCAAGGCCAAAAGTTTAGGGCCCGGTAGCGCCTCCTGCAAGGAAACACCTTCATATGCGACAAGCCTATTAATCTGCTCGGCGTCGAGCCGCACCGAGAGGGTACTCGCACCATCCTCCTGCAGGGTCTCACCCACCACGGCCCCCAACTCGTACAGCCACGCACGAACCTTGCCATTGCTTGGCGCAAGGCACAATTCGATAGGCTCATTGGTGACCCCCAAGCGTTGCGCAATCACTTCCTTCAACGCCTCTAATCCCTGTTTTAAGCGCGCACTGACGTGGACTCGATTACCCAAGACACCCGCCCTCAAAGCACTCCTATCGATTTTGTTTAATACTTCGATCTTCGGCACCGTGCCCGCGCCTATTTCCTCCAGCACTCGATCGACTTCGGCACACATCGACTCTTGTTCCGGCGCTGCACTATCAATCACGTGCAGTAGCAGGTCGGCCGCAGACACCTCCTCTAACGTCGCCTTGAATGCTTCGACAAGATCGATCGGCAAGTCGCGGATGAAGCCTACCGTATCTGCTATCACAACGGTTCCGTAACCATCCAAACTTAAATGGCGCATTGTCGGATCGAGAGTCGCAAATAAGCGATCTTGCACAGCGATCGAGGAATCAGTCAGCGCATTGAAAAGCGACGACTTTCCGGCATTCGTATATCCGACTAACACAATCGTTGGAATCTTTGCCCGGTTTCGCCGTCGTCGACTTTGCGCGCGTTGTCGCTGCACCCGTTCCAGCCGCTCTTTAAGCTTTCTTATACGGCTGTCAATCATACGCTGGTCCAGTTCCAACTGACTTTCCCCAGCCCCGCGCATATAAAGTCCACCCTTCTGTCGATCAAGGTGGGTCCATCCACGCACCAGCCGGCTTCGACCATGTTGGAATTGGGCGAGTTCGACCTGAAGTTTGCCTTCATGGGTTCGTGCCCGATCAGCAAAAATGTGAAGGATCAATTCGGTTCGGGTCATCACTCGTGCTTGGAGTAGGTCTTCCAGATTGCGTTGTTGGCCAGGGGTGAGATCGTGGTTTACGATCAGTAAATCGTCGTTGTTCGAGTTCATGGCTCGACGAATTTCCTCCGCCTTGCCTTGCCCGACGAACCAGCGAGGATGCGGTCGTACCCGGGTCACGACGACGGTGGATCGGGGTTCAAGGTCTGCGGAAACTACCAATTCCCGCAGTTCAGTAGCCTCATTGTCCCGGCTAATGCCTGGTGCATGCACGTGCAGAAGCAGCGCTTGTTGTCCTGGAGGAGGTCGCTCAAAGAACATAACGCGTCGTCATTTCAAGTTAGTCATTTCGATCGGGTCGCGAATAGTGCGCTTTCAATGCGTCAGCCGCCGCATTCACTCGTTTCGATGTCGACGTTTCTGGAAGGCTGCACTGTCGAAATCGCATGTTTGAAAATCATTTGGTTAACCGTGTTGCGGAGCAGGACGACGTATTGATCGAACGCTTCGATTCGTCCTTGCAGCTTTATTCCGTTCACTAGATAGATCGAGACAGGGATCTGTTCCTTCCGTAACGTGTTTAGGTAAGGGTCTTGTAGAGACTGCCCTTTTGCCACTGTCGTTCTCCCGAGCACTTCTCACTGAGAAAAGCGCTCTGTTCGAGTTTTTCCTTATACCCAATGAATCCACTATGGCAGAGGCGTTAGTTTTTGCAACATGGTTTCGAGATCAGCAGATAAGAGATCTCGACCGTTCAAACATCGCCAGCCACGAAGCCAAGTGGATTGTTTCTTTGCGAGTTGGCGTGTCGCCACGAGGATACTGTGTCGTATATCGATCGGTTCATCGTTCCTTGCGGAAGCGTCAAGGAACTGCCCAACTTGACGATATCCCACAGCGCGCATCGACGGAGTACTTGTACCGATTGCCCAACGTTCGCGCAATCCCTTGACTTCATCCACGAATCCCGAGTTCAACATATCGTCGAGACGACTTTCTATACGGGTGTGAAGTTCCTCACGGGACACCATCGTCAGCGCGAACTCAACTAAATTGCAGTTGAGACGCTCGGACACGGGTTCGGCGTACGCGTTCCGCCATAACTCAGATATCGGAATTCCAGTGATCTGATAAACCTCTAGTGCCCGTTGAATCCGCTGGTGATTTCCCGGATCAATCGACGCGCCAGCAACCGGATCCACTTGACTTAGTTCGCGGTGTAATTCTGGCCAGCCGACTTGTTGTCCGCGTTGTTCGAGATTTTGACGAACGGTTGCGTCCGCCGAGGGAAGTTTTGTCAAACCATCCTTAAACGCGTTGAAATACATCATCGTACCGCCCACAAGCAAAGGTACGCGCCCTCGTACCCATGCCAAGCGTACGGCTCGATCTGCATCTTCGATAAGGTCTTGGGCAGAATAAGTATCCGGAGGGTCCCTTACGTCAACCAAAGCGTGTGGATTGTTCCGGAGGGTCTCTTTGGAAGGCTTGGCCGTACCAATGTCCATACCACGGTACACCATCGCAGAATCGACGCTGATGATATCGGTGGGCACACGTGCTGCGATTTCAAGCGCCAAATCCGTTTTACCACTTGCCGTGGCTCCCATCAGCGTAACCACTAACGGCCTTAGATTCTGGTGCTTCACTGGCCTCGCATAAACAGACGATCAAGATCGGCGAGATTCTGCACGTGGAATGTCGGACGGCCATGATTGCATTGGCCAGCATTTTCGGTGCGTTCCATTTCTCGAAGCAAGGCATTCATCTCCTCTATGGCTAGGCGCCTATTCGCTCTGATGGATCCATGACATGCCATTGTGGCTAGTAAGCTATCTCGGTGTTCAGCAAGCGAATCGGAGTGACCGTACTCCATGAGTTCCCCCAGAACATCTCTCACTAATTCCGCCGCATCGGCTGTACCAATAAGCGAGGGCACCTCCTGAACGCGTATCGTCGAAGGGCCCATGCGTTCCAGACCAATACCCAGACGACCAAATTCTTCCGTTAGAGCCTCGACTAAGTCCGCTTCCCGACGTGTCACTTCCAGACTCAGCGGCACAAGCAGCCGCTGTTTGACCAAAGTCTGCTCGGACGATGCCGACTTCATCTTCTCGTACGTGATCCGTTCATGGGCCGCATGCATATCCACGATAACCAAACCATCTTCGTTTTCCGCGAGAATATAAGCCCCACCAAGCTGAGCAAGAGCATATCCAAGGGGCGGGAACACGCGGTCCTCTGCGTATACTGTATCTCTCTCTTCCGCCACGAACGTGCTGGCACCCCCTTCAACTTGAACGCTAAGCTGACGCGGAAACGATGCTTGTACCCACGCAGGAGCCTTCGGTTCTGAAGTGTTCATCGCAATACCGGTATTTTTTATCAAGTCATTCGAACTGCCGGGTCGCACATCGCGCAACGCCCTATTCAGCCTTCCGAAAATGAAATCGTGTACCTGTCGCGAATCACGAAAGCGGACTTCGTGCTTCGTCGGGTGGACATTCACGTCGACTGCTTCGGGGGGGATTTCAAGATACACGACAAACACTGGTTGGCGGCCATGGAATATGACGTCACGATAAGCCTGTCGAATCGCGTGACTAACCACTTTGTCTCGAACATAGCGAGCGTTCACAAACAAATGTTGTTGATCCGCCGTTCGTCTCGTATAGGTCGGCGATCCGATCCACCCGTGTAGCCGAAGCTCTTCTTGGCGTTCATCGACCTCGACTGCCTCGGCGAGAAAATCTCGGCCTAATAATTTTTCGATTCGATCGACCAACACTTTCGTTGCGGGCAGCCGCTCGACCGTTCGCGTGCCATGCTTGAGTTCAAAGCTCACGCCCGGGTTCGCGAGCGCGAGTCGCCTGACCGTCTCCGAGATATGAGCAACTTCGGTTCGTTCGGCCTTCATGAACTTGCGACGGGCGGGAGTATTGAAGAAGAGATCTCGAATCTCAACGGCGGTTCCCTGGGGGTGCGCGGCCGGTGCATGACGTCTTTCTTCGCCGCCGTCAACGGTTAGGGCCCAAGCGCGATCGCTTCCCACCGCTCTTGACGTCAGTGTCGTTCTTGCAACAGACGCGACACTCGCAAGTGCCTCTCCTCTAAACCCCATGCTAGTAATGGACAAAAGATCGTCAGTGGTCGTGATTTTGCTCGTCGCGTGACGTTCCAGCGCCAACCGCATGTCCTCGTGATGGATCCCAACTCCGTTATCAAGAACCCGAATGAGCCCCGTACCAGCGCCTTCAATCTCAACCGTTACGGAAGTAGCTCCAGCATCCAGGCTATTCTCAATCAGTTCCTTAACGATGGAGGCAGGTCGCTCAACGACTTCACCCGCGGCAATTTGGTTGGCGACAGCAGCATCGAGTTTCTCAATTCGCATTTCTTCCTAACTCTCCTGTCCCAACCTGGGGATAATCAGTATTTCACCGGTTTTAATGACGTTGCCGCGCAACCGGTTGGCATGGCGTATCGTAGCGGCACTCACATCATAGCGAAGTGCAATCTCAGACAGAGTGTCTCCCCGTTTAACCAAGTGACTGATAGTCTTGGAGTCGCCAATTACTGCAATCAGGCTACCGGGCGGCGGATTTCGACGCATGTACTCTTGCACCCCGTCGGCGATTGCCCGCGCGATTCGTTGTTGGTACGTGGAGGTCGCTAGCAACCGCGCTTCACTCGGGTTTGAAATGTAGCCTGTCTCAACAAGAATTGAAGGTACGTCCGGCGACTTCAACACGACAAAGCCTGCCTGTTCTAACTGCCCCTTATGTAACTGGGCTACGCCCGACAGTGCGGCTAACACTGTCTCACCAGCATCAATTGAATGACCCAAATTGGCGTCCATCGACATATCGAGAAGTATTTCAGCGACGCTATCATCGTAATCGGTCAGTACAACTTTTTCGCCAACCCCGCCGAGGAGATCCGACCGGTTCTCGTTCTCGACAAGCCACCGCGCCGTTTCACTCGTCGCGCGTTTCTGTGACAGAGCGTAGACCGAAGCACCGCTGACGGAGGAACTCTTAAACGCATCGGCGTGAATCGATAGGAAAAAATCCGCCCGTTTCTCACGCGCCCACTGCGGTCGCTTGCGTAATGCGATGTAGTAATCACCATCGCGCACAAGCAGGGCTTTGAAACCCGTCGCCGTGTCCAAATGACGCTTGACCCCTCGTGCAATCGAAAGGACCACATGCTTTTCAAGAACTTTGTTGATACCAATGGCCCCTGGATCTTCACCGCCGTGGCCTGCATCAATGGCGACAACAACATCCCGTTGCTCAACCGGTGCTGCTTGTACCCCGCTTTTTTGTTCCGACGAGTCCCAATAAAGATCGATCACCAACCGATGGCCGTACGGTCGAACGGGCATTAATACAAATGGCTCTCGTGGATTTACAGCACGTTTTAGGTCTAGAACAACACGGTAAACGCCTTTTTTTCGCTGGGCTCTTCGTATGCCCGCAACCACTCGACTATCAACTTTCTCGCTCTCAAGTTTTGCGTTCGGCTTTGTATCGCTAAGGTCAACTACGAACCGATTAGGGTTGGTTAGCAAAAAGTGGCGGTAGTCCGCGCTGGAACGCGTGTCGAACACCACGCGTGTGTGATCTGGGTGTTCATGGACCCGGACACCCTCTAAGCTATTCATCTGGGCCAAGCAAAACTGGCTCAACACCCCAACCAACGCTAGTTTAGCTAGCGAAAACATGTGCCCCAGACTCTCAGGCACGATGGTCCGTGATATTGAGTACCCGACCCCCGTCTATAATGCTTAACTCAATCTCCAATTCTGGTTTGGGGAGCGCCGAAGCGCCTCGTGACGGCCATTCGATTAACTTGAGGGCGTCGCTGCTCAGGAGATCATCGATACCGATATAGCTTAGTTCCGCTGGATCCTCGATTCGATAAAAATCAAAATGATAAATGATCCTACCAGCAACCTCGTATGGCTCAACCAAAGTATACGTGGGACTCTTGACGGTCCCTCGATGACCCAAAGACCGCAGTAATCCTCGTACCAACGTTGTTTTCCCTGCACCCAAATCTCCATGGAGAAAAACAAGCTCTTGAGAAAGTTCATCCGCCAATTGAGCACCAGCTTCTAACGTCGCGTTTTCGTCTGGAAGCAGCAGTTCCTTAACGTCCACCGATACCCTCTGTACCGGTCGATTCTCCGTAAGGTCTTAGCGATTCAATAATGTCTGACGCAATGATTGCGCGCCCACGAACACCTGCCAGAGCGCGGTCGCCCGCAGATGCATGTAACCAAACACCAAGTGCAGCCGCCGTCGATGAATCTATCCCCGAGGCTTTCGCTGCAGCGACAATGCCGGTCAATACGTCGCCGCTTCCCGCGGTCGCCATACCAGAATTCCCGGCGATACATATACCAAGCAATTCTCCGCCATCGGAAACTAATGTCCCTGCGCCCTTGAGAACGGCCACCGCATTATATTTTGATGAGATCATTCTCGCAGCTGTCGGTCGGTCAGCCTGAATTGAGGCGGTACCAATTCCGAGCAGACGAGAAGCTTCTCCCGGGTGTGGCGTGAGGATTGATTCAGCCGGTAATACCCACGATTCATCGGCTATTAAATTCAAAGCGTCAGCGTCTAATACGCACTCCTTGCCGCTATTCAGCATCTGCTGAAGAATCCCTCGACCCCACCCTCCCTGACCCAGACCCGGTCCCACCGCGACAACATTCGCCCGGTTGAGAAGAGGTGCAATATCTTCTTGTTCATCGACGTCATAGACCATGACCTCCGGACGCCGAGCCACGATAGCGGACCGGTGCTCGGGTCGAGTGATCACGCTGACAAGACCTGCACCCGTGCGTAACGCCGACTCTGCCGCGAGCAGAACCGCGCCACACATGCCGTGATCGCCGCCTACGATCAACACGTGGCCAAAGTTGTTCTTATGTGCGCCGGTAGGTCGCTTCGAGACAGCCCGTTCACTATCTTTCCTCGGAATAACCGAGAGTCCTTGGACTTGTTCAAATGCGGCCTGCGGCGCATCGAGTTCACTCAGCTCAATTCGCCCCGCGAAGTCGACTCCCGGGCCGGTGAAAAGACCTAGTTTGGCGCCGATAAAGGTAGTCGTTAGGTCAGCTTTCACCGGCGCCTCGGTGACGAGTGCGCCAGTATCAGCGTTAATCCCAGTCGAGATATCCAGAGCGACGACCGGCGCCCCGTGTTCGTTTATCAGATCTATACCTGCAACATAACTATCACGGATCGATCCAACACTGCCCGTGCCCAACATCGCGTCAACAACAACCTCACCGTCGAGAGTCGTCGGAATCCGCGGGACAACGCCTTGTTCCAACGCCCACCGGTACGCTGTTTCCGCATTTCCTTTGAGGCCCTTGGCATTGCCGATTTGAATCAACTGCACGCGTATACCGCGGTTATGTGCCAACCCAGCAACAACGTATCCGTCGCCGGCGTTATTGCCACTTCCACAGACCACCGATATAGATCGCACGCCCTGCCAAAGTTCACACAGGCGATCGAACGCAAACAATCCCGCTCGTTTCATCAATGAAATTCCGGGAACGTTAAATTCTTCGATCAGTATCCGATCTAAAGCACGTACTTGACCGCCCGTGTAAACTCGTGAGATAGCCCGCATATGAGAGATTATAGCGGGATGCGCATCGACGAACTCGCCGGCCACCTTGATTCGTGGGCCATGGATCTCGGTTTCCAACAGATCGGAGTGACCGACACCGACCTCAGCGATTACACACCCGATTACAGGGCATGGTTGGAACAGCAGTTTCAGGGTGACATGGGCTACATGGCGCGCAATGTGGGCAAACGCACTGACCCGTCCAAGCTCATGCCTGGCACGATTAGGGTGATATCGGCCCGCATGGATTATTTGCCCGTTACCCGCGGTAACGTTTTGAACAGCCCCGATAAAGGCTACATCTCACATTACGCACTCGGTAGGGATTATCACAAAACCGTTCGCGGGCGACTCCGAGCCCTCGCGAAACAAATTGAAACTCATGCGGGCGGGCAATACCGAGCGTTCACAGATTCTGCACCAATTCTAGAAAAACCTTTGGCGGCCAAAGCGGGGATCGGATGGGTCGGTAAAAACACACTCATCCTGAACCAAAGCGCCGGTTCGTGGTTTTTTCTTGGTGAGATATTTACCAACATCCCCCTACCGATAAATATCGAGCTTCAAGAGGATAAGTGTGGCACCTGTAAAGCTTGTATAAACGTCTGTCCAACTGGCGCAATTGTTGGGCCCAAGCAACTTGATCCACGACGTTGCATCTCATATCTGACCATCGAACATAAAGGTGTCATTGACGAAGAACTGCGTGAATCCATTGGTAACCGAATATTTGGTTGCGATGATTGTCAGTTGGTTTGCCCCTGGAACCGTTTCGCCCAAGCAAGCAATGAGTCGGATTTCGTCCCACGCCACGGTCTAGACGATCCGACCCTGATCGGACTACTGGCATGGAATGAAGAGGATTTTCTTAAGCACACGGAGGGGATGGCATTGCGCCGAATAAACTATTCCCAATGGGTCCGAAATCTAGCCATCGCGGCAGGGAATGCCCAACCAACCCCCGACCTTATTCGAGCCGCCGAAGAGAAGCTCGCGGAGTCACGTCGAAAAGGCGACACTCTCGCTAGCGAACACCTCGAATGGGCGGTTCAAAAACTTAATCCACATTAAACAGATGGGTTCGATAGTGACGAAGTTCGGCGATCGACTCTAGAACGTCATCAAGCGCTCGGTGATTGCCTTTCTTAATCACCTCGTCGAGGACCGCTGGCGCCCAACGCTCAGCCAACTCCTTAATGGTGCTGACGTCAACAATTCGATAGTGGAGATATCTCTCAAGGCTCGACATATGACGAGCCAAGAAGCGTCGGTCCTGCCAAATTGAATTACCGCAAAGAGGTGCTTCCCCTGGACCCACATGGGAGCTTACGAAATCGAGGGTCACTGCTTCTGCTTCGGTCTCCGAAACGCCATGAGATGCTATTCGATCTAAAAGCCCCGATGCCGAATGATGTTCTTGGTTCCAGTCATCCATCAAGTCCATACATTCTTTTGGCTGGAATATTGCCAGGGACGGGCCCTCGGCAACAATGTCGAGATCTGGCGTTGTCACTACTGTTGCGATCTCGATAATGACGTTTATTTCGGGATTCAGTCCCGTCATCTCAAGATCCATCCAAATCAAGTTTCCAGGCACGCTCATCCCTCGCTTAGTGAGCTAAAAAACAAAGCCTACGCTATTATCTCGCGGGCTTTATGGCTTCTCATCCAACATTAGTATCTGCCGACGAACTCTCGCAGCGCTTGCATGCACACCGAGTTCAAGTGATTCAAGTAACCACATTAGAAGTTTATCGAAAAGCCCACATCCCCGGGGCCGTTCTTGTTGTTCCGGACGATCTAATCTGCGGCATTCCTCCGGCGCCAGGCCGCCTGCCGACTATCGAAAAGCTTAACCGAGTTTTTGGGAACATTGGTTACGTACCTGATACAGACATCGTCGTTTGCGATGACGAGGGCGGCGGCTGGGCTGGACGACTGGCATGGACGCTCGACGTTATCGGTCACGAACAATGGTCCTATTTAGATGGCGGTTTACGTGCTTGGGTGGCCAACGGTTTACCTTTGGTTACAACCCCGACTCCCGTTAGCCCGCACCAAGTCAGCCTCTCCATCAGTTCTGCGCCAATCGCCGAAATCAAAGATATTACACCTCGCTTATCAGACGACGACCTCGTCATCTGGGATTGTCGATCGATTGATGAATACGACGGAACACGGCGTACTGCTGCGAGGGCAGGACACATACCGGGAGCGAGGCATCTCGATTGGGTTGACCTCATGGACGGAGAGCACCACCGCACACTGATTAAAAACGCCGAGACATTGCTTGGCGAACACGGCATCGTGCGTTCGAAAGACATTGTTACGCACTGTCAAACGCACCATCGATCTGGACTCACCTACATGACGGCGCGCCTACTCGGCTTTCCACGCATTCGCGCCTACCATGGGTCGTGGTCCGAATGGGGCAACCAACCCGACACCCCTATCGAAACGGGACCGCCAAAACGATCCTGATGTTTGCCGTAGTGCAGCATATTTTGCCGAAACGACTCCTGTCGCGCTTCGTTGGTGTATTTGCCGTGGTTCGTTGGCCGCTACTAAAAAATATCCTTATTCGGTCATTTATTCGCGGTTACGCGGTCGACATGTCGACCTCCAAGCGCAAAACGCCAGAGGAATTCGAAACCTTTGCCGATTTTTTTTCTCGCGAGCTAAAACCAGACCTAAGGCCCATTCCTTCCGACTCTATGACAATAACGTCCCCGGTCGATGGTGTTGTCTCGCAATCCGGAATCATCCAACGAGGTAACTTACTCCAGGCCAAAGGTCATACTTATAGCGTTGCCGAACTGATCGGACAGACTTGTAGTGATCTCGATGGTGGCTCTTTCTTGACACTCTATCTAGATCCAAGCATGTATCACCGAGTACACGCACCGATAGACGCCATCCTATCGAAGACCATTGAAATCCCAGGGAAATTATTTTCGGTCAATAGACAAAGCGTCCATGGCATCCCCAACCTGTTCTGTCGAAACGAGAGGCTAGTTTGCAGCTTACAAACGG
The DNA here is from genome assembly GCA_022448085.1 of Pseudomonadales bacterium. Taxonomy (GTDB): domain Bacteria; phylum Pseudomonadota; class Gammaproteobacteria; order Pseudomonadales; family Azotimanducaceae; genus UBA11889. Next base: position 9,788 of record JAKUTH010000022.1, on the reverse strand, counting down.
ACACAGGCGCGGTCCGACTTGTAATGGTCGGAGCCCTTATTGTGGCAAGTATTACCACCAGTTGGCCTGGACCGCGTTCGCCCTATCGACGACGGGTCGAGCGCTTGCCGCACGACGTGCATTTTAGTCGCGCCGAGGAAATGGCTCGCTTTACGCTAGGCTCTACTGCGATCGTACTTGTCCCCCCGTCGTTCGGGGTATTGGATAGATTTGAACCCGATTCCCCCATCAAAATGGGTGAGCACATAGGTTTCAAACACGATCGAACGGAAAGGCCATAACAGAGCTCAACGATTCATAATCCCCTGCTAGCGCAAGTAGCCGATCCAATCCAACGGCGACGCCGGCACAAGCTGGCAATCCCTGACGCATGGAAGCTAATAGGAATGGATCTCGGGCCAACGTGGGTAACCCCAATTCACGGCGTTCGCAATTATCAACATCCATCCGACGCTCGAGTTCGTCAGCGTCTGTAAGCTCGTGATAACCATTGGCAACTTCAATCCCCCGGATGACCAATTCGAATCGATCCGCCACGACGTCTTTCCCTAAATGCTTTGTTTTCGCCAAGGCGGCCTGGTCAACGGGAAATTCTGTAATAAACACTCGTTCGAACGGGAGCCGTTGAAGCGCGCTTGCCATCAAGAAGTCGACGCCATCCGATCGACCGACAACGTTGTCGAGTCCCTGGTCCCGAGCCAACTCTGCCACTTTCAGGTCCGAATCACCATGAACATCGAGGCCGAACTCCGTATGCAACAGCTGCCCCACGGTACGAGTGTGGTAATCGCCCTCGCCTAGAATCAAATCAACTAATTCGGCAACCTCGAGGATTAATTGACGCGAATCAAAGCCGAGCCGATACCATTCGAGGATGACAAACTCGGGATTGTGGTTTCGACCTTCCTCGCCCTGCCGAAAAGCAGGACATATTTGATAGATGGACGGCGCGCCCGCAGCTAAAAGACGCTTCATTTGGAACTCGGGCGACGTTTGCAGGTGATGCCCCGAGTCCGTCCTGAAGCTTGCTATGGTTGGTTCAGTCACGCCGTATCGAGCAAGCACTGACGTTTGGACCTCGAGCACATTTTTCTCGCGGAAGAAATCACGAATCACACCAAGAACGCGCGCCCGCTCAACCAAGCTGTCGAGCGAACAAGATGGCCGCCATCTAATCAATCCTTGGCGCGCCCTACATATTCGCCATTACGGGTGTCAACGCGCAAAGTATCGCCAATTTCAACAAAGAGGGGGACCTTAATAATCGCCCCTGTGGACAGTTCGGCAGGTTTACTCCCTCCTTGCGCAGTGTCACCCCGAATCCCAGGATCGGTTTGGGTGACTTCAAGTTCAACAAAATTCGGCGGGGTGACCGATATCGGCTCATCGTTCCATAGCGTGACACTCAGGACGTCTTCTTCTTTTAACCAGTCTTTTGCGATACCAACTGCGGCTTGATTGGCAGCAACTTGTTCATAACTCCCATCCGTACGCATGAAGTGCCAGAACTCGCCGTCGCTATACAGATACTGCATATCCAGGTCCATTACGTCCGCCGCTTCAATGGACTCGCCACTTTTAAACGTCCGTTCCCATACACGACCCGACTTTAGATTTCGGAATCTAACTCGGTTGAAAGCCTGGCCTTTACCAGGTTTTACGAATTCATTTTGGAGAATCGAACAAGGTTCGCCTTCTAGGAGAACCTTCAATCCTGAACGGAATTCGTTAGTAGAATAGGCCGCCACGTGCTCTCGCCCAAACCGTAAACCCAAAATGATAACGTCGATTCCACTTCCTTGGCAGCCCAAAATATGGCAAACACAGCTTTCAGGCGCCGTCACCCACGTCAAGGATCTAGCCGACATACTTGGACTTTCGCTAGATGGCGCCGACTGGGATCCGAACCCGGCCTTTCCTATGCGGGTGCCCATGCCATATGTATACCGTATGCGTCGAGGTGACCGAAGCGATCCACTACTGCGTCAAGTTGTCCCCGAACTGGCTGAAAAGGCCAGCGCCCTAGGTTTCGAGCCCGATCCCTTGCGGGAAGCATCAGCAACCCTGGTCCCGGGTCTCATGCAGAAATACCGGGGCCGGGTATTAGTTATCGCGGCTGAGAATTGTGCGGTAAATTGCCGATATTGTTTCCGGCGCAACTTCCCTTACGCGCATCACCGCCACGACAGTACATTCCCGATGTTGGACCATGTCAGGGGCGATCCTTCAATCCGCGAAGTAATTCTGTCGGGCGGAGATCCCCTTATCATGCCTGACGAGCGCTTGAGTATCCTTGTGACGAATATCGAGGACATTCCGCACGTGAGCCGGTTGCGAATTCATACTCGCCTTCCCGTGGTTATACCTCAGCGGATTTCCGAACCATTGATTGAGATACTCGCAAATACACGCTTAAGCACCGTGGTTGTCGCACATTTCAATCATGCAAACGAAATTGATGAGAATGTCTCCGTGGCCTTTGCTGCATTGCGCCAGGCCGGCATAACACTGCTAAATCAAAGCGTTTTACTCGCGGGCGTAAATGATGACGATGTAACGCTATGCGATCTGTCTGAGGCACTTTTCGAGATTGGTATTCTTCCCTACTACCTGCACCTGCCGGACCGGGTGAAGGGTACCTCTCATTTCCATGTCGGTATTGATACTGCGGTCCGTTTGCACGGCGCAATTCAAAGCAAGTTACCAGGATATCTCGTTCCTAAGTTGGTCCAAGAAACGCCGGGGCGACCTGCCAAAGAATTGATTACTTCGGATTCGTTACCACCAGCACCTACGCGAATCGATACTCTCGTGTAATGAAATGAAGCGAACAACTCCACCAAATTCATCGTCAGCATCGTCAAGAGGCGAACAGCGCGCGCAGTTAAATGACGTTGTTGTTACCAAGCCGCGGCTAATTAGGTATGAGTGGTGTTGAGGATCCAACTAACGGATGCGATTTCGAAGTCGAAAAGGCTTCTAGGCGGTGTCGCCGCGACGTATCTCTTTGCCGTTTGTTTAGTGTTATCCATTTGGCATTACACCGCGTTGGGGCAGGGCCAGTCTCGGCTTGTCGCCTTCGGGAATACGTCCGCACATCGACTTTCGGAGTTGGCAGTGAAACCACTTTTACGCAACGACAATCTAGCACTCAGTGCCCTTACTAATGACATGGCCATGTTCGATGAAATCGCAGGCATAAGTATTTACAGCGTCGACGGTCAACTACTCGCTGTTGCTGGAAATTTCGCGCCTTATACCACCCTGCCTACCTATAGCCAAGAAATCACGGTACAAGACACTATCGCCGGTTACGTACAAATTTTGATTAATCCTGATGCGTTTCAGACGTCACTTTCCGACAAGGTTCTGCAGTCTTTGTGGTTGTGCGCAACTGGGTTGCTCACCGTTATTGGGGTCGTGATCGGACTGGCGTTCCGCGCCAACCTGTTGGCATCTGGCCCGTCGATCAAAGAAGGAAGTTCCTCCCACGCGAGTGCCTTCATACTAGTGGTCAACGTGTTTAACCAAATCAGTCTCCCTGCCGAAGCGAGAACCAGGGCTATGTCCATCGCCACAGCTCGCTCCAACCGGGTTGCAAACCTCTACGCTGCCAGAGCGACTCTACTGACAGGAACTGGCGTCGCCCTCGCCTTCGATCAAACAGACGCACAAGACCGAAGCTTCGAGGTCGTTTGCGCCGCTTTGCTACTAAGTAAAGCGCTCGATGCCATGAATCACGACCACTACGCCGAAGAGCGTCCGAAAATCCGCTTTCGATTCGGGTTGCATGTCGGGCCTGTCTGCACGACGCTCGACGAGCTGCTGTCTACCGACAATGCCCGCGACGCGGTGCTACTTTCGGCCTTGGCTTCTGACGGGCATCTCGCTGTTAGCGAGGACGTGATGGCCAGTATCACGCGTACCGAACGAATCATTGGGCGCATTAAAGATAATCCCGCGGCCATCTCTCTGATTTCGACGTCTCGTCGATATCATCTAGTTGAAGGAGTCGCTCCCGCGTACCAAACACTGATCGAGCGTCAGGCGGAGCTCATCATCGCCCAAGCCGTATAAGTTTCACCTCTAGTATTGTTTGGCCACTACTGACGTTCTACCTCCACTCGGTCGATCTTTTGGAATCCCCGCGGTAATTTACGCCCACGGCGTGCGCGTTCACCCAAATAATTCTGCATGTCTTGGACCCGCAAGCCCAGGTGACGTTGACCCGCTCGCAAGATCAACCGATCCCTTTCACCAAAGGTGGTAAGCCCGATGACATACTCCTCTCGAGTCTTCAAACTCGCGATCGGAATATTCATAAGCTTGCTTCCCTTACCCCGATTGAGCTCGGGAACCTGACTTAATTCAAATACGAGCAATCGACCTGTATTGGTAATCACAGCTACCAACGTATCTTCAACCACAATCGATGGCGGCAACGCGAAGCTACCTACAGGCACATTGAGAACCGCTTTCCCCGATCGATTCTTGGTCACCATTTCTTTCAATGAGCCGACAAAGCCATAACCTGCCTCGGATCCCAAAAGCACCCTTACGTCGCCCGCAGCCAAGCCGACGAACCTTGCTTCTGGCGGCGGATTCAACCTGCCCGTAAGCGGTTCTCCCTGACCACGCGCCGAGGGCAGCGTCCGCGACTGCAACGTGTACGCACGGCCTGTCGAATCGAAGAAGACACAGTTTTCGTTAAGTCGGGTACGTACAGCACCGGCAAACGAATCTCCGGGGCGATAGGCAAGATCTTCAGGATCCGTCTCGTGACCTTTAGCGGACCTTATCCAGCCTTTATCAGACATGATCACCGTCACCGGATCATTACTGATCAAATCTTCATCCAAGTATGCAACAGCTTCTTCTTCGACCGCGATTTCAGAACGTCTTGCATCGCCGTATTCCTTACCAACTGCTTTTAACTCGTTTTTGATCAACGTTTTTAGTCGAACTTTGGACCCAAGTATTTTCTCGAGGCTAGCCGATTCATCTGTCAACTCTCCACGTTCAGTTTCGAGTTTCTCTTCTTCAAGTTTGGCGAGTTGCCTAAGCCGAAGGTCAAGAATGGAAGTTGCCTGGACCGCCGATAGTTCAAATTGTTTGATCAACTCCCTTTGGGGATCCTGTTCTTCGCGAATGATCCGTATAACTTCGTCCAAATTGAGATAAGCGAGGAGCAACCCCTCGACAATATGTACGCGCTCGGCAATACGTTCGAGACGGTATTCGATGCGACGCCGCACCGTTTCTTGTCGGAACTTAAGCCATTCTTTAAGCAACTCTTTGAGGCCGAAAACCCGAGGTCGTTTGTCTAAGGCAATGACATTGAAATTCATCCGGTGACTGCGCTCAAGGTCCGTGGTTGCAAATAGGTGGCTCATAAGACGGTCGATATCAATGCGATTCGATCGAGGTATCAAGATCAAACGAGTCGGGTTTTCGTAATCAGACTCATCGCGAAGATCCGCAAGCATGGGCAGTTTTTTTGCCTGCATTTGTTGGGCGATTTGCTCAAGTACTTTCGCAGGCGAGACTTGGTACGGTAGCGCTGTAATTACTACCTCGCCTTGCTCAAGGACGTATTGGGCACGGGTCTTAACCGATCCTCGCCCTGTTTCATAGGCGTCTTCAAGTTCCCGCTGATCACTGATAATCCGCGCCTCAGAAGGAAAGTCGGGTCCCTTAATGCAAGCTAGAACATCGCCGAGGCTTGCCGACGGGCGGTCCAACAATAAAATACACGCCGCAACCACTTCTTTAAGGTTGTGAGGTAGAACGTCTGTGGCCATACCGACCGCAATTCCCGTACATCCGTTCAACAAAATGAAAGGTAACCGCGCTGGAAGGATGTCAGGTTCGTCCCGAGTCCCATCGAAATTGGGAGAAAAATCGACCGTTCCCTGAGCCACCTCGGTCAGAAGTAGCGCCGCGTAATTTGCTAATCGAGCCTCCGTATACCGCGCCGCTCCAAAAGACTTGGGATCATCGGGCGCCCCAAAATTACCTTGGGGATCCACAAGCGGATATCGAAACGAAAAGGATTGAGCCATTAGCACCATGGCTTCATAACAAGCGCTGTCTCCATGCGGATGGAACTTGCCGGTCACCTCACCCACCGTTCGTACGGACTTCGCGAATTTAGCTTGATGATTAAGCCCCATTTGAGACATTGCGTAGATGATTCTCCGTTGAACAGGTTTAAGTCCATCTCCAACGTGAGGCAACGCACGGTCGTTGATCACATACATCGAATAGTCGAGGTATGCCTTTTCCGTATAAGACCTCAGAGGTACAACTTCGACATCTCCATTGGTATCCAACATCATCGATTCCCTCCGTTCGGATCTGGCCTAATCAATTGCTGCTTGGTCTCCTTTCATCTCAAGCCACGCACGACGGTCGTGTGCTCGTTTTTTTGCAAGCATCATATCCATCGTCTCTTGCGTTTTGCTCTCGGAGTCAATTTTGAGCTGCACCAGTCGCCGGGTATCCGGGGCCATCGTAGTTTCGCGTAATTGCATGGCGTTCATCTCGGCAAGTCCCTTGAATCGCTGAACCATGGGGGTGCCACGTTTTTTCTCCGCAGCGATCGTGTCAAGAATCCCTTCTTTTTCAGATTCGTCGAGCGCATAGAAGACTTCTTTTCCCAAATCAATTCGATACAACGGTGGCATGGCGATATGGATGTGCCCCGCTACGACCAATGCCTTGAAGTGCTTTAAAAAAAGCGCGCACAAGAGCGTCGCGATATGAGCGCCGTCGGAATCTGCATCTGCCAGCACACACACCTTGCCGTATCGCAAACCATCTAAATTATCATCGCCCGGTTCCACACCCAGCGCGATCGAAATGTCGTGCACTTCCTGCGATGCGAGCACCTGAGAACCGTCGACTTCCCAAGTATTCAGAATCTTACCCTTCAAAGGCATCACCGCTTGGAACTCGCGGTCTCTAGCCTGAGTTGCGGAACCACCCGCTGAATCTCCCTCAACCAAAAACAACTCCGAGCGGTCGGCATCTTGTGACGCGCAATCCTTAAGTTTTCCCGGCAGCGCGGGACCCGCGGTAATCTTCTTACGAGCGATCTTCTTGCTTGCTTGAATTCGTTGCTGCGCGTTGGCGATCGCTAATTCGGCGATTCGCTCCCCATCTCCATGATGCTCGTTCAACCAGAGACTGAACGCGTCTTTGGCAATGCCGTTAACAAAAACAGCCGATTGGCGGGATGACAAACGCTCCTTCGTCTGTCCCGTAAACTGAGGTTCAGCCAACTTCGTGGAAAGCACATAGGTACATTGATCCCACAGATCTTCTCCCGTCAGCTTGATCCCTCGAGGCAGCAAATCGCGAAATTCACAAAATTCTCGGAGCGCCTCGGCAAGTCCACTGCGTAATCCATTGACGTGGGTTCCACCCATCGGAGTCGGAATCAAATTCACGTAACTCTCGGTAATGAGTTCGCCTCCATCGATCACCCATTGCAGAGCCCATTCGGCTACCTCCTGATTGCCTTCAGCAGCATGAACAAAAGGTTCTATCGGAATTCGCTCACCTTCGAGCCCGGATCCCAAATAGGTTCGCAGTCCGTCTTCGTAACACCATGTTTGGGTATCAGCTTGCCCTTTCTTCTCCTCCACCGAAAAACTTACCGTGAGGCCTGGACACAACACGGCTTTCGCATTGAGAAGGTGGCGTAAAGGATTTTCCGCTATACGTGTCGTATCGAAATACGCTTCGTCTGGAAGGAAGTGAATCCGCGTTCCCGTATTGCGCTTGCCTACCGTATCGATCTCTTTCAACACATCCTTGGGCTTGCCACTTTCAAACCGCTGCGAGTACAGCTTTCCATCGCGCTTGATTTCTGCAATCAACCACGTGGATAACGCGTTGACCACAGAAACGCCTACCCCATGTAAGCCACCTGAAAAATTGTAATGCTCGTTATCAAACTTCCCCCCGGCATGGAGCTTAGTCAAAATGAGCTCGACCCCCGAAAGCTTATGTTCTGGGTGAACGTCGACAGGCATGCCTCGACCATCATCGATAACCTCAATGGAACCATCCGCAAATAACGTCACTTCAATCTCACGTGCATGACCGGCCAGGACTTCGTCGACACTGTTGTCGATCACTTCTTGTACGAGGTGGTTGGGACGTGACGTGTCCGTGTACATACCCGGTCGACGGCGGACCGGTTCAAGCCCGGATAAAACTTGGATGGCCTCAGCAGAATAGACTTTTGCCATCAGTGTTTCGTGTCTTTCAGATCCAAGGTCATTTCAAAGTCACGTGCATGATCGACCCACGTTTCGATAGAGCCTTGCATATCGAGATCGAGCCAACGATAGCCAGGACTTGTCGATTCGACCGAGAATCGTTTCGGATCGGACCCAAACTGAAAACAGGTGGCCGGTGTCGCCAAAAACCGAGTCTCGCCCACCGTGCGGTCGAACGCTTGATGAATGTGACCGAACACATAACCGCGGATTCGATCGTTGTTTACCAACGTCTCAACCAGTTCGTCACCACCACTAATACGGTGTACGTCGAGCCAAAACGTCCCAATCTCAATGGGCGCGTGATGACCGACCATCAGGACCGGACCGGAATCCTTGGCAATTTCGTTGGTCAATGAACCGATCTGGGCTGCGTCGACATGGCCTCCTACTTCATCATCCACGTGGGTGTCGATCCCCGCTATGTGCCACCCATGCAGGTCTATCGATTCCGTCGGCAATTCCTGCCTAAACGTGTCTCCAATGTCATGATTGCCTGGCACACACAAGATCGGTCCATCAAAGTAATCGTGTACAAGATTTAAGAACAGCCGATAGGTTGCTGGTTCCGCGAATTGTGCGATGTCACCGCTACCGATCAACACGTCCGGGGATCCATGCGAAAACGCTTGGCTGAGTACTGCCCGCAGACTGTCGTATGTATTAATTCCTAGAAGAGTGCCGTCCGTGGTAGGAAACAAGTGGGTGTCCGTTACCTGCAGTACTTTCAGCGGTTCACCCACTATCGGTTCTTCGTTTATCGGTATTCCCTATCAAGCTACTAAAGGTGCCTCGCTTTATCGGATCGTCACAGCCCCTTCATAGGGTATTTCGCTCGAGGCTCCATAGGTCAAACAAAATCCGAGAAATTCACCTAAGAACCGATTAATTTGCTTTTTCTCGTCTCGTTGACGCATCTTCGGATTGGGGTAGTCATAAATCGCTTCAAACCGGCGTTGGTTCTGAATCTCTATCACCTCTGCCGACTTTGCGTCGTGGTACACGCGAATACGAATACTATTTGAACCTGCCAGAAAAGATGCTTCTTGGTTCAACAAAATCACCGACGTATATCGACTTCGTTCGAGCACGCTCATGCGAACGTTAACGACTTCCTCTCCAAAACAAAGCAATAGATCGCGATGATCTGCTTGGGCATGGTCCGGAAATAACTTGATCACTCGCGCATAGTTTTGATCACACTCGGCCATGTGTTCAACGAGATCAATCTTGTAGCGAGGGAGTCTTCTCACAGGCCCGTATAACTTTGTCTTTGAAGCGTGGATTCTAACTGCAGCCTCGCGAGGTAGAAAGTAGAAAGCATCTACCGAAAAAAATGTAACCTTGACGTTACCATTCGCTTGTAGTAAATGTAACGCATAGGTTACATTTCTAGAGAGCAAATTACTTATACATGAATGGCACAATCAACATCCGTGGCCTTCGTCATCGTTCGATCGGGCAACCGTTGTCACCTAGACGACTACCCGCCCACTTATT
>JAKUTH010000021.1 GCA_022448085.1 Pseudomonadales bacterium | reverse complement strand
ACCCCGGACACCCGGGTTTACATCAATCCCACCGGCCAATTTGTAATTGGTGGGCCACGAGGTGATTGTGGCTTAACCGGTCGAAAAATTATCGTCGATACGTATGGCGGCATGGCACGGCACGGCGGTGGAGCCTTCTCTGGGAAGGACCCCTCGAAGGTCGATCGCTCGGCGGCCTACGCGAGCCGCTACGTCGCCAAAAACATCGTTGCCGCAGGCCTCGCGGCGCGTTGTGAAATCCAAATCAGCTATGCCATTGGCGTTGCTGAGCCGACCTCAATTAGCGTTGAAACGTTTGGTACCGGGCAGGTCGCCGACGACCGGATTGAACAGTTAATTCGCGAGCACTTTGACCTTCGCCCTAGCGGGCTTATCGCGATGCTCGATCTCAAGCGTCCAATCTACCAAAGTACCGCAGCATACGGTCACTTCGGGCGCACAGAAAACGACTTCACCTGGGAAAGAACGGACCGCGCGGAAACATTAGCAAACGCTTAAGTCATCACGTGTCTCAGCCGCAGATCAGTTACGAGTTTTTTCCGCCTCAAACAGAGGCCGGCAGAACAAGATTAATTGAAACCGCAGAGGCGCTTGCGGCAACTGATCCTGCTTATTTTTCCGTCACCTATGGTGCGGGTGGTAGCACTCGAACTCGAACTTACGAAACCGTGGTTAAACTCATGGAGAATGGTATGACGACGGCACCCCATTTGTCCTGGGGCGACGACTCTGAAAGTACTCTCTTGTCATTGATCGAAAAATATCGGGAACTTGGAGTTACTGATATGGTCGCGCTTAGAGGAGATCCCCCCTCGGGGATTGGTTCGACCGCCCATATTCGTCGAGCACACTCGCTGGTCAACCTAATCCGCAGGCACTTCGGCAATACGTTCAACCTTTACGTAGCCGCCTATCCAGAAACACACCCGGATGCGATATCACCGGAGGGCGATATCCGTTTCTTACGCGAGAAAATCGAATCGGGCGCTAACGGCTGTATCACCCAATATTTTTTTAATGCCGACAGTTATTTTTACTTCATCGACCGCTGCCGCTCGCACGGAATCGAAACGCCCATAGTCCCTGGCATCATGCCGATTACGAATTACGAAGGCTTGGTTAAGTTTTCTGACGGCTGTGGCGCTGACATTCCCCGTTGGATCCGTACCCGCTTAGCACACCTGGCTGACAATCCCGAAGATTTGCTCGCGTTTGGTATCGAAGTCGTCACCAACTTGTGCGAACGCCTGCTAAACGGGGGTGCGCCGGGCATCCATTTCTATACGCTTAATAAACCGCATGCCAGTGTTCAGATCGTGCGAAATTTGGGTTTGGGTTGAAACGTCTCTACGTTGACCCCAAGAGAATAACGCTGAGCCCCGGCGCGAGTCTCGCACTGAGCCCGGAAAGTTCAAGCTACCTGGTGCGCGTTCTGCGTCTGCAGGTCGGCAATTCAATACTTTGTTTTGACGGGTTCGGACAAGAATACGAAGCACAGTTGACGGTTGCGGACTCGCGATCTGCCGTGCTCCAACTGGGGGTCTTGTCTCGTTCTATTCCCACTCCAACCCCTCGACTCGTTCTGCTAATCGCACTCGTCAAATACCGTATCGAAACCATCATTCAACAGGCTACTGAACTCGGCGCAACCCATATCAACGTGATTAATGCAGACCGGACCCAAGCTCGACTACCTAAGCCTGAACGCCTTACCAATGTCATGAGCCACGCGGCCGAACAATGCGGAAGGATCTGGATACCCGAACTTCGCATTGGCGAAGATCTCGAATCTGCCGCCAACCGCTGTGATTGCGGTCGAAAACTGATCACAGTGCCCGAAACCGAAGCAACCGAATTTTCGACTGATTTAACAAATACTTGCATTGCCGTCGGACCCGAAGGTGACTGGTCGCCTAATGAACTTCAACTAGCCAGCGAAGCTGGTTTTGAAGCGGTTGGCCTCGGTCCCATCATTCTACGCACCGCAACCGCCGCCGCTGTCGCATTGTCCTCCATACGACAAAGATGGCAATGGCAGGTCCCCAAAGTATGAACCCCGTTGATTGGGCAAAACTGCGGTGTTCTTTATGCTTTGTTATGCACCACAAGAGTACCGGGACCGGTGCATCTTCATAACCGACTCGCCATTTCCATGTTTTCTATTGCCGCTCGCGGGCGTTCTGCGTAATTTAGACTCACTAAAACAAACGGCTCGTTGACATGGTCCACATCGCGTTTGTGATCGATCCCCTTGAAACATTGAATCTAAAAAAAGATTCGACGCTGGCAATGGTCCGTGCGGCCCAACAACGTGGATGGCAGGTCAGTGTTCTCGAACAAAGTGGTCTTGTATGGGACGGAGAACGCGTCATCGCCCTAGCCCGCGATTTGCGACTGGAAGAAGGCTTTGTCGAAACGCTAGACCCTGCTCACGCTTTCGCGCAATGGTTTCAATGCGGGGAAGAGGAAACGCACGCACTCGGCGAGATCGACGTCGTTATGATGCGCAAGGACCCTCCATTCGACATGGACTACATTTATTCGACTTACCTCCTAGAGCGCGGCCAATCCGAAGGTGCTTTGGTCATCAATGACCCCCGTAGTCTTCGAGATTGCAATGAAAAGTTCTTCGCTACGGGGTTTGCCAATTATCAGCCCCCTTCCCTGGTTTCGTGTCGAGAGGATTTGCTACTAGCATTCCATCGCGACCAGGGTGACGTGATCTTTAAAAAACTCGATGGCATGGGCGGAATGAGTATCTTTCGCGCCAGTAAAAACGACCCTAATGTTCGGGTCATCGTTGAGACGCTGACAGACAACGGCAAGCATCAAATAATGGCGCAAAGATACATTCCAGAAATTGCCGACGGAGATAAACGTATCCTGTTAATCGATGGCGAACCTCTGCCATACGCACTAGCCCGCGTTCCTGCCTCAGGCGAGACTCGTGGGAATCTTGCGGCCGGCGGTACAGGCGTTGGGCAACCATTAAGTCTCCGTGATAAAGAAATTGCCAAAGCATTGGGGCCCGAACTTCGCGCCCGAGGGTTAACTTTCGTCGGAATCGACGTGATCGGTGATTATCTCACCGAAGTAAATGTCACCTGTCCAACCTGCGTCCGAGAACTCGATGCGTTTTTTGGATTGGACATTGCCTCAACGCTCCTCGACGCGATTGAACAAAAACTATCCGAAGCTTCAAAGTGATTTCTTCATCCCTTCAGCACCAACTGTTGCTAGCCATGCCCAATCAAACGGGAACCTACTTTGGTAATACCCTCACGTATATCTGCGATCATAACGAACAAGGGGCGCTGGGCTTAATGATAAATAGGCCTACAGACCTCGCTCTCACCGAACTCCTGAAAAAATTTGACTGCGCGACCAACGTCGACGCCGACTTGGTCGTCGTAGAGGGCGGACCGGTACAACAGGAACGCGGGTTCGTTCTCCACAGCGCCGACGTTCAAACAAGTGGCAGTATGCCCATCGGAAACGATCTGCTGTTAACAGCGTCGCGGGATATTCTTGAAATAATAGGCACCGGCGACGGCCCAAAGCATTTTATCGTGACCCTCGGATACGCCGGTTGGGGCGAAGGACAGCTCGAGAGCGAATTAGAAGATAACGCCTGGCTAACGGTCCCAGCCACCAACGAAATCCTATTCGACACACCTTTTCATAAGCGCGTTGATGTCGCTGCAAAGTCCCTCGGCATAAATTTTCAGTTGATGTCGCCTCATTTAGGCCACGCCTGATTTTGGCGATCCTTGCGTTTGATTATGGCAAGACCTGGATCGGCATCGCAGTCGCCGAGCCACGCCACGGGACAGCCACTCCCTTAACCACAGTACGAGCAAAAAAAGGTCGGCCCAGTTGGGCAACGATCGACTCGATTGTCGCGCAATGGGAGCCCGAGACATTAGTGGTCGGCTTACCCCTTAACATGGACGATACCGAATCCGAAATGTCGGCTGAATCCAGGCGTTTCGGAAGCGATCTTGGCAAACGGTACGGGGTTCGAGTCCAATTCGCCGATGAGCGGCTATCGTCGTTCGAAGCCATCGATCGTATTCGTGGTGGGAAGACATCGAATCATGCGATGGCCGCAACAATTATTGCCGAAACATGGTTAAGCACACTGCAGGAAAACCAACCTGATTAAGCTATTTCAAAACGTGAGGATTAAACTTTGCCAAACCATGTTGAAACGGCTCATCAAGATCGAAAGTGATCCACGAACAAATACAAATGGTTCACCGTGCAATTGAAGTTGCTTGCGATAGTAGTGGTCGAGACAACGGCTCTGTGCGGGTATTAGCGGTCTCGAAGACTCGAAGCAGTGCCGAGATCCGCCTCGCATACGATTCGGGCATCGAAAACTTTGGCGAAAACTATGTTCAAGAAGCGGTCCAAAAAATACATGAATTACGGGATCTGCCGCTTACTTGGCATTACATCGGAGGAATTCAATCCAATAAGACCAAGGACCTAGCTCGTTACTTCCAGTGGGTCCACAGTATTGATAGAGCGAACATCGCGTCCCGACTTAACGCTGCTAGGGCCGAGTTTCGGCCCAACAATCCATTAAATGTGTGCTTGCAACTTAACCTCGATGAGGAGGTTCAAAAATCAGGGGTGTCAGCACGAGACGTGGAAGAGCTACTACGACATACCAAGCAACTAACGCACCTACGCGTCAGAGGTTTTATGACCATCCCAAAACCAAACGCTGACAGCTCTTTCGTCCAAGAAGGATTTCGCCAAGCAGCGGAACTATTCCGAAAGTATCGCGATATTGGCGACGATAATTGGGACACTCTATCAATGGGCATGTCCAACGATTTCGCTATCGCGGTGGCAGAGGGCGCAACCTTATTGAGACTGGGAACAGTTCTCTTTGGGCCAAGAGTATCACTGCAATGAGCAATCAGATTGCCTTTATTGGTGGAGGCAACATGGCATACGCATTGTCGATTGGCCTTCTAGGTGCGGACAGACCCCCAAGCGTCATCGTTGCTGACCCAATCGCGTCCCAACTCGACCGCTTCGCGAATTCAGAAATCAAAACCACTGCGGATAATAAACGCGCCGTTACCGGCGCCGACGTCGTTGTATTGGCCGTTAAACCACAGATCATTCGATCGGTCGCGTTAGAAATCGCACCATTAATCACGCACCAGTTGGTATTGTCTATTGCAGCCGGTATCCCACTTAGTGCCCTCAACGCTTGGTTCGGTGAGGCTGTATCGATCGTGCGCTGCATGCCCAACACCCCGGCGTTAATTGGTGCTGGAATCAGCGGTCTTGTACGAAATACCCGAACCACCGACCCTCAAGCGGAGTTGGCACACCGTATTCTCGGTTGCGTGGGTGACGTATTGTGGTTTGGAGAAGACGCTGACCTAGATGCAGTTACGGCAATTTCGGGAAGTGGACCTGCCTATTTCTTTTACTTGATCGAGTCCATGATTAAGGCAGCTATCGAACTCGGCTTGGCTCCGGAAATCGCGCGTAAACTCACTCTAAAAACTGCGCTAGGCGGGGCAAAGATGGCAATAAATAGCGATGATGACCTCGAGATGCTTAGACAGAATGTGACGTCGCCGGGGGGAACTACAGAGCGGGCGATCGCCATCTTTAACCGCGAGGACATGCAAGGGACCATCGTTCGCGCCATCTTCGAAGCTCGCGAACGTTCTATTGAGTTATCACAAGAGGCCGATAATGATGCTTGAGCCAATCGTATTTGTCGCGCGACTGGTGTTGAGCATTTTCGCATTCCTTTTCTTAATGCGGTTTGTCCTGCAGGCGGTACACGCCGATTTCTACAACTCGATTTCGAGCGCGATTGTCCGTTTTACAAATCCCGTATTGCGAGTTGTCCGGCAAGTCCTACCAACCTACCGGAACTTAGATTTAGCATCGTTTGGCGCTACGTTGATCGCCTACACACTCGCCGACCTCACCCGCATTTTTTCCCGCGGCGAAATTGAAACTATTGATTGGTGGAAATTGATCCGTTTCGAGCTGTACCAAACCCTTGATCTGCTCGTTTCAATTTTTCTCTTCGCGATTTTCATTTCGATTGCACTGAGTTGGCTTGTTCAGTTCGGCATCATCCATGGGTCGCGATCCCCAGCGACGACGTTACTCAATCAAATTTGCGAACCGGTGCTGCGTCCAGCAAAAAAATTGTTGCCGCCGGTCAGCATGATCGACTTATCACCAATGATCACCATCGTCATTCTTTGGATAATTCAACGATGGCTTCTACCTGGGTTGCTCTTGTAGTTGATGCCCTTCGCGTCAATTGGTGCTTAGCTAAGGGGTGTTTTAGACTCCGCGTCCGATTTTCAGTATTGGTTCGAATTTCGTATGGCCTCAGAGATACCCGACAACTCCGTTGGGTTGGTCAAGCCACTATCCCACCGGTTTGACTCGTCGATTACGCTGCAATCCGGTGCGAAATTGCCTGGGTTTGAACTCGTATATGAAACCTATGGGAGACTCAACGAAGAACGCAATAACGCTGTTCTAATCTGCCACGCTCTATCCGGACACCATCACGCCGCTGGCTATCACACTCGCGAAGACACAAAACCAGGATGGTGGGATAACTGTATCGGTCCCGGCAAACCTATCGATACCCGTCACTTTTACGTGTTGAGCCTGAACAATCTCGGTGGCTGCCATGGAACCACCGGACCTACTTCTATTAATCCCGATACAGGCGAGATCTACGGTCCTACTTTCCCCACTGTAACCGTTAAAGATTGGGTCCAAACCCAACACATGCTTGCGCAAACGCTTGGGATCGATAAGTTCGCCGCCGTCATCGGGGGAAGTCTCGGCGGCATGCAGGCAATGCAATGGGCGATCGATTACCCCGATCGAGTGGCGCACGCTTTACTCATCGCATGCACACCAAAGCTTTCCGCACAAAACATCGCCTTCAATGAGATTGCGCGGTTCGCTATCTCCAGCGATCCAGAATTTTACGGCGGACACTACCAAACATCCGGAGTAAATCCCGAGAGAGGCCTTGGACTGGCACGAATGGTCGGTCACGTCACCTATCTTTCTGACGACGCGATGGGCGCCAGATTTGGTCGAGAGCTGAAGTCTGGCGATATTGCACTAGGGCAGGACGTTGAATTTCAGGTAGAAAGTTATCTTCACTATCAAGGGGAAACATTCTCGAAATTGTTTGACGCTAATACGTACATACTGATGACTCGAGCACTCGATTACTTCGATCCCGCTCGTGAATTCAACGACGACCTAGTTAGAACCCTCGCCAATGCAAAAGCGAAATTCTTGGTTGCTTCCTTTACCTCGGACTGGCGATTTGCCCCTGAACGCTCCGATACAATCGTTGACGCGCTCATCGCTGCCGGTAAAGACGTAATAAGCACGACTATCGAATCGACCTTCGGGCACGATTCCTTTCTATTACCGATACCCCGTTATTTCGGCGTTATACACGCCTACATGGGCCGCATCGCGCGGGAACGTGACTTATGAGAGAAGATCTGAGAATTATCG
Source organism: Pseudomonadales bacterium (assembly GCA_022448085.1). Lineage (GTDB taxonomy): Bacteria > Pseudomonadota > Gammaproteobacteria > Pseudomonadales > Azotimanducaceae > UBA11889. The sequence goes on along the minus strand of JAKUTH010000021.1, from coordinate 35,145 downwards.
CAAACCTTATTAAGCGCGACGCCCGCGTACTCGATCTTGGTTGCGGTAGCGGCGATTTGTTGGAGCATCTGGCACACGCCAAGAACATTCTAGGCTACGGAATCGAAAACGACACGGACGAAATCGCTGCTTGTATCCAGCGAGGGATCAACGTCGTCGAACACGATCTAAATGAAGGTCTCCAACGCTTTCCCGATAAAAGTTTTGATATGGTGATAATGACCGAGACACTTCAAGCTGTCGATTCTCCGCACCAGTTGCTCGACGAGATGTTACGAATAGGCGAAGAGTGCATCGTAACGTTCCCTAACTTCGGCTACTGGGGACACCGTGTGCGAATGCTTACCAGTGGCAACGTCCCGGTATCCCAACCAATACCTCACCGATGGTTTGATACCCCCAATATTCGACCCTGCACGTTTTTGGATTTCGAACAACTCTGCGAAGAAAAGGATCTACGTGTTGTCCAGCGACTAGTCTTTAGTTCTTCTTACAAGACAGGCTCTCTAATGAAGCGGTTCCCAAATCTTTTCGGCGCAATTGCGTTCTATCGACTCGGCCGGGCGTCGTGAAACAGCCGTGTTATGCCTTTTGGTTAGACCTGAAAAATCTCTCGAAGCTAACTCAAATTTGATGACCGCCATAATTCAAGCAGATCTCGCATTTTTTCTCGGCGTCATTGAAAACCATTAAGGTGAAGGGATGCCTTTTCAAACCGCCGTACTAGCTAGTGGTAATAAGGGCAAGCTCGACGAATTCAAGCTGTTGCTCGCGTCCATCGAATTCGAGCTGAGACCACAATCGCATTATAAGATAGACGCCATCCCAGAAACCGGCGCTTCGTTCCTAGAAAACGCTCTGCTCAAGGCACGACACGCAAGTCGACTGACGTCGTTACCCACACTGGCAGACGATTCGGGGTTGGTGGTCCCGTCGCTGAATGGCGCCCCAGGCATTTATTCGGCTCGTTACGCCGGTACGTCCGCGAACTCGGAAAAGAACAACTTGAAGCTTTTAGATGCCCTTCGCAACTCCGAAAGTCGGCGGGCGTATTTTTTTTGCACACTCGTTTTTCTCCTTCACTCCGAAGACCCAACGCCTATCGTGGCTTTCGGCGAGTGGCATGGAAACATTGCGGAAGAAGCGAAAGGAAATAACGGTTTTGGTTACGATCCTCTTTTTGTAGCCAAAGGCTTCCAAATAACAGCCGCGCAGATGGAGCCAGAATTAAAGAACCGCGTAAGCCATCGCGCCATTGCCTCAACAAACCTCATTCGGTCAATTCAAGATCGGCGAGGACAGATTTAATGGGTCTCGGCCTCTATACGCATTTCCCATGGTGTGTGCGCAAATGCCCCTATTGCGATTTCAACTCACATCCGCTCCATAGCGAACTGGATGAAATAGGTTACATATCTCGCCTAATGGAGGACTTCAATTTAGAGCTCGATTCCACCGGACAAAGTATCAACACCATCTATCTAGGCGGGGGAACGCCAAGTTTATTTTCCGCTAACGCCCTCGCTCGATTTCTACAATCAGTTGGTCGTCAAAACGTTTCCGAAATTACTATAGAGGCGAACCCAGGAACGCTGGAACACGACGCTTTCGAAGCATATTTGGACGCCGGAATAACTCGAATTTCGATTGGCGTGCAATCGTTCGACCCTGAACAACTCAAAAAACTCGGGCGGGTCCATAATTCTGACGATGCCTCGAAAGCCGTTGAAAATGCCCTAATGGCGGGATTTGATAGCGTCAATCTCGACCTCATGTTTGGATTACCGGATCAAAACTTGAATGGCGCCATGGCCGATCTCGAGCGTGCCATAAGTTTTGGAACCGACCACCTATCTTGGTACCAACTGACCATCGAACCTCGAACCGAATTCCATCGCCGACCACCTAAATTGGCATCGGATGATCTCCGGGCTGATATGAGCGACGCGGGGAGAGAACTATTGGAGGAAAACGGTTATTCCCAATACGAAGTCTCTGCTTTTGGACGTGATGGCTCTCGTTGTCGCCATAACGTGAATTACTGGCGTTTTGGAGACTACATCGGTATTGGTGCTGGCGCGCATGGCAAGATTGGTCGAGGCGGCAAAATCATCCGCACCAAGAAACCCCGCCAACCAAGGCTTTACCTCGCTGGTGCGCCGGCCGAAATCGTCGACGTATCGCACGACGAATTGCCCGTTGAATTCATGATGAACGCTCTCCGACTAACTGAAGGCGTCGAAACGTCACTGTTTTCCCAAACAACCGGGCTTTCGTATGAAGTTATTTCTGACGTCGTTGATCGACTCGTGTCATGGGAACTCATGCAACCGGATCGGCTCCAGGTGACGGAAAGAGGTTACTCCCAACTAAATACCGTGGTTAGCCAATTCCTCAACTGAAATCCGTTTACCGAGCATTTTTGACCGATCCCAGTTACTAAAAGGGTTATCTAACCTTCGTATAACAAAAGTCTTGAACGCAATGCCTAAGCCGTCGGGCGCGCTCCTCGAACTTGGTCGGGGGACGCAGTGGCCAGCGTTCCGAGATGCCACCATAAAGCTCGGGATTACCTTGTAGGGCTTCAACGATCGTTTCGGCGTAGGGTAACCAGTCTGTTGCAAGCCGCATGCGTCCACCGGGGCTCAGTTTACTTGAAACTAAGGTGGCAAATGCCGGGGTAACGAGACGTCGCTTGTGGTGGTGCTTTTTCGGCCATGGATCGGGGAAAAAAACCATAATCAATTCGATCGAATTGTCCTCAAGACACTCTAGAACGGATAAAGCGTCGGATTCAACGATGCGTACGTTCTTGATGTTTTGTTGCTCACACTGAAGAACCAGCGACCCAATTCCCGGACGATATACATCCACTCCGATGCAATTCCACTCCGGATGACAGGCGGCAAAATGAACAAGTGTTTGACCCATCCCAAAGCCAATTTCCAGAGCTGTGGGTGCTTGCCGATTAAATACTTCCGTCGAGTCAACAACGGGGTCCATCAGGAATGGATCCAGACGACTAAGCGCTTTCAGCTGCGCGTTTGTCATCCGTCCACGCCGACGAATGAAGGTTGGCTTTGAGAAAATCAATTTTCTTGTTTCCAGGGCAGGAGCAGCCAACCTGCTACAAGTAACACTCCACCCAAAGGAGTTAGCGGTCCGAGCCAAACTGGACCACCCCATGCGATCCCGTACAAACTACCGCTAAACAAGAGTATGCCGATAGAAAAAATATAGCCCGACCACCGATTAACCCGTTCTGGTACTAAAGCAATAATAAAAATCGCGACGGCGTGAATCAGTTGGTATCTAACGCCAATCTCAATGGCGGAGCTACCACTTTCAAAGACATGCGACTCAATAGCCCCAGCAATAACGCCACTCGCTCCCAACAATGTTGCAAGCCAAAGCAGCAAGGGTGACACGCGCTCTTAAGCAGCCTCCATATGGGTTTTAAGCTTCTTCATGGCATTTTGCTCGAGCTGGCGTATCCGCTCGGCAGAAACACCATAGTGCTTCGCCAGTTCTTGTAGAGTGGTTTTTTCTTCTGCGAGCCAGCGATTCTGAAGGATATCCCGACTGCGATCGTCGAGCTGATCCATCGCAGTTCGTAGTTTCGCTTGAGACCGCTGTGCCCAATCTTCTTTCTCTACTAAGTCAGCGGGATCTTGCCCTTCATCACTTAGAAAATGAGCTGGTGCGCCGAAGTTATTACTATGATCTCCATCGTCAGTATCGTCGCCGTCAAATCCGACATCGCGGGCGGCTAATCGCCCTTCCATCTGCGTTACGACCTTCGGTTCGACACCAAGATCCTTTGCAATGGCTCGGGTTTCTTCTGCTGTTAGCCAACTAAGCGTCTTTTTACGACTCCGTAGATTAAAAAATAATTTTCGTTGTCCCTTGGTCGTCGCGACCTTAACGACCCGCCAGTTACGCAACACAAACTCGTGGATTTCCGCCTTGATCCAATGAACAGCAAAAGACACTAATCGTACGCCGAAGGATGGATCGAACCGCTTCACCGCCTTCATAAGACCAACATTACCTTCCTGAATAAGATCACCGATCGGTAATCCATACCCCCGATACCCTTTGGCAAGGTGGACAACGAAACGGAGATGGCAAAGTACGAGCTCGCGAGCCGCTTCAAGATCATTGTCATCAAAAAAACGCTCCGCTAGCTCCCTTTCCCGCTCAGGTGTCAGTATCGGTAGTGCATTGATTGTCTGGATATACGCGTCCAAATCCCGCCCTGGGGACACGATTTCCAACAACATAACGTCGGTACTCAACTTGATAACCTCGGTAGCAACATAACGGCATTTTAGCACTCTCATCATACGAGTGCTAACCGAGTCAACACATTGATTAATCGATATTTATTTCCCTAAGTCGTTGATTTGACGCGACTAATCCTCCGATTACACCTAGAATCACGCCAACGAGGCCGAGGCCAGAGTAAAACGCCGGCTCATCGCCCTGTAAATTCACCATCTGACCATAGCTCGACCATAAGGCTCCGAGCGGAGCTTCAAGTAAGATAAGAGCTGCCGACAACACCATCGCCGCGACCAAAGCGCCCCCTAGGCCGTAGATCGCACCAGAGTACAAGAACGGTCTCGTAATAAATGCGTTTGTTGCACCAACTAGCTTGAGTACTTTGATTTCTTCAAGGCGCATCTCGAGTGCGAGACGAACCGAAGCCGCAGTAATAAGTACCGCCCCCGCGCCAAATAAAATACCGAGCACCCATCCTAGCCGACTGATGAACTCGCCAATCGCTTGCAAGCGCTGAAGCCATGCCCTTTCAACAACAATTTCGTCAACGACGCCTACCGCCTCGAATTGCGACGCGACTTCACTAAGGCGCTCAAGAGACAGTTGATCATCTACCGTGACCCGCGCAGATGCTGGTAGTGGATTGGACTCGAGAAGCGTCATCGCATCCGTGATCTCCTTGTACGAACTAAATTCGTTCAGAGCTTCCTCGGGCGTAACCGTTGAAACCGTCACAATGTCACTGTGGTTACGAATTTGTTGAACCAATTCGTTTATATCGCCCACCGACGCACCGACCTCGAAATAAACCGAAAAGCTATTGAGGCTATCCCACTGTCTCGAGATCACTTCGATATTTCTTTCGATCAAATACAAGCCCGCTGGCAGCGCCATTGCGGTACCAATCAAAAGCCATACCAACAGGCTTGTGCCGAACCGACTGCTCGTGAAACGAACACTATCCCTAATGACACTTACGTGATCTCGAAACGTTGCCGCAATAGGCCGCTTGGACCTGGGCCATGGTTCCTTAGACGCTGCCATCCTTCTATTTGTCCAAGTTTGTCGAATCGTCATCGCGGATCACGCCGCCGCTAGCTAGCTCAACAATTCGAAAACCCATCGCATCAATCAATTCGCGATCATGGCTCGCTACGATCACGGTTGTTCCCACCTGATTAAACTGTTCAAACAAGGTCATGATGTCTCGCGATAAGTCCGGATCGAGATTGCCTGTTGGCTCGTCGGCGAGAAGTACTTTGGGCCTATTGACTACGGCCCTAGCAATACCCACTCGCTGTTGTTCGCCGGTCGAGAGAGCCCGCGTTCCAAGCCGTTCCTTTTCGAGCAAGCCTACGCGTGACAGCGCCGCTCGAACCCTCCTCGCGACATCCTGCTCACGCATACCCGCGACTTTGAGGGGCAGCGCCACATTTTCGTACACGCTCCTTTCCGCAAGCAGGTGATGATCCTGAAATACTGCCCCAAGATTTTGACGGTATGCAGGGATTTTTCTAACGGGTAATTTGACGATATTGACGTCGTTAACGAAAATCTGGCCGCGCGTGGGGCTTTCTGTCCTTAAAAGTAGACGAAGAAACGTACTTTTCCCCGCCCCCGAGTGGCCGGTCAAAAATGTCATGGTCCCTTCGGGAAACACGACCGATACATCCTTTAGCGCTTCACCGCCGCCCTCAAATCGTTTCGTGACCCTCTGAAATTCGATCTTACTCACGGCGCGAGTAATGCTTCGACGAAAGCATCCGGATCGAACGGCTCCAAATCGTCCGCCGACTCACCAAGACCAATGAAGTAGACCGGCGTGCATTCCTGCGAGGCTTGCGCATGCGCCAGCGAAAACAGGACGCCACCCCTGGCCGAGCCATCCAACTTGGCCACAATCATGCCAGAGACTCCGACTGCCTCGTCAAAGTCATGGAGTTGAGAGATAGCATTTTGGCCAACATTTGCGTCAATCACCAATAGGCATTCGTGCGGTGCAGTTTCGTCCGTGCGGGCAATAACGCGTTTTATTTTTGATAACTCATCCATGAGCCCTTTCTTTGCTTGCAATCGACCCGCCGTATCCGCCAATACAACATCTATGCCTCGACGTTTTGCTGTTTCGATCGCATCGTAAATTACGGCCGCGCTGTCAGCACCTGACTGTTGGGACACGACCGGGACGTCGTTTGAGGCACCCCACGCCTGGATCTGTTCGGTCGCAGCGGCTCGGAATGTGTCCCCAGCTGCAAGCAACGTGGAAAAGCCCGCGACTTCCAGGTGTTTCGATAGCTTGCCAATCGTAGTCGTCTTTCCCACTCCATTGACCCCGATGAAAAGCACCACGAAAGGCCTTGCTGACCCAATTTGGAACGGTTTGCCCAGAGGACGCGCCATCTCAGTTAATTCGACCTGTAATGCCTGGTGAAGCGTCTTTCTATCCGAAAACTCGTTGCGTGATAAGCGCCCCTTGAGGCCCGCAATAATCGCCTCAGCGGCGTCAATGCCGACGTCGGTAGTCAACAAGCTTGCCTCAAGGTCTAATAGAGTGTTCTCGTCAATTCTTTTTTCGCCCAGAACAAGATTCCCAATGCCATGGGAGACCTTTGATCGGGTTTTACCGAGGGATCGAATAAAACGTCCTCGTAATCCCTCGTTTTTTGCGCCTTCTTCTCCCACTATCCCTTTGTGCCATCAAATAAACGCCAGACCGTCCGCATTATCGGTGGTAAGTGGAAGCGGCGAAAGCTCGTTGTCACGAACGCCGAGGGGTTACGCCCAACCCTTGATCGGGTAAGGGAATCGCTATTTAACTGGCTTAACCTCGAACTTTCGGGCGCGCGCGTTCTGGATTTATATGCCGGCACCGGCGCACTGGGATTTGAAGCTCTTTCCCGCGGTGCTGCTCGAGCAACATTCGTCGATTCTGATACCCGAGTGGCAGCGGAACTCGAAAAGGCAGCGACAGAGCTCGAAGCACCAGCAACCATCGTGTGTAGCGACGCCATTAGCTGGCTTGAGAGTCAAACGCAAAGCTGGGATATCGTTTTCTTGGATCCTCCGTTCGAAAATCAACAGTATCAGAACATTCTGGATCTACTGGACCATCACCTCGAAACGGACGCCTTCGTTTACCTGGAAAGGCCGCGTCAAGCCGAATTTGCACATCCCAAGTATGAAGTGTGGAAAAAATCGTTCGCAGGTGAAGTAAGTTTCGCGCTGTTGCGTCTTCGAACCTTCTGTTTGTGACCGATTAGGTGTTGGGCTAGTATCGCCGCGAATATTGGAGTCCAAGTGTGTCGTCAGTAGTTTACCCAGGAAGCTTCAACCCTATCACTCACGGCCATACCAACATTGTCGAGCGGGCGCTAAACCTTTTTGACCACGTCGTGGTCGCGATAGGAACGTCTGTCGATAAAGATCCGACCACATACCTTGCCGATCGAATGGAACTCTGTCGCGAAGCACTTGCCCATCTTGACGATCAAGTATCCGTCGAAGGTTTTAACGGTTTGCTGGTCGACTATGTGCGTTCGAAGAACACTCGTTTCGTATTGAGAGGACTTCGCACATTGACCGATTACGACTACGAGTTCCAGATGCTATCCATGAATCAATCTTTGGATCACGATATCGAGTATGTTCTTCTACCCACCGCTCATAAGTGGTCTTTTCTGTCCTCGTCTCGAGTTCGCGAGATCGCGGCTTTAGGCGGCGATATATCCAACTTCGTTCACCCCGCCATCGTGGACTATTACAAAGAACAGAGTACGTCTTAAGAAAAGCTGATACCGCGTAACCAGATACGTCCCGAACAATATTCGTCAGCCGCGCGGTTGTCCCCCACTCTCAATGCTGGCAATACGGACAGTACACAGTCGCTCGCTGCCCCAACCGAATCCCCTTCAGTATCGTCTCGCAGCGAAGACATCTTTTGCCTTCACGCCCATATACGAATAATTCCTGTCGAAAATACCCAGGCTTCCCATCGCTCCCAACGTAATCCCTCAAAGTCGTGCCGCCCATCGCGATTGCTTCCTCTAACGTGCTTCGGATAGCTCGTTCAAGCTCAACATAACGATCCTTCGAAATGCGACCAGCTGCATTTCGCGGACGAATACCCGCCCGATAAAGCGACTCATTCGCGTATATGTTTCCCACCCCAACCACAACCTGTGCGTTCATGATGAACGTTTTTACGGCCTGACGACGGTGCCGAGAAACATGGTGCAAGTATTCACCACTAAAATCAGCGCTCAGGGGCTCAGGCCCTAAATTCTTTAACAACCAATGCGCTTCCACCGGGTCGGATGAGAAGTGAATACTGCCGAATCGTCGGGGATCGCTGAGTCGCAATACTTGATCGTCCTCGAAATGAAAATCCACATGATCATGCTTGCCCGCTGGCATATTTGCTGAAACAACGCGCAACCGTCCTGACATGCCTAAATGTATGAGCATCGTCACGCGCGAGAATCGAAATAGTAGGTACTTTGCCCTCCGATCAACCGCGCTAAGTCGCAGCCCGGAGAGCCCATTCGGAACGACTACGGGCCACCGAAGTCTCGATTCCCGAACTACAACCTCGACCAGGCGTCGACCTTCTAAAACCTGGGCAACACCACGTCGCGTTGTTTCAACTTCAGGAAGCTCTGGCAGTTACTTGATCTTCTCTTCCCGATAGATCACGTGTTTACGCACTACCGGGTCATATTTTCTGAGTTCGAGCTTGTCAGGGCTGAGGCGTTTATTTTTCGTCGTCGTGTAGTAGTGTCCCGTGTCCGCGCTGCTTACCAACTTAATTTTATCGCGCATCAGACTTTCTCCCCGCGCTTACGTATATCAGCAAGAACTTCTTCAATGCCTTTTTTATCGATGATGCGCATCCCGGCCGTCGAAACACGCAGCCGTACAAACCGCTTTTCACTTTCCACCCAGAACCGATGATTCTGAATGTTCGGGAGAAATCGTCGCCGCGTCTTATTGTTTGCATGAGAAACGTGATTGCCGCTCATGGGCCGCTTACCGGTAACTTGACACACTTGGGACATCGGAGGCGCCGAAAAAAGGTGCGTCTTTATACCAAAGCGCTCGCCCCAAACCAAGTCAGAAGCCCCAATTCATGCGAGCCTCTTCCAATAAGGGCGTTAACCAAATAACACATTTATAGCAACCAATCGACGGTGCAAAAAAATCTCTTCGATCCCGAGCGTCCCAACGTACGAGGGGGTCAACGCCCGGTATATGACGTGCTATCCTCGCGCCCCCCTGATTTTCACAGCTATGAATAATGCAAGGGAAACGCATCGTACTTGGCATCGGAGGCGGTATTGCGGCTTACAAGACACCCGCACTGGTGCGGCAGCTCGTCGCTGCCGGGATGGACGTCATACCTGTCATGACCGAATCAGCGAATCACTTCGTTACAACCACGGTGCTGACCACGTTCTCAGGACACCGCGTACGCAACGATTTATGGGATTTAGAAGCCGAGCGCTCGATGGGACACATCGAACTTGCCCGCTGGGCGGATACATTACTCATAGCACCCGCAACCGCAAACCTAATCGCGCGTCTGGCGAACGGCCTGAGCAATGATCTACTCACAACCCTTTACTTAGCGACGACGGCTCCGACAGTCGTCGCACCAGCTATGAACCTGGAAATGTGGAATCACTCTGCAACGAAAAGAAACATCGGAGTGCTCGAAACTGACGGCGTTAGCATCATCGGACCCGACTACGGCGAGCAGGCCTGCGGCGAAACTGGACCAGGAAGAATGCTCGAGATAGAAGATATTGTCTCGCACTTGCTTGTGACGACCGACCCTATCGATACGCCGATGACCGGGCTCAGGGTTCTGGTTACTGCAGGGCCCACAAGGGAATCGATTGACCCGGTCCGCTACATAACGAACTCAAGCTCTGGAAAGCAGGGCTACGCGATCGCGGAGGCCGCCAGGGATGCTGGTGCCATCGTCACGTTAGTAAGTGGTCCCGTCGCGCTACCTCCGCCCAAGGGAGTCCAGCAAATAAATATCATTTCTGCTGCAGAGATGAAGTCCGCAGTATTAGATATAGCGAACGATATCGACATCATGTTTGGCGTCGCTGCAGTTGCCGACTATCGACCTACCCATTCGGAACCGCACAAAATAAAAAAAATGTACCGAAACGGCTCGCCGATGTCCATCGAGCTCGTCGAAAACGATGACATTCTTGCAAGCGTTGCCGCATTGTCGGATCCCCCTTACTTAGTCGGATTCGCAGCAGAAACACAAAGCCTCGTAAAAAATGCAGTTCAAAAGCGTGAGCGCAAATGCCTTGATGCAATCGTCGTGAACGATGTATCCGACCACACCATCGGATTCGATAGTGACGAAAACGAAGTTACCCTTTTGCATGCGCATGGCGAGACCACTTTTGATAAGTCACCTAAAGCCGAGATTGCAAGTAAGTTGGTCGCCGCAATCTCTGAGCTATACACGAGCAATAGGACCTAGCGTTGAAACTCTCGAACCGAGTAGTATGCGTACGCTTTTGAGCTAGCTCGCTCCGATTCACAGCAACTTCCACGCAAATTCCCTCACTCACGCACGGACACTGAGCAAACCATGGCAAGCCCAGCCGCACAATCTGCTATCCAACTCGATCCGGATATATTTCGTGCTTACGACATCCGTGGGATAGTGGAAACTAACCTGACACCAACTGCCGTATATTGGATAGGAAGGGCGTTTGCTGCCGAGGCATTATCCCAAGAACAACATGCCGCAGTGATTGGCGGAGACGGTCGCATTTCGACTCCATTGTTATGCCAATCCTTAGCGAAAGGACTCAACGACGGCGGTATCAACGTCATTGACGTGGGGATGGTACCGACTCCATTGCTTTATTACGCGACGCACCGCATTGATGAACCTGAATTCCCAGGAACACAGTCTTCGATCGGAACAGGAATCATGGTCACCGGTTCGCATAATCCGCCGGAGTACAACGGTCTGAAGATGATGATTAGAGGCACAACCCTAGCCGAAGAAGCAATCCAGCGATTGCGCGAAAGAGTTGTTGACAAAAATCTCCCGGGCGGTGTGGGGACCTATCGCAAAACGAAAATCATTAACGACTACGTTTCCGCAGTTCGTGACGACATTCGTTTGTCCCGACCTCTTAGAGTGGTCGTAGATTGCGGTAACGGTGTTGCGGGTCTGGTCGCGCCAGATCTATTTACGATGCTCGGATGCAACGTCGTTCCACTTTACTCGGATGTGGATGGTAACTTCCCAAACCACCACCCCGATCCCGCCGATCCTGCGAATCTACTGGACCTCATATCCGCGGTCGATGAGCATCGCGCAGATTTAGGCATCGCGTTCGATGGAGACGGAGATCGTCTAGGCATTGTTAGTAATTGCGGCACGATCATTTGGCCCGATCGGATGCTGATGCTACTCGCCCGCGACATTCTTAGTCGTAACCGCGGTGCCGAAATCATTTTCGATGTCAAATGCAGTAGTCGCCTAGCTTCTCTCATTACTAATCTCGGCGGAAAGGCTTTAATGTGGAAGACTGGACATTCCCACATCAAAGCTAAGCTGAAAGAAACCGGGGCTCTTTTGGGTGGAGAGTTCAGCGGACACATTTGCTTCGTCGAACGTTGGTTTGGTTTTGACGACGCGCTATACAGCGCGGCGCGCCTCCTCGAATTATTGAGCGCAGAAACGCGAACTGTCGAGGACATTTTTCTGGATTTCCCGCCCGTCATTTCTACGCCTGAGATTAAGATCCCAACCACGGAAAGGAAAAAATTCGATGTCATCGACGCGCTCTCCCGATGCCATTACTTCGACGAAGGAGAAATCGCAACTATCGACGGTATCCGTGTGGATTACGAAGATGGCTGGGGATTGATTCGAGCGTCCAACACGAGTCCCGTGCTTAGCCTGCGTTTTGAAGCGGAAAGTACGGAAGCATTACAGCGTATCAAAAACACGTTTCGTACCGCGATTACCCATATAGATCCCGAACTGGTGATTCCATGAATGAGCATGAAGAGACTGCACGGATTCTCGTCGAGGCGCTTCCGTATATCCAACGGTTCCATGGTTCCACCATTGTCATCAAATACGGTGGCAATGCCATGGCGCACGATGATTTAAAACGAGCCTTCGCTCGAGACGTTATTTTGATGAAAGTAGTCGGGATGAACCCGATCGTCGTCCACGGTGGCGGGCCACAAATCGAAGAGCTGCTTGGCCGACTCAATATTGTCACGCGATTCGTTGGGGGCATGCGAGTAACCAACAAAGAAACAATGGACGTCGTGCAAATGGTCCTCGGGGGTTTGGTCAATAAAGAAATCGTGTCTCTGATAAACGACAACGGCGGAATGGCGGTTGGAGTCACTGGTAAAGACGGTAATCTAATCCGTGCCCGACGAATGGAATTAACCGAGACGAATGAAGGCTCCGTCGTTTCGGAAATTATCGATATTGGGCAAGTTGGTGAAGTGGAATCTATCAATCACGCAGTACTTGAGTCTCTAATGGAGAGAGATTTCATCCCGGTGGTCGCGCCCATCGGAGTCGGACAAAACGGCGAAAGTCTTAACATTAATGCAGACTTGGTCGCGAGCGGCATTGCACAACACATCGGCGCCGAAAAACTCGTACTCATTACAAATACCCCCGGTATTCTCGACGTAAATAACGACACGATCGCGTCCCTCAGCCGTAAAAAAGCTGCGGTATTGATTTCTCAAGGTGTTATCGAGGGCGGGATGTTGCCGAAAGCGCGCTGTGCACTAGACGCGGTGGAGGGAGGTGTCCAAAGCGCACATATTATCGATGGTCGAGTACCGCATGCCCTTCTTTTAGAGGTCCTAACCGATAGTGGCATAGGTACTCTAATCGGTGAACGTTCTACGTAAGTCGGCTGGCAGTATTCCAGAATAGCGGCACATCGAATACAGCGCTTATGCGAATGGTAGAACTGGCTTCGGGGTCGCGTTTCACGAATATCATCATATAACACTGGGTAGGCGTGCCAGACGCAACGTTTCCCCGATTATTTCAGAAATTCCCCCGTTAACGCCTACTCCAAAACTTGACAGTGTGCTTGCTGATATCGCGTCAGCTGCGCCAAGGTATGGCGGTATTCGGGGTCGCTCTTGATACATCGAACAACGTCATTCAGACCCGCTATACTTTCGACAGGGACCGAAAGCTCCCTCGAAATGCTTTCCAGAACCGTCAGAGACCCTTCTTCAACATACTCCTGTCGGTCGAGCGCGACGAGGACCCCAACGAGGTCACCACCAGCCTCCCGCACCAAACGAGCCGATTCCACCACGGCTGTTCCAGCTGTTAACACATCGTCGACGATAACAACTCTGCGTTCCGCCAAAGGCGTACCAACCAAAACACCGCCCTCCCCGTGTCCTTTCGGTTCTTTTCGATTGTATGTAACACCCACCGGTTGACCAGTTTCAGCCATCGCTATGGAAGTCGATACCGCAATCGGAATGCCTTTGTACGCCGGGCCAAAAATGACATCAAAGTCATACTCCAGAAACCGCAATCGTTCGGCGTATGCGCTCCCCAAACGCCGAAGCCCATCGCCGTGGTCGATGGCTCCAAGATTGAAGAAGTACGGGCTTTGACGGCCGGATTTGAGCGTAAATGGACCAAACTTAAGCACCCTTTGCGAAATCATATCGAGAACGAAATGATTCACTCCCTCTTCCGTCAAGATGCCAGCCCAAGTGCGTGTCGTTGTTCCCTAAATAGTGCAGCTATGCCAGTTTTCGCCAATCCAAGCATCGCATCAAGCGTTTCATCGTCGAACGGGGCTGCTTCCGCCGTGCCTTGAATCTCGATAAAGCCACCACCTTCAACCATGACGACGTTCATGTCCGTGTCTGCGTTTGAGTCCTCCGGATAGTCCAAATCCAATACTGGAACGCCATGAAACACCCCCACTGATATCGATCCGACCAGGCCGATAAATGCTTCCGGAGCGATCTGGAGTATCGCATCGGCAAGCGCGACAGAACCCCCCGTTATAGAAGCCGTGCGCGTTCCTCCGTCAGCCTGTATCACGTCGCAGTCGACTCTGATCGTACGCTCCCCCAACTTATTCAAATCGACCACAGCCCTTAAAGATCTGCCGATGAGTCGCTGTATTTCGACCGTACGACCGCTTTGTTTGCCACGCGCCGCCTCTCTATCTGCTCGGCTATGTGTCGCGCCCGGCAACATGCCGTATTCGGCAGTGACCCACCCACGACCTTGTCCTCGCATGAATCCCGGAACGTTGTCCTCGACACTTGCGGTGCAAATTACTTTTGTATCACCAAATTCGATTAGTACCGATGCGGCTGCGTGCTTAGTGAAATCACGCGTAATTGTTATTGCTCGAAGCTCGTCTGGCGCTCGACCACTCGGCCTATCCATCCTGCCCTCAATTCGTCCGGACGTTGAAAATCAGCGCATCATATCAAGTTACAATGGTGCGATGACGTCGCGCTCCTCAGTTTTCGCTACGCTGAAGCAAACCAAACCTATCTTTAATCGCGCGATTGCATGAGTTCAAAATCACAACGTTCGGGACGGCTTTTCGTCATTTCCGCGCCATCTGGAGCCGGTAAAACAAGTCTTGTGAACGCGCTTCTCGAAGCCGATCGTAGGCTTGTTTCCTCAGTTTCTTATACCACCCGACCGAAACGTCAAGGCGAAAAAGAGGGTAAACATTATTACTTCACTGCTCGAGCTGATTTCCTGGCCCTGAAATCCAAGTCGGCGTTTCTCGAACACGCCAGCGTTTTCGGTCACCTCTACGGAACCTCTGTCGAGAGCGTTGATACCGACCTAACCAACGGGTTAGACGTCATACTCGAAATCGACTGGCAAGGGGCTAGAAAGGTCCGCGAAAAGGAACCCGCTACAACCAGTATTTTTGTTCTTCCACCCTCTCGAATCGCTCTCGTTGAACGATTGCGGTGTCGCGGAGAAGATAGCTCCGAAGAAATCCAACGGCGTACTAATCTGGCAGTTCAGGAAATATCCCATTTCGACGAATTCGACTACGTTCTCGTCAATGACAATTTTGATAAGGCGCTCTTGGAACTCACAAACATCATTAGTTCCGTGAGAAACGGTACGTTTTTCCCAAAATCAAACGTATCGGATCTCGCTGCCAGACTCTTGTCGGACAAATCCCGATTCGAGTAGAATCGCGCGTCCGCTAAAAGTCGAACAATTTATGGCCCGAGTAACCGTTGAAGATTGTCTCGAACACGTAGAAAACCGCTTCCATTTGGTCATGGTTGCGACGCGTCGCGCCCGACAAATGATTCAATTTCGAGCAGATCCCCTTGTGGACGATGAGGGCGACAAGCCCACCGTCATTGCCCTCCGAGAAATTGCCAAGGGTCTGATTACTGACGAAGTGCTTGACGCCGCTGATGTGAGGCCGGACGATTCTGAAATGGATGCGGCTTTCGGCTTTGGAGATGATCGAGAAAAAAACTTCTGAGTCCTACTTTCAGGCTCAACTTGCCGCACGAGCATTGAGCAATGAAATCGCTGCCCCTACCAACGCCAAGACTCTCACGAAGGCTTTATCGTATCTGAACAGACGCGAGCTCAGGCGTGTTAGGCGCGCCTATCAATTTGCAGAAGAAGCGCACGACGGTCAGCGTCGACTATCTGGCCATCCATATGTTACGCACCCCTTGGCTGTAGCGGGCGTCCTCGCCGACATGCACATGGACCATCAGTCCATTATGGCCGCGTTACTGCACGACGTCCTTGAAGATACAGGTATAGATAAAGAAGTTCTGGTCGAATCGTTCGGGCAAGAAGTTGCCGACATTGTGGACGGCGTATCCAAGCTTGCGACCATCTATAAGACGTCAGCCGAAGAACATGCAGAAAATTTTCAGAAGATGGCAATGGCAACGACACAGGACCTGAGAGTCATTCTCGTTAAATTAGCAGACAGGCTGCACAACATGCGTACCATCGGCGCACTTGACCGAGACAAGCGACGACGGATCGCCCGCGAGACTCTCGACTTCTACGCTCCCATAGCTAACCGGCTAGGCATGAACGCTATCAAGATTGAACTAGAAGAACTTGGCTTCGAAACCATCTATCCGCTGCGTGCCGGATTGATCGGTCGTGCAGTATCCGCTGCACGCGGTAATCGAAAGGCCTTAATGGAAGAAATACGGAAGTCGATCCTAGCGGTCCTTAAACGTGAAGGAATCGATGCCACCGTGGTCGGTCGAGAAAAACACCTTTATTCAATTTATACAAAGATGAAGGCTCAGAGAAAGTCGTTCGGCGACATCATGGATGTCTTTGGTTTCCGAGTCGTCGTCGATCAAGTCGACGCCTGCTACCGCGCCTTGGGCTCAGTTCATAACCTCTACAAACCGAGAACTGACAGGTTCAAGGACTATATAGCCATTCCTAAAGCGAACGGATATCAGTCACTACACACCACGCTGTTCGGCATGCACGGCGTCCCGATCGAGGTACAGATACGCACTCGTCAAATGGACACAATCGCGGACAACGGCATCGCCGGACACTGGTTGTATAAATCCCAACCCGCATCGTTCAAGCGTAGCGATGCCCGAACGCGCGAATGGGTTAACAGCATCCTCGATTTGCAACAAAAGGCGGGCAATTCCCAAGAATTTATTGAAAACCTGAAACTCGATCTATTTCCCGATGAACTTTACGTCTTTACGCCCCGGGGCGACATTCTCGAATTACCGAGGGGTAGCTGCCCGATCGATTATGCATACAACATTCATACGGATATCGGTAATCACACGGTCGCCTGTCGAGTCGACAAAGTCTTGGCGCCGTTATCAAAACAATTAGAGTCAGGCCAGACCGTCGAAGTAATCACGGCCACTGACGCCCGCCCCAGTCCAGAGTGGCTCACTTTCGCTGTATCCGGTCGCGCACGGTCGGGGATCCGTATGGCATTGAAAGTACAACAACGCGCCGAGTCAATTCGTCTCGGCCGACGCCTACTTGATAGGACACTCGCCAATGCGAACACCTCCATTAACGATTTGGACTTTAGGCGACTGCGAAAAGTCTTTCAGGAATTTAACGTGCGAAAGTTGGACGACTTACTCGCCGACATTGGAATCGGCAATCTCATGGCGTACACCGTTGCCCAACGGTTGCTAGCGATAGAAAACCCCGCTTATCAGGCGGTTGATATACACGAAGGCGGCCCGGTTGCCATTAAGGACGGCGACGGTCTTGTAATCAATTACGGTCGTTGCTGTGGGCCGGTACCGGGTGATCCTGTCGTTGGTCACATGACGCCAGGAAAAGGATTTGTCGTGCATCTGGAGGCTTGTAATAACGTTACCGAGGTACGACGGCGCGCGCCGCAGGACATAATTCCTGCGCGCTGGAGCGAGACTCAGCGTGAGTTTGAAACGACCCTCCGCCTCACGGTTAAACGCCGAAAGGGAGTCCTGGCGGAACTTGCTACTTCTGTCAACATGGTGGACGCCGGAATTAACCATATTCGAGTTGACGAGCGATCGTCGGATCTTTCAACGGTGGCCGTTGAGATTTCGGTTCGCGATCGCGATCACCTAAAACGCGCGATGCAACATCTCCGCAACATAACGCCCGTGCAAAGTGTGGAACGAGCCGTTAGCTAGTGACACGTACCGCTATATCGACGAAAGCCGCCCCCGACGCAATTGGCGCTTACTCGCAAGCCATCAAGACAGGTGAAATCGTTTATCTTTCAGGCCAGATTGGCCTTGATCCCGTGACCATGGAGCTAGTCGCAGATACTTTCGGAAAGGAAATTCGGCAAGTATTCCGCAATCTTGAGTCAGTGTGTCGCGCGAGTGGTGGCTCGCTGAGCTCTGTTGTCAAGATGAGCGTTTTTTTGACAGATCTGGACCTATTTGGCGAGGTCAACGATGTCTTCACGAATCAATTTACACCGCCGTTCCCCGCCCGCTCGGTGGTTGGAGTCAACGAACTACCCCGCGGAGCGCGCGTAGAAATCGAGGCCGTACTGTCGATTCCAAAAGAATCCAGCTGAACGACGAATCCATTACGGCGCTCAAAGGCATTGGTCCTTCCGCCGCCGGTAAGTTGTTGCGCCTGGGGATTCGTAGCCAACTCGATTTGCTTTTGCATCTTCCAATTCGTTACCAAGACCGCACCCAAATCACCCCCCTGAATCAGCTAAATGCGGGAGACGAATGTTACGTCTCCGGTGAAATAGTGAAAGTTAACGTAGGTTATGGCCGCCGCCGAAGTCTGATTATCACGCTTGAAGACGGGAACGCATTCCTCAGCATGCGCCTTTTTCACTTTAGCCCGCATCAACGCGAGGCGCTCCGTCCAGGTGCATGGCTACGTTTATTTGGTGAGGCCCGTCTTGGCCGCTCCGGGCTCGAAATGGTCCATCCTGAATATCGGGTTTTCAATTCAGAACCCGGTCCTATAAAGCCAGAATTAAAGCCCGTTTACCGCGTCACCGTCGGTATAACAAGCGCTAGGGTTGCGGGATGGATCGAGCAGATTCTTGAACACCCTCCGGACTTTCATTCATTCCAAACGATGGGCTTTACTCTGGAAGATGCGTTGCGAGTAATCCATCTTCCACCGATCGACCAGCCCGAATTAGTTGAATCGGCCCGAAAGCGACTAGCCTTCGACGAGTTGCTCGCTTACTACCTTGTGATGAAACGACGCCAGCAAGCCGTTTCGAACGCCCCTGCACGGGCTCTTCCCCCTGTCCACCAACTCGGTAAAGAGTTATTGCGCGAACTCGGATTCCAACTCACCGGCGCTCAGCGAAAAACTACCATTGATGTCCTCAACGACCTCGCTAAAACTCGCGCGACGATGCGTCTAATTCAAGGAGATGTCGGTTCGGGAAAAACCATCATCGCAGCATTTGCGGCAATACGGGCAGCCGAAAACGGCGCGCAAACCGCCATAATGGCGCCTACTGAAATTCTTGCAGAGCAACACTACGAAACGTTTTCGAGCTGGCTCTCGCCTCTCGGAATTGGGGTCGGCCTCCTAACGGGCCGACTGCCTGCAACAGAAAGACGATCCAGATTGAACGCGATAGCAAATGGTGATGATTTAGTAATCATCGGTACGCACGCTATTTTTCAAACGGACGTTGTTTTTCACGAACTCGGTTTAACGATCGTCGACGAACAACATCGGTTCGGCGTTCACCAACGGATGTCCCTTCGTGACAAAGGGCGCCTGCCCCACCAATTGGTCATGACCGCAACTCCGATCCCCAGGACATTGTCGATGACCTTGTATGCCGACATGGACCTATCGGTGATTGATGAAATGCCGCCCGGGCGTGCGCCCATCGCGACGTCAATACACACCAATGCAAGGCGCGATGAAATCGTTGAAGGCGTCGGTCGCGAAGTGGCTGCAGGGCGTCAAGCTTTTTGGGTCTGTGCCGCCATCGAGGAATCCGCAGATAGTGAGATCAAAGCCGCAGAGACCGTTCATTCAGAACTCGAGGGCAAGCTACCGCAAGTGACCGTCGGGCTTATCCACGGGCGTATGAAAACGATCGACAAGTCGGCAACGATGTCCCGTTTCAAATCCGGGGAAATAGGATTGCTGGTTGCAACCACGGTTGTAGAGGTTGGGGTTGACGTTCCCAACGCAACCCACATGGTAATTGATGACCCAGATCGTTTGGGCCTGGCTCAACTCCACCAATTAAGGGGCCGGGTCGGCCGCGGACACCTCCCGAGTCACTGCACTTTGCTCTACGAAGCCCCGCTGACGGAACTGGCAAAAGCACGTTTGAACGTGATGCGTGAGACCAACGACGGGTTTCTGATCGCAGAAAAAGATCTCGAACTTCGAGGGCCGGGTGACATTATGGGGACCCGACAAACGGGTGAGCGACAATTTCGTGTTTCCGACCTTAGTCGCGACTTATCACTATTTAAGGAGGTCGTTCAAACTGGCGATACGATGCGTAAAGCTGACGCGGG
The DNA here is from genome assembly GCA_022448085.1 of Pseudomonadales bacterium. GTDB lineage: Bacteria > Pseudomonadota > Gammaproteobacteria > Pseudomonadales > Azotimanducaceae > UBA11889. The sequence continues at coordinate 14,814 of JAKUTH010000021.1, read as the reverse complement.
GACTGCCGAGGCAATAATTAAAACCTGGACGCCGGTAGAGACCGAGTACGCAACGGTCTAGCGTCATTTCGCGATTAGGGATTGACTCGACCCGCGTCAGGGTCATCTAACACTGATCGATCAAGCTTCTTTTCCGAATGCGCGACTATTGTCGCCACCGTCGCGTCACCCGCGACATTAACCGCCGTACGTGTCATATCGAGCAGCCGATCCACGCCAATAATCAACGCGATGCCCTCCACCGGCAACCCGACCTGAGTGAGAACCATCGTTAACATAATCAACCCAACGCCGGGCACCGCCGCCGTCCCAACCGACGCCATCGTGGCAGTAAGTATGACCATCAAATAGTCTGTAAAGACAAGGTCAACGTGAAAGTATTGCGCGATGAAGACCGTGGCCACGCCTTGCATAATCGCCGTGCCATCCATATTGATGGTCGCTCCCAATGGAACCGAAAAGGAAGCGATGCTGTTATCCACGCCTAATTTCTTTTCCACCGTGCGCAAGGTCACCGGCAATGTCGCTCCACTCGACGAAGTACTAAACGCAAAAAGCATCGGTTCTCGCATTTTCTGGTAGAACTTTATGGGATTCGTTTTCGCAAGCCATAACAACAACGCCGGATATACAACTGATGCATGAATGATCAGCGCCAAAATTACCGTCGCGAAGTACTTTCCAAGCTCGATAATGTCTCGCCAACCAACTTCAGAGAAGAGCTTGGCCATTAGGAAAAAAACCCCGAAAGGCGCGAGACTAATGAGCATTACGATTAGTCGCATGAGGACACCATTGAGGTCCTCAAAAAACGATCGAATTCTTTGGCCTGCATCCCCCGAGCGACCAAGGGCTGTACCCAGGAGCAATGCAAAAACAATGATCTGTAGCATATTGCCATCGGCCATGGCTTGAACGGGATTGGTTGGAAAAATGTTGAGGAAGGTTTCTTTGAGCCCAGGGCTCGGCCGCGGCGTATATTCAACCGCTTGGCTAGCGGACCCTCCCTCCCCGGGGCTAATGAAGAGCGCCAGCCCAAGCGCCAAAGAGATCGCGACCGCGGTGGTGAAAAGATAAAGGCCGATCGACTTTCCGCCCAGCCGTCCCATGCTTGCCCCATCGGCCAGGCTTGACGAGCCGCACACTAAAGACACAAGTACCAGGGGTACAACCATCAACCGAAGCGACGCGATAAAAACCTTGCCGCCAGCATCAAATACGTCCTGTATAAGTACGGTCTGAAGCCAATGGTCATCGGACGTAAATCCTTGAACAGCGAGTCCGACAAGTACACCCGCTGCCATGCCAATCAGTATTCGGACGGTGAGATTCATGGGTAATCTATCCTATCTCAATCATCTCAAAGTCTTCTTTGGCAACCCCACACTCCGGACAGACAAAATCTTCCGGGACGTCCTCCCACTTGGTGCCCGGTGCGAGGCCTTCATCCTCACAACCCTCGGCCTCATCGTAAATCCAACCACATACGATGCATTGCCATTTCCGCATGAATTACTACCTGGGGTTCTCAAAGCGCGCTGTAAACTACCCTGTGCAAGCCATATAAATCAATCTACCAAGGCTCGCCCAAAAACCCATGATACGTCCGCAAAAATTTAACGCCATAATCGAACTGATACGTCTCGATCGACCCGTCGGTACACTTTTGTTGTTGTGGCCCACGCTCACGGCGCTCTGGCTTGCTGCCGAGGCGGTTCCTGCTTTCTGGATCCTTTGCACATTTATCGCTGGAACCTTCGTCATGCGTGCCGCAGGGTGTGTCGCCAACGACATCATCGATCGCCATATCGACCCCCTTGTCGAGCGAACCAAGTCACGCCCCCTCGCGGACGGCCGCTTAAGCCTCGTCGAGGCAATCATTATATTTGCCGCTCTATCCACTCTCGGGCTCGCGTTGATGTTCACACTAAACGTGATTACCCGCTGGATGGCTGTCGCGGGGTTTTGTATCGCGATCGTTTATCCATTCATGAAACGTGTCACGTTTTTTCCCCAAGTCATCCTCGGTATCGCGTTTAGTTGGGGTATACCCATGGCCTCAACAGCCGTACGAGGAGGTCTTAGCATGCCTATTTGTTTATTTTTCTTGATGAGCGTCACTTGGATCATCGCTTACGATACTCAGTACGCCATGGTCGATCGAAGGGATGACCGCACCATTGGCGTGAAGTCTACTGCCCTTCTGCTCGGAGAATGGGATCGCTTGGCCATCGGGTTAATGCAATCCGTCTCAGTGATACTTTTGTTCCTATTGGGCGAATATTGCGGTTTTCAAATACCCTACTCTTTGGCGATTGCCACTGTCGCAGGGTTGTTTATCTACCAGCAAATTTTGATCCGATCCCGGGATGAAACGAGTTGCCTTAAGGCCTTCGGTAACAACACATGGGTCGGGTTCACCATCTTTATCGGAGTCGTTGCGGAACACCTAATCGGAACACTCGCTACGTGAAACCCGACACTCTAATTGAGACCACTGGACGCGTCGTTTCGTGGCTCATCCTGGCGATGGTTGTTACCACTTGTACAGTAGTCGTATTACGTTACGTCTTCGATACCGGTGCTATCGCGCTTCAAGAATCCGTGACCTACATGCACTCCCTGGTTTTCATGCTCGGTCTTTCCTACGCACTGAAACATGACGGTCACGTACGCGTTGACCTCCTCTATGCCCGACTTTCCGGACGGACCAGGGTGAAAATAAATCTACTTGGTCATTTGAGCTTTCTTTTGCCCGTCTGCTTGGTCATTACGGTCGAGAGCTTCGATTACGTCGCGCGCGCTTGGACCGTTCTCGAAGGCTCTCCGGAAGTGAGTGGAATCCCTGCTGTTTATTTACTTAAAACGTTAATTCCTCTCTCCGCGCTCCTGCTATTAGCGCAAGCAATCGCCGAGGCCCTCCGGGCATACCGAATATTGCGACATGATTGAATACATCCCCCTGCTGATGTTTGCAGTCGTGTTTTTAGCGTTGCTCGCCGGCTATTCAGTGGCCCCAACGCTTGGAGGCGTCGCGCTTCTATTCGCATTTGTCGGCGGGTCCGCGGGCATATTCGACCTCAATACCCTTGGATTCTTGCCTAGTCGACTCTATGGAATCATGACAAACCAGACTCTAATCGCAGTCCCGCTATTCATCATGATGGGCATAACGCTCGAGCGTACCCATATTGCTCAAACACTACTTGAAAGCATGGCAAGGCTAATGGGCCGAATGCCTGGGGGATTGGGTATCGCTGTCATTATCGTGGGTACGCTGATGGCGGCCAGTACCGGTATCGTTGGTGCGACGGTCGTCACGATGGGGTTGCTCGCACTACCCTCCCTCTTGAAACACGGTTACGAGCCGAGTTTCGCCAGCGGGACGATTGCGGCTACCGGGACGTTAGGACAAATTATTCCGCCTTCGATCGCCTTGGTTTTGCTAGGCGATGTACTTTCAAACGCCTACCAACAAGCACAAATGAGTCAAGGCTTGTTTGCTCCGAAAACGGTGTCTGTCGGCGATCTGTTTGCGGGCGCACTCATTCCCGGTCTTATCTTGGTGCTACTGTATGCAACTTATCTTCTTTCCCGAGCCTTGTACCAACCTAAATCGGCGCCTGCTACTAGTGGAGAAACAGACTCCGGTCCCCTAGTCGTCGCGCTCAGCAAGGGTCTAGCACCTCCGCTGTTTCTGATAACGGCGGTCCTCGGCTCCATCCTGCTCGGGTATGCAACACCAACAGAGGCAGCAGCTGTAGGAGCGATGGGAGCTCTGATCCTCGCCATCTTGTACCGAGCCCTTACGCGAAAAATTCTTCAAGAAATTATGCGGACAACCCTTCTAACCACCTCGATGGTGTTTTTCATTCTTATCGGCGCGTCCATATTCTCTCTCGTGTTCCGCGGCTACGGTGGCGACGATCTCGTCGCCACGTTGTTCACCGACATGCCCGGCGGCCAATGGACAGCGATTGGTATCGTCATGTTGGTCATTTTCCTGCTCGGTTTCATTCTCGACTTTATCGAAATTACCTACGTAGTCGTGCCCATCGTCGGACCAGTATTGTTAAGCATGGGCGTCGACCCGGTCTGGCTTGGCGTCATGATTGCAGTGAATCTCCAAACATCTTTCCTAACGCCGCCATTTGGGTTTGCTCTCTTCTACCTCCGAGGCGTCGCGCCGGAAACAATCACAACTTCAGATATCTACCGAGGCGTCGTTCCGTTCATCGGACTGCAGCTGCTTCTCTTATCGTTGTTGGTTGCAATGCCTAAATTAGCAACGTGGTTGCCGAATCAACTCTAAGGGCAACATTCACTCGATGTCCCGCGCGTTAATGTACGCCTGCTCGGAAATTGCATGGTATTCGCGTACGTTGTCGGCGAAATCTCTATAGGATTCCAGAATTCGATTTGCCAACGGATTATCGCCCGCCGTCTCAGCAATAAGTTCTCGAGATATTTCTGCGAATGCCTTGATGACATCATCCGGAAGCTGGCGTAATTCCACGCCATGCTCCTCTACCAAGACCTTGAGAGCTGCGTTGTTGTGAGCAGTGAATTCGTCGAGTACATCTTGGTTTATTGCACGAGTTGCGACTTCTAATATGGCTTGTAGATCCTTCGGTAATCCACGCCACGCGTCCACATTAACAATCGCTTCTAACGTCGTGCCGGGCTCGTGCCAACCCGGGTAGTAATAGTACTTCCCAACTTCGTGCAGCCCAAAGGCAAGGTCGTTATAGGGTCCTACCCATTCTGTCGCATCGATCACGCCTGTTTGCATAGATGTGTACATCTCACTTCCCGGCATAGCGACAGCAATCCCCCCTGCCCGTTGGAATACGGCCCCTCCTAGCCCCGGGATTCGCATTTTTAGTCCTCGAATATCATCAAGCGATCGAATTTCGCGATTGAACCAGCCGGCCATTTGTACGCCCGAGTTACCGGCAGCCAAGGGAACCAGTCCAAACGGTTCGTAAAGTTCCCGCCAAAGCGCCATACCGCCACCATGGTGCAACCAACCGTTCATCTCCTGAGCGGTCATACCAAAAGGCACGGTTGCAAACACTGCAGCTATCGGGATCTTGCCGCGCCAATAATACGCGGCTCCATGCCCCATCTCAGCAGTACCTGCAGAAACCGCATCAAATACCTCCATGTGTGGCACAAGCTCACCGCCTCCATAGACCTTTATCCGCAGTCGGCCTGCCGACATCTCGTCAACCAGTTCGGCAAGCTTTTCGGGCGCCGTTCCAAGCGCTGGAAAATTTTTTGGCCAGGTTGTGACCAGCTTCCACTGAAAGGTTGCCTGGGGTGCTCCCGATCTATCGTCTGTCACAGCCTCATAAGACGATCCGTTGTCGCAACTTGCAATAAACGCTAGTGTCAAAAAGAAGCCTTTTTTCATGTTCAATCCAACGGCTCGAGATTTGCGTAGCCAGGCATAAGCCACTTCGACCCCACCTGGGCGAAATTCACCTGCACGCGAGCCCGCCCCCCTTGACCCTCGTAACGCAATACCACGCCCTCACCGAATTTCTTATGCGCGACGCGCTGACCAATTTGCAATTCTCCTTCAGCTTTTGAAGCACTGGCATCTGAGCCTACTTTTCCCTTGCCAAATGCTTTGCTGAAAGCGCCGCCGAGTCGCACTTCCTCAACATACTCGCTCGGTATCTCGATAAGAAAACGTGAGGGTCCATTGTAGGAGTCCGTGCCGTAAAGGCGACGCGTTTCTGCGTAGGTCAAATAGAGCTGACGCATCGCGCGGGTCACCCCAACGTACGCAAGACGGCGCTCCTCTTCCATACGTCCCGGTTCCTCGAGGGACCTACGATGCGGGAACAGGCCTTCTTCCATCCCAGACAAAAAAACCAGCGGAAATTCCAAACCTTTCGCCGAATGCAGCGTCATCAATTGTACCGAAGGGCCAACTTCTGCCTGGTGCTCGCCACTTTCGAGTGCGGCTTGGTCAAGAAATTCATTTAGTTCCGTGACGGGCCCGTTGTCACTACCGTCTTCTGCCAGTGGAAAGACCATGTCATCCCTAAACTGGCGACAGGCCACGAAGAGTTCTTCCAAGTTTTCCTTGCGGGCAAGCCCGCGTTCGCCGCGTTCTTTTAGGTGGTATTCGATTAAGCCCGAGACTTCCACGCACCGCTCAGCGATGACGTGAAGCGGAGCATCCGTCAGCTCAGCAGCGAGCTCATCAATAAGGCTCAAGAATTTCGAGAGGAGCGTTGTCGGTCGACTTTTAAACAGCTTTTCGTTCAAACCTTCTTTTGTGGCTTGCCATAGTGATATGCCACGCGCTCTCGCAATTCCACGGAGACTATCCAACGTTTTGTCGCCGATCCCGCGTGGTGGTGTATTGATCACCCGTTCGAACGCCACATCGGATTGACGCTCGCTGACGAGCCGCATATACGCAAGCGCGTTTCGAATCTCCGCCCTCTCGAAAAAACGGAATCCACCGTATATTCGGTACGGTATATCACTGCGCAAGAGTGCCTCTTCCAAGACCCGGGACTGCGCATTGCTTCTGTACAGAATAGCCGCTTCGTCCGCACTCCCACCTTGATCGATCCATTCCTGAATGCGGTCCGCAATAAATCGAGCTTCGTCTTGTTCGTTGTACCCCGAGTAAACACGTATTGAGTCGCCGTCGCCGGCATCCGTCCAAAGTTCTTTGCCGAGACGATCAACGTTGTTGCCAATCAGCGCATTAGCAGCCGAGAGTATCGTGCCCGTCGACCGATAATTTTGTTCCAGACGTATGACATCCACGGGGCTAAAATCTTTCGAAAATTGATGAATATTTTCGACTCGGGCGCCACGCCAGCCATATATTGATTGATCATCGTCGCCCACCGCCATGATGCGGCCTGATGTGCCGGCAAGTACTCGTAGCCATGCATATTGAATCGCATTGGTATCCTGGAACTCATCGACCAACAAATGACTAAATCGACGCTGGTAATGCGCAAGCAACTCTGGGTTTTCTAGCCACAGCTCGTGGCTTCTTAGCAGAAGTTCCGCAAAGTCGACCAGGCCACCCTGCTGACATAAAGCTTCGTAGGACTCATACACCTTGCGATGTGTTAGTTCGAATAAGTCGTCCGAAGCCGGGACCTGGTTTGCCCGTCGCCCCTCGTCTTTCTGCCCATTGATGAACCAGACTGCCTGCCGCGGTGGCCACTTATGTTCGTCCAAGTCGAACGTTCGCATCACCCGCTTCACAAGACGCAATTGGTCGTCTGCATCAAGTATTTGGAAATTTTGTGGTAGTCCGGCTTCCTGCCAATGCATTCGCAACAGCCGATGGGCAATACCATGGAATGTTCCGACCCAAAGGGCTCGACCCGAAATATTTAGAAGCGTTTCGGCTCGCGAGCGCATTTCGGCCGCTGCTTTGTTCGTGAAGGTGACGGCCAGCACACTCTGCGGCGTTGCGCCTTCCGCCGCGACGAGCCAGGCGATTCGGTGAACGAGTACGCGGGTCTTTCCAGAACCAGCTCCGGCGACGATTAAATGGTTGCGCAGGGGGGCTGTTACCGCTTCGCGTTGGCGCTCATTTAAGCCATCTAGAATGGTTGATATGTCTTCCAACGATTCGTTATCTATTCCCGAGGTAATACCAGTTTGGGAAGTATAGGTTCTCGAACCTCCCGCAACTCCAATTTATTCAACGGTGACTGAGTGATACAAAACGGTGAATTACTCTTCCTTGTAATCCTGATCCAGAATTCCTTTTTCTTTTAGAGTTTTTGTTAGTTTCTCCAACCGAACAAGTGCCACAACTCCTATCATTCCGAAAACAAATCCGATTACTGCCAGTCCTTCCACAATTACCTCTGTTTAATTTACTGTTCTGAACTACTCCACAGTAACGGATTTCGCGAGGTTTCGAGGTTGATCAACGTCCGTACCTCGGAGTACGGCGACGTGATACGCCAAGAGTTGGAGAGGTATCGCATACGAAATGGGGGCGAGTACTTGGTGAATACTTGGAAGTTCAATTACTGAAACGTCGTCCGATGAGCTGAACCCCGCCGCCGCATCAGTGAATACATACAGTCTTCCGCCGCGCGCACGAACTTCCTGCAAATTCGACCGAACCTTCTCAAGCAAGTCATTTCCGGGTGCAATCGCAACCACCGGCATATCTTCATCGACAAGAGCAAGTGGGCCGTGCTTAAGCTCTCCCGCCGGATATCCTTCTGCATGAATATAGGCAACCTCTTTCAGCTTAAGAGCGCCTTCAAGTGCTACCGGATAGAGCGTGCCTCGTCCCAAAAATAGGGCGTTTGGTCGATCCATAATTTCTTCGGCTACACCCGCGATTTGAGCTTCCAGAGAGAGGACCTCTTCTACTGCTCTGTCTAATACCGAAAGCCAGCGAACTAGCTCTATCTCAGCACTTCGATTAAGTTTGCGCCGCCTTCCCATAAGAATCGTTAACAACAGCAGATCTACGAGCTGAGCGGTAAAGGCCTTCGTCGACGCGACTCCAATTTCCACCCCTGCATTCATGAAAAATGCCAGTTCAGACTCACGCGCCAAGCTGCTCGTGGGGACGTTACATATCGCCATCGTGTGAGCAAAGCCCGCCTCCGCTGCAATACGATGTGCAGCGAGAGTGTCTGCGGTTTCACCCGATTGGGACAACGACACAAAAAGGGCTTTTGGTGGAACCACAAGAGATCTATAACGAAACTCTGACGCTATCTCGACGTTGCAGCTGATCCCTGCGATCCCCTCGATCCAATATCGTGCAACGCTCGCCGCGTAGTAACTGGTTCCGCACCCGACAAGCGTTATTGACTCTGTCTCATCGAAAATGGCAGGCGCTTCGACTCCTAACGCAGCCTCTAGCACCCTTTCAGCACCTATTCGGCCTTCAAGTGTGCGTCGAACGACAGAAGCTTGCTCATGAATTTCCTTGTGCATGTAATGTCGATAGCTCCCCTTATCCGCCTCGTCGGTTCCCACCTGTACGCGAACCGAGGTGCGTATCACCGACTCATCTTCAACGTTCCAGAACGACAGTGCGTCGGCAGTAATGTCGACCAAATCACCCTCTTCGAGATAGATGAATCGATCCGTTACTGGCCGTAATGCCAGCACGTCTGATGCAATGTAGTGCTCACCGATCCCCACTCCAACGACCAACGGACTCCCTAATCGGGCAGCCACGATTCGCCCTGGATCGTCGCGGCACATTACGCCGATCGCGTACGCCCCCTCGAGGCGTTGGATGGCTTCCTTGACAGCTCGCAGAAGGTCTTTCGACTCCTCGTAGTACGAATCCACAAGATGAACGATGACTTCCGAATCTGTTTCGGATGTGAACTCACGCCCCGTGCCCTTTAGCTCGTCTCGAAGCGATTCGAAATTCTCGATGATCCCGTTGTGTACCAAGCAGATACGGTCGCTGGAAATGTGCGGGTGGGCATTCTGTTCACTGGGAGCACCATGGGTTGCCCATCGGGTATGCGCAATCCCGCTGTGCCCACTCATCGGCTCGCGTTTCACATCCTCTACAAGTTCCGCGACCTTACCGAGCGTACGTCTACGATCGATCGACGCGGCCTCGCGTATTTGAACCGCGATGCCCGCTGAGTCATAGCCGCGGTATTCAAGGCGCTGCAGTCCAGCAAGCAAGATCCCGGGAACATCGCGATGTGCCACCGCGCCTACAATTCCACACATACTCTGGTCGCCGCTCCGTTATTTGCGCTTAGTCGGCGGTACCCAGCCATGAATATTGCGTTGTCGCGCCCGACCGACGGCAAGATCCTCTGAGTCCACCTTTGACGTAATCGTTGATCCGGCAGCTATGTACGCACCCTCATCGATCGTCAGCGGCGCCACAAGCGTGCTGTTGGTCCCAACGAATACACCATCCCCGATGTGTGTCTCGTTCTTATCAACGCCGTCGTAGTTACATGTAATCGTCCCGGCCCCGATATTGCACTCGGCGCCGATAGTACTGTCGCCAAGGTACGCGAGATGATTGGCTTTCGTGCCAGCACCAATGATCGCTTTCTTGGTTTCAACAAAGTTCCCGATACATGCCCCTTCCGCCAGTTCTGTGCCAGGACGTACGCGTGCGAATGGTCCCAGCCGACAGTTTGCTCCAACAACCGCTCCTTCAACCACCGAGTGAGCTTCAATTACAACGCCATCAGCCAATTCGGAATCCGTCACAACGCATCCGGGTCCGATCGACACGTTGTCGCCAATAACGACCACCCCTTCGATGATCACGTTGATGTCGATAAAACAATCCTGGCCCGCCACCAGAGTACCGCGCAGATCAAGCCGCGATGGATCGGCAATCGTTACACCGTCGGCCATTAGGCGTTCGGCTTCGCGACGTTGCATGTAACGTTCCACCGACGCCAATTGAATTCGATCGTTAATCCCTTGTACCTCTTCGGGACTAGTGGCATCCACCCCGGCAACTCGCACACCCTGTGAAGCCGCGAGACCGACGATGTCCGTCAGATAATATTCTCCTTGTGCGTTACGGGCCGTGATCGATTCAAGCAGCCGGACTAGCATCGCCGCTGGCGCCGCCAGTATGCCCGTGTTGACCTCTGTAATAGTGCGCTGGGCAGGTGTGGCATCTTTGTCCTCGACGATCGCTTCGATTTGTCCATCCGACCGTCTTTGTATTCGCCCGAACCCGTCAGGTATGGGCATATCCACAGTCACCACGCCAATCCCGTCCGCCGCCGCCGAAATACAAGCCTCAAGAGTTACCTTCTCGATTAGCGGCACATCACCAAACAACACCAAGACCATTGCCGACGATTCCACATCATCGATCGCCTGCATTACCGCGTGACCCGTCCCTTTTTGCTCGATTTGTTCGACCCAAGCGACATCCGTGCCTTCGAAATACGCTCGAACGTCTGCGCCTGAACGACCGACCACGACGTGCAATGCCTCCGGTTTCAGGTCTCGCGCAACACTCAACACGTGATCAAGAAGCGGTCGGCCTCCCACTGTGTGGAGAACTTTGGGAATCGACGACTGCATGCGAGTACCCTCGCCGGCCGCCAGGATGATGACTTCAAGTCGCATCACGGGACTCTCTGTCTTATGAAGCCACGATTATACGTGCGCAAACGAGGAATTTGAGATCTGTCTTTTGCTGCTGATCGGCTCGATTTTCTAACGGCGCCGTTTACGTAGCTCCGCCAACGTGCGTTCCCTAGCAGTAGCCTCCGCAAGCTGAGACATTGCACGTGAGTAGTCAAAATCAGCTGCGTGTTCGGCGATGTCCCGCTGCGCTTGCTCTTTCGCTCCCTGCGCCGCCGCTTCATCAATATCGTCTGCGTGCAGCGCCGTATCGGCAAGCACGGTTACAACCCCTGGTTGAATCTCTAAGAATCCACCCGAGGCAAAAAAAACGTCGTCTTCGCCGTCCTCGAACTGCAGTCGTACTGGCCCAGGCGCAATGCCGGTCAACAGTGGGGTATGGTTCGGCAAAATCCCCAACTCCCCCATCGTACCCTTCAAGGAGATTCTCGTCACACGCCCGGAGAAAATTTCGCGTTCGGCGCTGACGATGTTGCATTGCATAGTGCTCGCCATCAGTTATGTCGCCAATGTCTTGGCTTTCTCCCTTGCGTCCTCGATGGTACCCACCATATTGAATGCTTGCTCTGGCAGATCGTCGGCGTCACCGTCCAAAATGGCCTTAAAGCTTCGCACAGTGTCCTCTCTCGAGACATAGGCGCCCGGATTGCCCGTAAACTGCTCGGCAACAAAAAACGCTTGCGAAAAGAATTGCTGCATTTTGCGCGCTCTATAAACAAGCGCCTTATCTTCCTCCGAGAGTTCATCCATCCCTAGGATGGCGATGATGTCTCTGAGCTCCTGGTACCGTTGTAAAACCTGCTGGGTACGTTGTGCTGTCTCGTAATGTTCCACGCCAACCACGTTTGGATCGAGCTGTCGCGAACTGGAATCAAGGGGATCAACAGCTGGATAGATCCCTATATCTGTGATTGCACGCGAAAGGGTAACCGTCGAATCGAGGTGTGCAAAGGTTGTGGCCGGCGAAGGATCCGTTAGATCATCCGCCGGAACGTATATCGCTTGCACCGACGTGATCGATCCTGATCTTGTACTGGTAATTCGCTCTTGTAGAACACCCATTTCCTCGGCAAGCGTCGGTTGATAACCTACCGCGGAAGGCATTCTTCCCAATAGAGCCGATACTTCGGTACCCGCCAGCGTGTAACGATAGATGTTGTCTATAAAGAGCAGCACATCGCGGCCCTCATCCCGAAACTGTTCAGCCAACGTCAGTCCTGTAAGACCAACTCTTAGCCGGTTGCCGGGTGGTTCATTCATCTGTCCAAACACCAACGAAATTTTATCGAGAACACCCGCCTCTTCCATTTCGTAATAAAAATCATTGCCCTCGCGAGTCCGCTCACCAACCCCCGCAAACACCGACAAGCCCGAGTGTTCGACCGCAATATTGCGGATGAGCTCGAGCATGGTGATGGTTTTACCAACACCCGCCCCACCGAATAATCCCACCTTGCCTCCGCGGGCAAACGGGCAGATGAGATCGATCACCTTGATGCCTGTTTCCAGCAATTCGTTTCCACCCATCTGATCTTCATATGTGGGTGCCGGTCTATGAATAGGCTTGGATTCGCGCGCGTTGATCGCGCCTTTTTCATCAATCGGATTGCCGAGCACGTCCATGATCCGTCCGAGCGTTTCTTCTCCGACCGGGACAGAAATAGGTTCGCCCGTATTCGCGACGTCGAGACCCCTCGACAACCCCTCCGAGGTTCCCATGGCAATCGCGCGGACAACGCCATCGCCCAATTGTTGCTGCACCTCTAGGGTCAGCCCCGTCGAACCGACGGTCAACGCGTCGTACACGCTTGGCACTTCATCCCTACTAAACTCCACGTCAATGACCGCGCCAATGACCTGAACGATTTGACCGCTACTCATAGCCTTCCTCTTTTACCGATCGCGCGGATGCTCCCGCCCGTCCATCTGTTATTGATTGTTCGTTAAGACCCATCAAACTGCCGCCGCACCGCCGACAATTTCCGCAATTTCCTGCGTTATCGCGGCTTGGCGGGCGTTGTTGTAGATCAGATTCAATTCATCGATGACTGTCGCCGCATTTTCCGTCGCGTTTTTCATCGCGATCATCCGCGCTGCTTGTTCACATGCGCCATTCTCTACAACCGCCTGGTATACCTGCGACTCCACATAGCGACGCACTAATCCTTCAACCAATTCGCGCGCATCCGGCTCATACAGATAGTCCCAAGTGCGTCCTTTCGAGTCACCATCAGACGGCTCCAACGGCAGAAGCTGACTGAACGTGGGGCTTTGAGTCATGGTATTTACAAATTCATTCGAAAGAATATCCAGTCGATCGATCTGCCCTTCCTCAAAGGCATCCAACATAACTTTCACACCACCGAGCAGCGTTTCTAGCTCAGGCGTTTCGCCTACCTCATTGATCGCGGCCACCACGTTACCCCCGACTGACCGAAAAAAAGCGGCGGCTTTTTTCCCAACCAATGAGAGATCGACCTCAATGCCATTGGTTTGCTGTTCTTGCATCTGCCGAACCAACGTTCTAAGCAGATTCGCATTGAGGCCCCCGCACTGTCCCTTGTCAGACGTCACAACGATGTAGCCAACACGCTTTATTGCTCGAGTCTGCATAAATACGTGCTTGTATTCAGGGTTCGCATTAGCGAGATGCGCAATGACATCGCGGATTCGATGGGCGTACGGCCGCGCTTCATTCATTCGATCCTGGGTCCTTCGCATCTTGCTCGCAGCGACCATTTGCATCGCCCTCGTGACCTTTTGCGTATTTTCGACGCTTCCGATCTTCTTCTTGATTTCTCTACCGACCGCCATCGTTAATCACCGTAGCTGTGGGTCGATTTAAATGTCTCGATAGCCGTTTTCATGTAGTCAACAATTTCGTCCGAATACTCGCCAGTCTCGGTAATGTTACTCATCCATTCGCTATGTTCTGAGTTCATGTAGGCAAGCAAATCCTGCTCAAAGTCGAGCACGCGATCGACGGGTACGTCTTCAAGGAAGCCCTCGCTCGCCGCATAAAGAACAAGTCCCATCTCCGATACAGTCATGGGCGAATACTGTGGCTGTTTCATCAGTTCTTCTACCCGCTCGCCATGTTCCAATTGGCGTCGAGTCGCTTCATCAAGATCCGACGCGAACTGCGAAAAGGCGGCCAGCTCCCGGTATTGAGCCAACGCAAGCTTGATGCCTCCAGAGATCTTCTTGAGGAAGGGCACCTGCGCATTACCACCTACCCGGGAGACCGAAATGCCCGGACTCATCGCCGGGCGAATCCCGGCATTGAATCGGTCCAGCTCTAAAAAAATCTGACCGTCTGTAATTGAAATCACGTTCGTAGGAATAAAGGCTGAAATATCACCGGCTTGTGTTTCGATAATTGGAAGAGCGGTTAAAGACCCCGTCTGTCCCTTGACCTCGCCATCTGTTTGGTGTTCAACATAGTCAGCATTTACTCGCGCGGCGCGCTCAAGGAGTCGCGAATGCAAATAAAAAATATCCCCTGGGTATGCCTCACGACCCGGCGGTCGTCGCAACAAAAGAGAAATCTGACGATAGGCCCAGGCCTGTTTCGTTAGGTCATCATAAATGATAAGCGCGTCTTCCCCGCGGTCTCGAAAATACTCTCCCATGCTGCATCCGGAATAGGGGGCGATGTATTGCATCGGGGCCGGGTCCGAGGCACCCGCCACAACG
>JAKUTH010000020.1 GCA_022448085.1 Pseudomonadales bacterium | reverse complement strand
TCTTGTTAAGCGAGCTGACGCGAGATCGTGGAGTGTACAGTCTTCCCGAGGCGGTTCACCGGATTTCAGGTAAGTCGGCCGAGGTGCTTGGCCTTAAAGAGCGGGGGTGTATCCGCGAGGGCTGGCATGCTGATGTTAACGTCATCGACTATGACGCGTTGGGCTCCTGCCACCCGGAATACGTCAATGACTTTCCTCACAACGGCGGTCGTTTAGTCGTCAAAAGTCGGGGCTACGACGCGACGTTGGTGGCCGGTCAGGTCGTGATCCAAGGCGGTGAATATACGGGACATCGTCCTGGGCAAGTGATTCGCGAGTTCCAACGGGGATAATTAACCTGTTCATGCAAGGACTTGATAGGGCGTGTTTCTGGAAATTTCAACGCGCCCTATCGAAATCCACCGACAACCTGTACTGATCTTCGATGAACGGATCGGCTCTTCCTAAGGTCCCTGTGTCTGCTCCGCCGCAGACACGCTCAGAATCCGGTTTCAGTGATGACTTTAAGATCTCTTGGTACCGATCGCCCATTGACCCTGCTCTGTTAGCGGAACTGATGCAACGGAATGACTTCCGCGGATGGCTGCAAACGTTGGGCCACCTAGGTTATTTCTTCCTGACGGGCATGCTCGCGTATTTCGCTTTTTTGAATATTCATCCAACCAATTGGTATTGGTCGATCCCACTGTTGTTGCTTACGTTGTTCGTCCACGGAACGATGGGGCCGTTTATGGGGTTGATTGCCGTCCATGAATTAATGCACCGCACCGTCTTCAAGTCGAAACGGCTTAATGCGTTTTTTGAGCGGGTCTATTCGTTCATCAGTTGGTCGGACTATTTGTGGTATCAAGGCAGCCATCCGCCTCACCATGGGGCGACGTGTCACGACGCACACGATGGCGAAGTGCCGTTAGCCCTCCTCGCGCAAGCCAGGATAGAACGCAAGAAGAATTGGTTTCGTTTGTTGGTCTTCAATCCCACGGCAACGTGGCAGAAGTTGAAACTTGTTTGGCGCCATGCCAACGGGCGTATTCAAGGTCGTTGGTACAACCACGTGCTACCGGAAACCGATCCCGTTGTGCGCCGACAACACCGTAATTGGGCTCGGATCCTACTTATAGGACACGCGCTTTTTGCGGCGATATTTGTCGTCACCGGTCATTGGTTTCTGATCGTCGTTTTTACCTTTGGAACCTTTTATTGCGGCTGGCTCGGGTTTCTATGTGGGATTCCGCAGCATTTTGGTCTGAATCCCAATGTACCGGACTTTCGGTACAACACTCGGACGTTCACCTGTTCGTGGTTGCCGGCGTTCTACTACTGGAATATGCAATACCACCTAGAGCACCACATGTTTCCTGCTGTACCTTTCTACAATCTACCGAAACTTCGGGCAGCGATTGCCCAGGATTTGCCCGCGGCGACCCACGGCCTCCTTGCAACGTGGCGGGAACTCTTCGAGATTCGTCGGCGGATTCGGGAGAACCCGGAATATCGGTTTGTTCCCGATGTCCCGTTGCGCCGAGTAAAAAACGCCTAGGCGACGAAGGAACAATTAGAACTACCGATCCATACGGCGTGAATTTTCGATACTAAGTGTTCTTAATAAAGTTTTAACCTATTGAAATAATAGAATAAAAATGAAAAATATTTTTTCGGTTTCTCTCGACAACGGCACTAAATGGACTCGGTGAGACAAAGAGGGGAGCAAAGATGATGGTGCTTAGTTGACCAGCGAACTTTCTGGACGGGTGCGAATTCTTTCTTTCTAGGGCGTAAAGGACAACAATTCGCGGCTCGTTCCAAGAAGTGCCAGCCGATAACAACATCCAGTGGAGGAAAGTGACATGAGTGTGATGATCACGCTTGAGATGCCGATCAAAAGTGAAAAGTTAGAGGAGTATCTTGGGATCATGAAACAGGCGCTTGTTGACACGCGCAATTACAAGGGCTGCGAAAGTGTTGAAACATACGTCGAGAAAGAAAAGTCGGTAGTGTGTCTGGTAGAACGCTGGAATAG
Source organism: Pseudomonadales bacterium (assembly GCA_022448085.1). Lineage (GTDB taxonomy): Bacteria > Pseudomonadota > Gammaproteobacteria > Pseudomonadales > Azotimanducaceae > UBA11889. The sequence goes on along the minus strand of JAKUTH010000020.1, from coordinate 41,786 downwards.
CGTCGAGGACCAGCAAGCGTACATGGCGTGGCGTATGGAAACCGGGTTATTGGAAGCCCTTGGACCATACCTTGACGGTGAGCTTGTGAATCGGTTCTTTGAAATCCACGCTGACGTGTAAACAACGCGCGTATGTTGATGAAGCTTTTAGAGCCGCGGAACCCCACGTGAAGTACCTTACCGATGATGTTCGAATCACTGGGATGGAAGAGGTGATCGCCCCCGAGGCTTTGATCGCCGAACAACCCATGTCGAACGCGGCTTCGCGTACGGTCTACGAGACGCGTGGAGCAATTGGTCAAATACTTAAAGGGGAAGATCAACGTTTGCTCGTGGTGGTGGGACCGTGTTCTATCCATGACCCCGATGCTGCCCGCGAATACGCAGATCGTCTTGTTGAGGAATCTCGCGCCCACGCCGACGACCTTCTCGTCGTCATGCGTGTGTACTTTGAAAAGCCTCGTACCACAGTGGGATGGAAGGGTCTGATCAATGATCCTCACTTGAACGGGTCGTTCGATATCAACGGAGGCCTAAAAATGGCGCGCGGGCTGTTGAAGGATGTTGTGGAATTGGGTCTTGGGACGGGGACTGAATACCTTGACCCTATTACGCCCCAATACCTAGGCGATCTTGTGAGTTGGGGTGCGATCGGAGCGCGTACCGCGGAAAGTCAGGTTCATCGCCAACTTGCATCGGGTCTATCGTGTCCCGTGGGATTTAAGAACAGCACCGATGGATCGATTCAAGTCGCCGTCGACGCTATCAAATCGGCAAACCACGAACACATTTTTTTGTCGGTGACGAAGCGTGGACATTCTGCGATTTTTTCGACGTCGGGAAACGGCGATTGTCACTTGATCCTCCGGGGCGGTGGCGGAAAAACGAACTTCGATAATCCGTCCGTGCATTATGCGAGCGGGTTACTCAATCAGGCGGGACTTGGAATCAGGGTCATGATCGACATGAGTCATGCCAACAGCAGCAAAGATCACCGCAACCAGCTCACCGTCTGTAAGGACGTGTGTGCGCAGGTTGAACACGGCGAATCTCGGATTTTTGGCGTCATGTTGGAAAGCAACCTTGTCGAGGGCAATCAATCGATTGGTACGGGTGAAGAGCTTGTGTATGGCTGCAGCATTACCGATGCCTGCATCGGTTGGGACGATACGGTCTCGTGTTTGAATCAGCTCGCGACTGCGGTTCGAGCGAGGAACTCCGCGAAGTGAACATCTTTGTTCGAGCGGCAATATTTCGTCAATCGGAGATGGGCTCACCGACGGTTCCACTAACGAAGCGATGGTGGCATTCCGTTTGTCTGGTGGTCTTTGGCGGTTTGTCTGCTCACGGTGGCTTGTGCGAGACGAGCGAACCTGGACTCAAGAATTTTTATTCTTCGGGCTGGGGGATCGACAGCGCCAACCAGCGTTATCAAAGTCCCAATCGTACCTCGGTCTCGGCCGATAACATCGATCAACTTGAACTCAAGTGGGTCTATCAACTGGCGCAGAAAACACCGCGTTCGTACCCCTTGGTCTCGGAAGATACGATTTTTTTTGGGGACAGCGGTCGCGGATTGGTCGCCCTTGATCGCGATACCGGGTGTACCCGTTGGACGAGCCCTGTTGAGGGGGTGGAAATATCGACCGCGATTTCACCAGCACGCATGCCAGATGGTCGGGACGTTCTTATCTTTGGTGTACGCCAGAATGGGGTGTTCGCGGTGGATGCGACAGATGGTACTCACATTTGGCGTTATAGCTTTACCGAGGATCATCCGATCCCGATGTATTCGGGCTCGCCACTCGTGGACGGAAATAACGTCTTCGTACCTATTTCATCTATGGAAATGGGCCTCACGATTCTTCCGTGGTATGGGTGCTGCACGACGAGCGGTGCCATGGGAGCCCTTGATTTATCGACTGGAGCCAAGAAGTGGTACACGCCAACGATTAGCGATCCTCCAAAAAAGACGGGCCGCCACTGGTTGTTTGTCGAACGTTACGGCCCAAGTGGGGCGCCGGTTTGGGGGGCTCCGACGCTTGATTCAAAACGTGGTTTGCTCTTTTTTGGGACCGGTCAAAATTACAGCCACCCGACTAGTGCGACTAGTGACGCGATCTTCGCGGTCGATACTAGTGACGGCATGGTTCGGTGGGTGATGCAAGCAACCGCCAACGACGCGTACAGCATGGGTTGTAGTTTTCCCGGTCACCCGTTGTGTCCGGATCCAGTGGGCCCTGATCACGATTTCGGTGCGCCACCCATCTTGTCGACTTTGCGAGATGGTCGAGAACTCCTCTTCGCCGGCCAAAAATCGGGGGACGTGCATGCGTTGGATCCTGAGACGGGCGCACACGTGTGGAGAAAGCGCATAGGCCGTGGCGGTTTACTCGGTGGCGTGCACTTCGGTATGGCGGTACATCCCGAACTTGAGCTCGTTTTTGTACCCATTAGCGATCGTGAAACTGGACAAGAGAAGCGTCAATCGGCGCCCGGTCTGCACGCGTTAGAGATGGCGAGCGGTGAAACGCGCTGGAGTCGGATTCTACAAAGTAGAGGCTGCGTGGGATGTAGTGGCGGGATCTCGAGTGGCATTGTCGCAAGTCGAGACTTGGTATTTTTCGGTGATCTGGATGGTCGCCTTTGGGCGCTTGACGTCAGCACCGGCGAAACACGCTGGCAACATGACAGTTGGCAACAATACGACGTGGTGAATGGTGACCAGGCGCAGAAAGACGATGAAGGTGGACGCTATGCTGAGGGCGGAGCGTTTGACGCTCACGGCCCGATGCTCGCGGATGATCTTCTGATCGTCGCATCGGGGTACGGCAACTTCGGACAACGTGGGGGTAATGCGCTCCTGGTCTTTCAAATTAAATCGGATGTCCCACCTTGAATGACTCAGTTTCAGGTGAGTTGCGCATGCAGCGTTTGGTGGCGACCGGATTGGATTGGATTTTTGTCACGCTCGTGACGTTACTTATGATTCTCGCGACGGGGGTTGTAGAACACGCCGAGGATTACGCGAACATCGGTCAGTCGGCGATCTATGCCGTGCTCTGCGGAATACCGGCTTACCTGATATTGAATGGCTGGTTGTTGTGGATCCGAGGCCAGACCGCGGGCAAAGCCGCGATGAGTCTCATGATTGTGGATCACCAAACGGGCAACTGCGTGAGCTTTTGGAAACTGTTGTTCGTTCGGGCACTCATACCGGTCGTGGTAATCGCCGTGGGATCGATTTTTTCGCTACTGTGGTTGCTGGTGCTTGTCGACTTCTGTTTTATCTTTCGGAAAGATCAACGCTGTTTGCACGACTGGATTGCCGGTACACGCGTCGTTAAACGCGTTACGGATCAATAGGCGGCGAGGACTCGCTAGTCGTCGGCGACTGAGGCCTTAAGCGCGGTGATTTCGTCGTCGGCTTGTGTACTGCGCTCAAGTTCGCGCCCTGCTCGACCGTACCAATATGCCGCATTCTTCAAGTCGCCTTCGAGTATGTGCACGATGCCGTGTGCCCACGCGCCAGTGGCCGAATCGTCGGTCTGAACAATTTTGTGCGCAGCTTCCCAATCGCCGTTCTCTAACAACACTATTGCGTCATGTAGTGTATTCATGCGACGGACCCTAGCAGTGAGCGGGGCGGATTTCCACGGGCGCTAGGATGTTCTGTGGCGAAAGAAACGGGATCCCAACGACCAACAGCAGGCGACGACGATGAGTCCGAACAATGCAGCAATCCCACCATATCGCTTGCCGAGAGCTTGATAGCCCCGCACCCCCACCTGGTGAACTTGGTCATAATCGTCGGGAACAGGGAGTACACCGTTGTCCGCAACGTAGCGCTCGTACGCGTCGCGCATGCGTCCAAAACGCCCCGGCAGCTCGAGCGCTAGGTCGTGGTATTCGCCTGGATCTTCGGCAATGTTGTAAAGGTGCCATTGGCCGTCGCCCACGATCGGTCGGTTGATGACGATTTTATAGTCGCCTTGGAAGAGGGCGGCGTTACCGCCGACCTCGTAACCAATAACCTCGGAGTCATCGCGTACCCGCTCGGTTCGGGCTTGTAAAATCGGAAGAAGCGACTTGCCCGTCATGGGCTCAATGTCTTTTCCTTGGTACTGCGATCCCGGATGTTCAACGTTTGCGATGTCGAGAACCGTCGCGGCGAGGTCTTTGACGTAGGCGAAACCATGGGTGAGCCTTGACGGAGTTACTACCGATGGCCCTGAAATCACGAGTGGTACGCGCATGCCTCCTTCGCCAGCGTAAAATTTGTAGAACGCGAGCGGAGAGGCGGCAGCTGATGCATTATCGGTCCCAAGGAAGTTGAAACTTCCGCGCTCGCCGAGGCCGTCAATGCCCGTGTGGTAGCCGTTCAGCCGCAGCCACCATCGAAACAACGGTCCGGCCAATGCCAAGGGATCGGAAGGTTCGGGACCGTTGTCCGAGGTGACAATAAAGAGCGTGTTTTTGTATTGGCCGGTCCGCTCTAGGTGACTGATCAAACGGCCAAGGTGGTAGTCCATGGCTTCTACCATGCCCGCGTACACGGCCATTTGCTTTGACTCGCGCTCCTGTTCCACCGTAGACAACTCGTTCCATTCCCGGGTCGTCGGCATGTCGATCAGTCGAGTCGTTGGCGGGACGATTCCTCGTTTGATGGCTTCTTTAAATCTTGCGTCTCGGACTGCGTCCCAGCCGTTCTGGTAACGGTCGCTGTACCTGGCGGTGAATTCCGCCGGTGTTTGCACAGGGATGTGTACTGCTTGAAAAGGTAGGTAACCAAAAAAGGGACGATCACTCGGGGTGTCACCGATGAACTCGATGAGACGATCGACGAGATATTCGGACGAATAAAAATCGTCGGGTAACTGCAGCGGTTCGTCGTCTTCGAACCAGCGCGCCTCGTCGTAAAGGGGAAGGTAAGGTTTTTGCTCCCAATTATCGGCACCGGTGTCGGCCAGTGACACCGACCGCATGAATCCGCGCGCGTTGGGCATTTGATCTAGCCCCAAGTGCCATTTACCCGCCATGTAGGTGCGATAGCCTCCGTCGGAAAGTAGCTGCGCGATGGTGACTACGTTGGGGCTGAGTGATCCTCGATAGTTGGGGCTGTGTGCCTGCTCCGGGGGTATGGCCTCCGGAATATTGGCAACGCCAGCACGATGCGAATCGACACCGGTGAGGAGCATTGCCCTGCTCGGGGCGCAACTGGCAGCAGTATGGAAGTTTGTAAATGCGACACCTCGTTCGGCCAATGCATCGATAGTGGGGGTGGCAATTTCGCTACCGTAAACGCCAACATCCGAAAATCCCAAGTCGTCTGCGAGAATCAGGACAATATTGGGTCGGCTGTCCGCCTCGACGACGCCGGCAGCACACACGAGGCCGAAAAACAGCAAATAACATTGCGCACGCATTCATTCACCATAAGCGTTGTTGTTACCGGAGAGAAGTGTCCGCACTGGAGCTGTGGGAAGACCTTTGCCGGCGACGCCACTGCAGGTATCGTCTTGCATTGTTTGAGGTGATGGGGAGAGGTGCATGTCACCAGGAAAACGCGGGTTGGGTTCTCATGAGTGATCACTTACTCGAGACGATTGATCGGGGTATCGCAACGCTAACGATGAACCGACCAGAGGCGCGCAATGCACTTTCGCCGAGCATGATGGCAGGACTCGAAGAAGCGATTCCTCGACTCGCGTCCGATCCCGAGGTACGAGTCGTTGTGCTAACGGGAGCGGGCGGGGCGTTTTGCGCTGGTGGAGACGTTAAAGGGTTCGCGGATGCGGCTGATTCGTCAGGTCAACGATCGAGTTTCGAGGACCGGGTCAAAAGTCTTCGCTCGAGTACGGAATTGGTGCGGCATTTACACGAGATGCCAAAACCAACACTCGCGGTAATTCCGGGCCCTGCTGCGGGTGGCGGACTGTCATTTGCACTTGCGTGCGACATCCGTATCGCGGTCGAGACCGCGAAATTCACGACCGCATTTTCGAAAATTGCGGTGTCGGGTGATTATGGTGGATCGTACTTTCTCACGCAGCTCGTGGGAACGGCGAAGGCACGCGAACTGTACTTTTCTGCGGACGTCATTGTCGCCCCCGAGGCTTTGCAACTGGGCATGGTCAATCAGGTCTATGCGGAAAGGGAATTCGAAGAAAAAGCCAAGGCGTATGTAGAACGTTTAGCGGCATTGCCGCCGATCGCCATCGAGTACATGAAGAAGAACCTCAACAAGGCGTTGCACGGCTCGCTGGCCGACGTTCTCGATCTCGAGGCGGATCACATGACGAGGACCTTTGATACCGAAGATCATCTGAACGCGGCGAAGGCTTTCGTTGAGAAGCGTTCGCCCGAGTTCAACGGTCGCTGACGGTACCTCTTGATCCTGCCATTGATTTAGGTATTTGGGTCGCTAACGATTTTTCCTCGAAACCCGGAGGGCGCGAAAAATCGATTCGACAACTAGCTATCACGATGCGTATACGGATATTGCATCAATGGTCTCTTGCACACGCTCGATAGAACGTTGCGACACCAGTGAAATAAGACGGTCGACGCCGATATCGCTGAATGCTTGAACGGTGTCGTCGTTGATGGGCACGGATGGAGTCACGCTAATCTCGATATCGTTTGCGCCGGCCTCCTGCAGTCGTCGCAAGACATCGCGGGTCTGATCAACATTGAGCGCAAACCCGTACCAACCCTGCGCGTATTCAACAGTGCGGCGAATAGCAGCATCGCTTGATCCGCCGACAATGATCGGAGGACCGCCAACTTGGACCGGGCGGGGCTCGGCTCGAACGTTATCGAAGCTTACAAACTTACCTTTGAATGAGGGTTGATCATCGTTCCAAAGCGATCGCATCGCGTGTACGTACTCGTCGGTACGAGCACCTCGTTCATTAAACGGGACGCCCAAGGCGTCGAATTCCTGATGCAGATAACCGGCACCGATACCGAGCAGTAAACGACCTCCCGAAACGACGTCAAGGCTCGCCATTTCCTTGGCGAGCACCACAGGGTTTCGTTGGGCGATTAGCACAATGCCCGTTCCCAACCGAATGGAGTGGGTGACCGCTGCGACGTAGGCGAGGATCGTCGATGGGTGCAGCATGGCGAAATCGGGGTCTGCGGGAGACGGAGCTTGCCTCGGTTCCGGAAGGACTACGTGTTCGCCCGTCCAAAGAGAGTCAAGGCCGCGGGCCTCCGCGTGTTTTGCAACTTCGGCGGCAACTTGAGGATCAGCGCAGATGCCCGAACCAATGCCAAATAATCCGATTTTCATGCCGTTTCCTTGAGTTCTCGTTGTTTTTGGGGATCGAAGCTGAGATTCAATCGACCGGACCAACTATACGCCGGATCCACGGTTTCACGTTACGCGGCCCATTGGTTGTCTGGCGCGTCGCCCGCAACCGTCGTTCTCACCATTACGCGAGCTTGTTGCGGATCGAACGCGTGACCGCGGTGCAATACACATCGATTGTCCCAGATCACCAGGTCTCCAGGACTCCATTGGTGTTTCCAAGTTCTTGGTGGCTGTGCCGATTGATCGGTGAGCCGCCGTAGGAGTTTTCGACTTGCCGCAACGGGTTGACCGGCAATATGGCTTGCATGTCGACCGATAAAAAGAATCTTGCGACCGCTATCCGGATGCTCTTGAGTGACCGGATGTTCGACGGGAGGCAAGTTGGCTAAATCCGCATTGTTTAAGACTTCTAAACCGCCATGCCAAGCATGGCTGAAGCGGAAGCTATGAATCGCGACTTTGTCCTCTAGCCATGCCTTCATCGAGGTGCCCAGAACGTCGTATCCGGCACGCATATCGGCCCATTCGGTTTCGCCACCTGAAGCAGGAACCGCGTAGGCTGCTAAAACCGACGCTTTTGCCGCAGTACTTTTGTACGAACTGTCTGTATGCCATACCGAGTTTCCGATATTAAATCGCGACGACAAATTTGAAGGCGGTAACAACTGATTGTTGGCGTCGACGTTAGCGATACGGGCGGCGCTAGGGCGGCTACCGAGCTGAAGCCCGCGTTCGAGGCGGCCGAAGCGTCGGGAAAACGCAAAATGCTCGGCTTCGGTCAGATGCTGGGTCGGAAATAGCAAAACCGCGTAGCGATACCAAGCGGTTTCAATCGCTTGGAATTCGTTATCTGAAAGCGCGGCCAAAGACACCGCGCTGATCACCGCCCCGAAGGCATCGGTCACCGGCTCAATCTTCATCCCTATATTATGCCCGATGCCTTCACCACGGGGTGGCTGGTTGAGCAATGCAGCAAACGGTAAGCCCTAACCCTTCCGTTTCACGATTCCGTCACCACATCTATACTTCCGGACGCGCTTTCAATGCGTGAGGGAAGCTATGGGGCTATTTAGACAACTCGCCGAAAAACCCTGGCAGGTCCAGACCGCCGATGGTTCAGTGTCTAACGAGGGTTCTGCCTTCCCGATACATCGCCGCGCCGTCGCTATGTACGTGTTTCTGGCGATCGTGGGAGTGCTCTTTTTTCTGATCGTTGCCGCCTACCACATGCGGATCGTTTTTAGTACCGATTGGGTCGCACTACCAGAGCCAACACTGCTCTGGGTCAATACCTGTGTCTTGGTAGTATGCAGTCTGGCGTTTCAACGAGCGCGCAGCACGATTCGTCGCGACTTGATCGATCGCGCGCGATTTGCGTTTTTACTCGCGGGTGTCCTGACGTTGGTATTCTTGGCAGGACAAATGATCGTTTGGAAACAGCTTGTCGGGATGGGCTATTTTGTTTCGACGAGTCCCGCCAACTCCTTTTTTTACCTCATTACGGCGGTACACGGATGTCATCTGGTCGGTGGGCTGGTGGCATGGGTCCGGGTTGCGGTACGTATGCAAGGCCAAGTGGAGGTATCCGACACAACACTCAATTTTGACTTGTGCGCCGTGTACTGGCATTTCTTACTCCTTGTGTGGGTAGGGATGTTGGCGCTTTTCCTCACGACCTGATGGTATGTCCACCTTGAACAAAGTGCGCGCGACGTCACATGAGTTGCCTCTGGCAATCGAGGGCATGACGTGTAGCGGTTGTGTGGTCAGGCTTGAGGAGTCGCTGCGGAGTACTCACGGCGTGCTTGATGCCGTGGTCAACCTCTCTCTGGAACGTGCGGCGGTTGTTATCGACGATGAATCGACGGATCTTGACCAAGTGATGCAGGCGATACGTAAAGCGGGTTTTGAGGTCGGTCGAGAAGTACGGAAATTCGTTGTTACGGGGATGACGTGCAGTGCTTGCGCTCAGCGCGTTGAAGAGGCTTTGATGAATACGGTCGGTGTGATTCGAGCTGACGTGAATTTGGTGCTCGAACGCGCCAGCGTAACGGTCGCCACACACGTTACCGATGAAGAGCAACTCGTTGATGCAGTCACTCGCGTTGGGTACGGGTTGGAGCCCATTGCAGAAGAAAACGTCGACCGGAGCGAGGCGAAGTTGCGTCGAGATCGACGCGAAGTGACAGCCGCCTCGTTGCTAGCGTTGCCGTTGGTCGCTCAGATGTTGCTGCAATTTATGGGGTACGACGAATTGCATCTGTTGCCGGCATTCGAAGTTCTTCTAGCGACGCCGATCCAGTTTGTGATGGGGCTGCGTTTTTATCGCGCGGCTTTGAATGCTGTCAGGAGTCGCAGCACTAACATGGACGTGCTTGTGGTTCTAGGGACGACGGCCGCATACGTATACAGCTGGTACTTGTTAGTCACGTTGGGAGAAGCGGCCGAAGGGCAACTCTTTTTTGAAGCATCGGCGGTGGTGATTACGTTGGTGTTGCTCGGTAAGTACCTCGAGGCGAAGGCCAAGCGAGCTACGAGCGAAGCGGTCCGAACTCTAATGTCTTTGCGTCCCGAGACTGCGCTGGTGAAAACGGCGGCCGGCAATTTGGAAGAGCGACCGATTGCGGGGGTAAGCATTGGTGATGTAGTGGTATGTCGACCAGGTGACCGTGTGGCCGTCGACGGCAGGGTTATTCAAGGTGAAGCGGAAGTGGATGAGTCACTGATCACCGGCGAAAGTGTGCCGCTGCTGAAGTCACAAGGCGATACCGTGACCGGAGGTTCGATCAATATTAACGGCATGTTGGAGATAGAAACATTAGCCGTAGGCGAAGATTCCGCGCTACAGACGATCGTGCGCTTGGTGGAAAGCGCGCAGCTGGGCAAGGCTCGGGTACAGAGCTTGGTCGATCGAATCACCGTGTGGTTCGTGCCGCTTGTTCTAATCCTCGCAGGCATCACCTTTGCGGGTTGGTTTTTGCTATACGGCGACCTTGAAGCGGCGTTACTGGCTGCGGTTGCGGTATTGGTCATCGCGTGTCCGTGCGCGTTGGGATTGGCTACGCCGACCGCGATTATGACGGGAACCGGAGCCGCAGCGCGCGCTGGGATCCTGATCCGAGATGTCTCGACACTCGAAGAAGCCCAAGTGCTCAAGCGGATCGTTTTCGATAAGACGGGTACGCTCACTCTAGGGCGCCCGCGGGTACGACAAATCACAACGTTAGCGGGTACGGATGAACTTGGCGTACTCGAGATCGCTGCTGCGATACAGCAAAACAGCGAGCATCCGCTGGCAAGGGCACTGTGCACTGCGGCCGACGAGCGTGGTATTTCGACACGGCAAAGCGACGGGTTCGTCAATCGCGTTGGCCAGGGCGTAGAAGGCCGGGTCGCAGGGACTCATTACATATGTGGTAACGACGCCATGGTTCGTGAGTCCGGCCTTGTGGTTCCTTCGATACAGGATTTGAACGAAACGGACACGAAGGTCTGGCTCGCCGACTCGGCACGGGTGCTTGCTGTTTTTTCGATCCACGATGCGATACGGGCCGAAGCCGCCGAGGCAGTGCGGCAGCTGGAACGAATGCATATTGAACCCGTCATTGTCTCGGGCGATGCCCAGGCCGTTGTCCGTTCAGTTGCTGACGATGTGGGCATCGTTGAAGCGCATGGAGGCGTGTCCCCTGAAGGAAAGGCGCAAATGATTTCTGACTGGATTGAGGGGGGGGTTCCGGTCGGTATGGTGGGTGATGGTGTTAACGATAGTCCCGCGTTGGCGGTTGCGAACGTCGGTTTTGCGATGGGTTCGGGGACTGACGTTGCCATGGAAACGGCGGCAATCACTCTGATGCGTGCTGACCCACGTTTGGTTCCCGGAGCGATAGACGCGAGTCGACGCACGTTTCGCAAAATCAAACAAAATCTTTTCTGGGCGTTTGTCTACAACATCGTGGCAATGCCTCTTGCGATGTTTGGGGCGCTGACCCCGACGATCGCTGGCGCTGCCATGGCATTGTCAAGCGTCAGCGTTGTCGCCAACTCCCTTCTATTGCGTTCCTGGCGGCCTAACCTATGAGGTGTAGCGGGCGACCCATGCTGATTGGACTTGGATTCCGGTAATTTCGTAGACTCCCACGCCCGCCTCTAAGGATGCAGGTGTGTCTGTTCAACAACGGGATGCTGCTATTGTCGGTATCCATGAATTTCCGTCTCGCGATGTCGAGGGAGAACTTTCTCCGCTTCAGATTAAGGCTCAAAGTGCGAGTAAAGCGCTTGCCGATGCCGGCCTTACCTGGTCCGACGTGGACGGTATCTATGACGCGGGCGAGGGCGGCGCCAGTGGTTTAACGATCGCCGAATATTTCGGATTAAGTCCGACCGTGATTGATACCACCAATGTCGGTGGAAGCTCGTATCAATTTCATGCGGCGCACGCGCGCCGCGCTATCGCAGCCAGTAAAGCTCGCGTCGCCTTGTTGACATACGGTTCGACTGCGCACAGCAATGTCTCCCGCATTGGCACAGGGGGTCGCGGCATGGGAGGGTATCCAGCCGATAATCTCGAATCGTTCGCTGGATTAACGCTGATTGCTAATTACGCGATGTGCGCGCGTCGGCACATGTTTGAATTTGGCACGACCAGTGAACAGTTAGCTGAAATTTCGGTGGCTACTCGCTGCCACGCGATGCGAAACCCGGATGCCGTTCGTGCAATGGAAGATTTGGAGTTTCTCGACATCCGGGAAACAACCGTCGACGACGTGGTTAATTCGCGAATGATCGCTGACCCATTACATCTTCTTGAGTGCTGCATGATTTCGGATGGAGGCGGTGCCGTGATCATTGCGGCACCGGATGTGGCTCGGGATTGCCGCCATAAACCGGTCTGGATCTTGGGGACAGGGGAGGCCACTAAGTACCCCGAAGGAGGCGCGGACATTACGTCGAGCGCCGCGGTCCAATCGGGTCCTATTGGTTTCGGCGAAGCGGGCGTCGGTCCAGATGAGATGGACATCGCCATGATCTATGACTCGTTCAGTATCACGGTTCTTACGATTCTTGAAGACTTGGGTTTCTGTCCAAAAGGCGAGGGTGGTCATTGGGTCGAAGGCGGCCGCCTCCGTTTCGATCGCCCCAGCGAGGGCCCTGCCCTCAACACCGATGGTGGTGGTCTATCCTCAAATCACCCGGGCATGCGCGGCATTTTTTTGCTTATCGAGGCAGCGCGGCAGTTACGTGGCGAAAGCACGGCTCAAGTTGAGGGAGCGAAACTTGCGGTGGCACATGGCAATGGCGGCATGCTGGGCAGTCGACATAGCGCCGGAACCGTCGTCTTGGGAGGTGACTAACATGACTGAACCGACTCGGCCTTTACCCAATTTCGAAGAGTCTGACACGGCGCCCTTTTGGGAAGGGACCAGGGACCGTCAGCTTCGTTTTCAGCGCTGTAATGATTGCGACACGGTCATTTTTCATCCACGTCGCCATTGCGTTGGGTGCTTGGGTCACGACCTCATATGGCACGACGCCAGCGGGCAAGGGACGGTTTACAGTTACAGCATCGTCCGCCAAAGCTACCACCCCTTCTTTCGGCAACATGTCCCCTATGTCGTTGCTTGGGTTGACCTAGATGAAGGCCCGCGGTTGCTATCCAACGTCGTGGGCATTGGAGATCCATCGAGCGACGTGCATTGTGGAATGGCGGTTCGTGTCGAATGGGAACCCCACGGCGATTACGCGATCCCGCTTTTTCGACCGCTATAGAAGTACGGGTAACGAACCCTTAGTGCTGCCGCCAAACCTCGGGATCGGCATCGGTAAGGCCGAATACCTGCCAACGGGGCATTCGGGTCCCAGTCGTATCGAGGGTGAGCCCGCTACCGGGTGTAGTCAGAATGGCTTGTTCGATCCCCCACCGGGAAATGTTTTGGACCCCATGCATGGTTGCCATTTCGTCGAGCGAATAAAAACCTGCATCGGCAGTCTCGACGCTGTCGTAGCGTGGTTCTCCGGCAACATAATCGAGACGGAAAATCATGTAGATGTTTGAGCTCGGACCGCCCAGCATGTGACGGAAGGCGACGACGTCTGTCACTTTGGCGGTAACACCGGCTTCTTCTTCGATTTCACGCTCGACGGCCAAGGAAAGTAGTTCGTCGTTTTCGACGTATCCCCCGGGTAATTGCCAGGTGCCGGCAAAGGGTTCCTGACCACGCTGGATAAGAAGTGCCTTGTTGACGCCTGCTTCTGCGCGTAGCACCACGCCCGAACAGCCAATAGAAAAATCCCCAAAATGGACAAAACCGCAGTCAGTATCTGGGCACGCTTGGCGGTCCCGGCCGCCATCAAACACGCTGGTGAGCGGGGTGGCGCAGCGTGGGCAAAAATTGATCTTCGACATCAATAATTCCGCAATTGAGTGATTACGTTTTGAACGAGACGGCTTTGAACTCGCCTGCGTTTAGCGCTTCCACGAGTTCCAGTTCTGAGTGGACAGGATTCGAGAATTCGGTTGCACAGCGGCCGACGTGGCTAACGATGTGTGAATCACTGCCACCAATACCAAGGTAAGACTGCTGCTCGGCCATGGACTGTGCAATGTCGTCCTCGTTATTGCGACTACCTCCGTTGAACGTTTCGACGATACGGACTCCCTTCGGGATGCCGTACTCGTCTAAATGCGCGCTCATACCGACGCGTGGCCTGCCAGGATGGCACGGCACTGGAACGGCGCCGAGGGCCTCACTTTTTTCTATTACCTCGGCCAGAGGCAGGCCGATGCTTGAGAAGTTGAATTGCTCGGTCAGCGCTTCGGTGACACCGAACACAAGCACGTGCCCGTATTCCGTCTCGACCTCGGCACCCTTAAGGATGATCAGATTAAACTCTTTAGCGAGCGCACTGTAATCGGATTCAAAATCAAACTGTCGGTGCTCAGTCAAGACGAAACCGTCGATGGGGATGTCTCGCGTTTTAATCCACTGACAGTAGTTTTGGACTTTTGCCCGACCGTCGTCCGATTTGATGGAATGGGTATGGAGGTCGATAATCATGCTGATTCCTTCATCCGCTCGAGACTTGCTTCCATGCCACATTAATTTGGCTCACGAGTGTTGCTTCGTCTTTGGAGTTGTCGATGACAAGGTGCGCTTTGGCGGTGCGTTCGTCGTTACTAAGTTGACTGTTGATGCGTGCTTCGATCGCGGCCCGGTCGGCGCCATCACGTTGCATGGCTCGCTCGATGGCAACCTCAGGGTCGACGACGACGACCCAGATTTCATCGGCGATGTCGTCCCAACCGGCTTCGAACAATACCGCCGCTTCCAACACGATCACGGCAGTGGGATTTTCGTCGCCGACCTTGCGGATCTCCAACTCAGCCAATCGGCGTATTTCGGGCCAGACGATATCGGTGAGACGTGTTAAGGCGCCGCCGTTACCGAACACTTTGCTGCCGAGAGCGCGACGATCGATCGTGCCGTCGTCTGCAACGATATCTTCGCCAAACGTTTTCACCACCGTTTTGAATGCCGATGTGCCGGGGTTGTACGCTTGGTGACCCAGAACGTCTGCATCGACTATATATGCGCCGAGCTCGCCTAGCAGCGTTGCCGCTGTGGACTTTCCGGATGCAATTCCGCCTGTGAGGCCAACGACTCGCAAACGCGTACTCCCTTCCGCAAACCGCGCATCATAGCTATTTCGACGTGGCCACTCTAGCATCGCTGCCGTGGTGAAGATTACATTCGTGCAGCCGGACGGCAGCCGTCAGGTCCTTGAGGCAACGGACGGTGAGTCCGTCATGGATTGCGCCGTCGATCACGGCGTGCCGGGTATCAGGGCGCAATGCGGCGGCGGTTGTACCTGCTCGACGTGTCATTGTTACCTAGAAGAAACTTGGTTTGTGCTTTCGGGTCCGTTGGATCCCGACGAAAAAGACATCTTGGAGTTTGTCCCGGAGCGCCGCAGCAATAGCCGTCTAACCTGTCAGGTGCCGATAAGTGAACGTCTCGACGGAATGATTGTTCACATTCCGGCATCGAACTTAGCTTAGTCGACGGGATTTTTGATCCGCAGGTTGGGGATACGGTTCGATGTGTTATAGACCTGAAAACTGCTTGATACGGCTGTCGTTGCGGCTGGTCGATCGAAGTCGCAGTCCGCTAGCTAATGCGACCAGTGCAGCGCCGATCGCCATCCCGGCCCAGAATCCGTAGACGCCATAATCGCCGAAACCAAAATACGCGGCGACCGGCAACGCGATGACCCAATAACCAACCAGCGCAAAGATCATGGGCGCGCGGGTGTCTTTGTAGCCGCGCAACGAGCCGATGGCGGTTCCCTGCGTGGCATCAGCGATTTGATAAACCGCGATAATGAGTATGAGCGTCGCTGCTATGGCCAAGACGTCGGCGTCTTGTGAGTAGAGCGAGACCAGGTCGTGCCGAAACAAGACCAGCAGCAAACTCACCAATAACGCGTAACCGAGAGCGAGTTTGAGCGCCGTAGCACCCACCGCGCGGGCGCCGGCATAATCCCCGGCACCCACCGTAAATCCAATCCGAATGCTGGCTGCTCCTCCGATTGCCATCGGGATGACAAACGTCGCCCAATTGATGTTCCCAGCGATGCTGTGTGCGGCCAGCGGAACGACGCCTAGTGTACCGACCATAAAGCCGATGACAGAAAAGATCGCCATCGAGATAAATGACGATAGACCGATGGGGAGGCCGATACGGAAGATATTCACAATCGTGGCGATGTTGGGGAGATCGAATCGAGCGGTCACTCTCGTTCGACGAAAGTGCGCACGAAATAATTGGGTAGTCATAAGCAATAGCTCTAACCACATAACGATCGCGGTGGCGTAACCGCACCCGACGCCGCCCAATTCAGGCGCGCCGAATCGGCCGTAGATGAACGCGTAATTCAAAAACGCGTTGACGACGAGCGCGAACGCGACGATGACCATCGGAGACACGGTATGTCCGAGGCCTTCGGACGTATATCTGAGCGTGACGTACACGAACACCGTCGGGATTCCCCACGCGGCGGCGTCGAGGTATTGATCCGCGATGGAGATCGCGTCGCGATCGATGGCCATCCATTGGAACACTGTCCCCGCTTGCGTGACGGCGACGACGGTGACAAGCGACGCGCCTAGCGCAATCCATATCCCTTGTCGCACCAAGGCACCGATTTCGTGTACTCGATTGGCCCCTCGCAATTGGGCCGTGATAGGGGTCAGCGCCATGGTGATGCCGGCGGTCAGCATAAAAATGGGCCATAAGATGTTTCCCCCGAGCGCAACGCCGGCGAGATCGGTGGCGGAGTAACGGCCCGCCATGGCGGTATCCAAAAATCCCATGCCCATGATGAAGAACTGGGTCAGTGCCATGGGGGCAGCTAGCTTGACGAGCGCCCGGCTTTCAGTGATGAATCGGCTCATGGACGAAAACGTATTTCCTGAAGAGTACTTCCGCCGAGCCGACGAGAGCCCGGATGGGAACTTTTATTTGGCTCCGCGCTTCGTCGCCCATATTGATCCAGAGACGATCGAAGCATTGACGCAATTCTATCGGGAATTCGTTCCGTTGAAAGCCGACGTGCTTGATCTCATGAGTTCGTGGATTTCCCACCTACCCGAGGATCAAACACTAGGACGGGTGGCCGGGCTTGGCATGAACGAAGAAGAACTGGTTGGCAACGCGAGGCTGACAGAATACGTGGTCCACGATTTGAATCGCGATCACGAGCTGCCGTATGCACCTAGCTCCTTTGATCGCGTGCTCATTAGTGTGTCGATTCAATACTTGGTTAAACCCGTAGAAGTGCTGTCGTCTGTGCGTTCGGTCATGCGTCCCGAGGGTCAAATAGCGATTGCGATGTCCCACCGGTGTTTCCCGACTAAAGCCATCGCAGCATTCCACTCACTGTCTCCGAGAGAACGGATGGAATTGGTGTCGGCATTTCTATTCGAGGCTGGCTTTGAGGAGATTAGGTTTGTCGATCAGTCGCCCGCGACGGGCGATCCACTATGGATTGTCCTCGGTACCGTACCGTTGGAGTAAACCGCTGACCCATACGGTTAGTTAGAGGTGCCGATGGCATGTTGTTGAATACTCCGATCGCGGTACTCGATCCCGTGATCGTAATGCCCTGCAGACGTCAAACGTATTGAGACGACTTTGGTGCCGCGGTTTTCCCAAAACCACCCGTGCTTGCCGGAAAAAGGCGCAATAAATGTCCCTGAAGAATGGCGCTTCCGACCGCTCTCATAAAAACTCGCCTCTCCCGGCTCGGCGTCGTCGGCTTCGCCGTGAAAGTCGAACAAAACCTCGCCCGATGCGTCCCAGTTGTAAACCATGCCGGCGCCGGCCGCGAGGTGGTACTTGAACTCCATCGACTCGAATGGACTCAACGGAATCTCGATTTCGTGGGTGACGTAGTCATCTGTTTGCGCCGTTGAACTGGCGTGCGTCGTATCGGTGACGTATAGATCTAAGAGTCCCAGTGCTTTCCCGGTCCCGAGTGGATCGATGCCAAACTCTGCGGGTAGAACCGCGCCGATCAGGACGATGACCGCGATTGAAAACGAGATGGCGGTGGTGATGACAATGGACTTGGTGGTGGGGTTGGAGGTCATGAGGACAACGAATATTGCAGCAGGTGATACCCGGCCAGCATAAATCCACTGGCCACCAATGCGCTATTGGCAACAAAACTCATGCGCTCGAAACTCGGGCGGAAACGCCAAAAGATGAGAACCGCCATCACGCATACCAACGCAGCGAGTTGGCCCAACTCGACGCCGACGTTGAAACAAATCAGATTGATCAGACCGCCGTTTTCAGTGGACATGAGTCCTTGAAGTTTGGTCGCAAGCCCGAGCCCGTGGAACAGCCCGAAAACGAAAACTGCGATTCGGGTGTCGGGTGCCCAACGGCCGAGCAGGTTGATACCGCCGAGATTCTCGAACCCCTTGTAGACGACCGAAAAACCGATGATCGCATCGACGATCGAGGCGTTCACCATCCAGTTCGCAAGGACGCCACAAAGCAACGTGATGCTGTGTCCAACCGTAAAAAGCGACGCGTAAATTGCGACATCCCGTGCGCGTCGAAGAAAAAACATCACCCCGGTCAGAAAGAGGATGTGATCAATACCGGTGAACATGTGCTTAGCGCCAAGGTAGGTAAATACTGCGGCGGCGACACCTTCGATCGATTGGACGTAATTGGCGTTGGCTTGGGAAAGATCGTGTCCGGACGCTGAAATAGCGAAGCCTAGAACAATCAAGCCAAGAAACGTTCTACTGATCGTTTTCGACCCAGTAGCGTTGATGGCACGCAACGCACACGTTATATAACTGACCGCCCAAATCAAAAATGGCGTCGGCGTTCTGTTGTTCGGCCGCCGTCATTAGCTCTTTGCCGGTGGACACCAATCCAAGCGAAATTTCGCGCCAATCGTCGTCCTTGGCCCGACCCGGCATGAGTAATAGATTGCCCGACTCGCTGATGACGGCGGCCGCGTGTTGGACGCGGAACCAACCCTCGTCGGTGGTTGGTGCGAGGTCTTCGACCCCTTCGAGTGTTGCGATGGTGCCGGCCGAATCCCAGACGATATCGGCGGCTGGTTCGAGCACGTAATGCATGAGTTGTTTGACATCGAGCGATGTCTCGTAGTCGGCGATCGAACTTGTGTCGGGCGCGCTACACCCGATCACTGCCGACATTACGAACCCGATGGGGAGTTGACGCGCTAACAATTAGCGTGGTCGATCGCGCGGATCTGCGCCGTCTCGAGGCGCTCCTGTCCCTGAGGATCCCAGAAACAGGGTAGTTCCATCGGCGTAAGTAATGTTGCGGCCGTTGGCGCGATTGGAACGGTCTTTCGACTGGTATCCGTCGACCACCAGATAGATGCCGGGTTTCAGCGAATCTCGCGTGATCCCACGACGTAGGAGCGTGTTTGGTGTACCACCTTCAACCATCCATGATTCGGTCGTCCCGTCTTCCATCTCGCGTGCAACGTGGATCCACGCGTGCGGATTCACCCACTCGACCTTGATAACTTCGCCCTTAATAAGGAGCGGGCGGTTGGGATCGAATTCCGCCCCGAACGCGTGATGTGCTTGTGCGCTTGATACGGGCAAGAATGCAGCGAGCAATGCGATGGTTAGATTCGGTACTTTCACGTTTATTCTCCTCCTTGTGCGGTCATGGCATCGGCTTCAAGAATCCTTGCGCCGCGAAGAATGTTACCGAGCGCGTAGTTGCCCTCGTGACACGCGTATTCGTAGAGCCGTTCCTCGGTTTCTGGCCAGGAATACTGGCCCTGCCACGGCTGCGTCCATACCGTAGGATCGTCTACGGTAAAGTCGTAAAGCAGCGTGCTTTCGTCCACTCGGCTAAAGCGTTCGACGACGTGAAGGTTTCGTGTGGCGCCGCCAAGGCCGGGCCGGTCAGCGAAGTTGGTCGTGTCCACAACCAACGTGTCGCCTTCCCAGTGGCCGATAGAATCGCCCATCCATTTTCGGACATCCGGCACGACGTGCTCGCCGTTCATGCGGACTATACGGGCGTCGTGGTTCATCTCGATGAGAATCATCACCGTATCGGGCGTCTGCACGATGCGCTTGGTGTTGTTATAGAGCGCGGGGAGCATGGGTGGTCCTGACGTTGACGAAAAGCCGAGCAAGCAACGCTCTGCAAGGGGTCGTAGTTCGGGGTCGTCGTACGGACCGGGTCCTTCGTTTTCTAGCCACCATGCTGTCCCATCGTTTTGACGATAGTTTCGGTATCGGCTTGCCCTTCGTTTCTGCGACTTTTCAGTTCTTGGTGGGTAACGCCCGTTTTCGGGTTCGTAGATGATCGATGTTGGGATCATCTTGCCAACCGATGTGGTGCCATCTCGTGGAATCCAAAAGGCGTTGTATCCACCGACATTGCCGGCAGCCCCAGGTGAGCCATCGCCGCCATCGGGTGGCGCTTCCCTGTTAGGATCGCTTTCTGTTCGGCCTTGCAGGATCGATTGGGTTGCGCGGGTATATCGTTCTGCCTGCTCTTCGGTCATGTACCGATTGTCGCCAAAAATACGATTTCGCTGCATTGATGTTGAAGTGCCGACGTTGTAAGTGCCGCTCATGTCGGGCTTACCTTCCTCAGTTCGCGGGATATCCGCGGTCGCAAATGAGCCGATGACCACGGCCGAGAGTATGGGTAACAGGGCGTTTGCTTGGGTATTCATATCACTTGTCCAGTGGGTATCGACGCCATTCGCCGTACATCAATTCTTCGACGAACTCGACACATTTCAAATCCATTAGCCGCGCGTTGGGTTCCATACGACGGTACAACGGCATAGCAATGGTCCAGGGTTCGGTGAATGTTTCAGGATCTTCGATTGTTGCTTCATATTGCAGATGATTCGGACCAGTTGGGGTCCAGCGCTCGGTCACTTTGATCGCATTGGAATGATGGTTACCGGCGCGGTCAAACCATGAACTATCAAGCTGCCCCGTGACTTCAATGACCAACGTGTCGCCTTCCCAGTGGCCATCGGACTGGCCCATCCAGGAGTCGACGGGTGCGGGGATGTCATTATCAAAATAAACGTCACGAACCGCGCCAGCGTATTCGTACGCGATAAAGACTGCGTTCTTGTTCTGGATGATCTGAAATGGATAGGGCATGTAGTTCGCTCGCGGGACGCCAGGCAAATAACATTTAATTTCGGGGTCTCTTTCGAGCCATTGTTCTGCATTTTCTTTTTTTGTTGCGAGTGCTCCTGGCTTGTACGGTATTCCGGACTCTGATGGCGTACCGTCGGCATTGACCAATATCCCCATGCTCCCCGGAACCAAACCCACGGCACCTAGTTTCACAACATCGACGGTTGGAACCGGACCGTGCGGCCCTTCTCTAAGGGCCATCGCTGGACGCGCCATATGCCGTTCAATATCGTAGTTGGCCGCGTTAAGCGCTTGCCAGATGCCATTGATGTCTGGTTGGTCAGAACCCGCTAACCGGGGTGCTTTGTAATCGCTAGTGAACGCATGGCCTGCAGTAAAAATGAAAATGGCGCACGTAACGCCTGATATAAATGCTCGCACGTCGTATTTCCTGAATCTCCCCCTTTGCAGACTACCAGATTTGCCAGCTGAAATAAGTGGGGTAGAACGGTACGGTCCGTGAAGGTCTGGTTACGGGCGGTTTCAGAGCTAGCGGGGCGGCTCTAACGTGGGCCATCGCGATTGCCTTATGATTACTGCCGATGAGTAAACCGCGCAACTTAGTAGATGACCTGGATGCGCTTTCGGTCCCGCTCAACGATCTAGGTTGGGTCAACGTGGATCCGAACGCCACGGATGTGGTTGAACGTCGCGAATACTTGCGTACGAACAACGGTATCAGAGGGCTCGAAATATTGACGCCCGATCAAGTCGAACAGGCGACGCAGGTCTTTTACCGCGACGGCTTTGTGGTCATCCGCGATGTGCTATCCGATGATCAGTTAGCGTTTATTCGCGGGGGTTGCGATGAAGTCATCCATGAAATTCTGTCGCGCGACGCCGACCGTTTGGGCAATCGTGGTTCGCATCGATACTCGTTTGGCAGTTCGAGCCTTACGGGCCATTTGGTTCACCGACCGGAGTGGGTAATGCTGATCGATTTACCGACGGTGACGCCTATTTTGACTTCGATTTTTGGGTCGGCAAACTACATTTCACGGGGCGGTGGAGGCGATTTTTGCCTACCAGGCGCGAAGGAGTACCAAGCCCTCCATGCTGATATGAGTGATCGGCGAGAATTTACGCCACCGGATTCGACCCGTTCATACACCTTTGGTTCTTTTCACGATCCGCGCGGCAAGCTCAACTATCGCGATTTACCGTGTCCCTACGTTTGTTGCAACTTTTTGATGGTCGATTTTACCGCCGTTAACGGTGCGACGCGTCAAATTCCTGGTACGCAGTACAGCCAACAACCGATTCCGGACCTCGCGTCAGAACCCGAGTGGATGAAGCTTAGTGCGGTTTGCCCGGCGCCGGCAGGCAGCGTGTTAATTCGAGACGTTCGTGCGTGGCATGGCGGAACACCAAATCTTGCCAACGAGGTGCGGGCAATACCGAATGCGGAATTCTATGCCCCGTGGTTTCGTGAGCCGATGCGACGCAGCATGCCGTACGCCATCTATGAAACACTTAGCGAGCACGCGAAGGACGTTTGCCGCTTTATTGTGGCCGACTCCAATGATGAAGTTGAGACGGGTTATCGTGACGACATCGGTTCGGGGAGACTGCAAAAGAACCCTGGATAGGTAATCCGACGGCTTAACTTAGCTTGAAACCCTTTATAGCGTTGTCACTTCGTCGAGGACAGATTTGCCCAATGGTGGTATACAGGCGCCCATGGATAGGAAGCCTATTCGATTACGCCAAGTCGTAGTTGCTACGGTGATGGTGACCGCTCTGCAGTCTTGGTGTTTGACGGTAGACAATTTTTCCCTACTCGATCAAAACGGCACGTCGCACGAACTCTACGGTTATGCCGATTCGAAAGCCGTCGTGTTGATGGTACAGGGCAACGGCTGTCCTATTGTTCGGAACGCGCTCGGTGACATCAAGGCGGTGCGCGATCTTTATGCGACCAAGAACGTTATGTTTTTGATGATCAATTCGAATCTTCAGGACAATGCCTCGGCGATCCGCGAAGAATCGCAGGCGTGGAACATCGATTTCCCCATTCTCAACGACGACGGTCAACGCGTGGGTGAGGCGTTGGGAATCACAAGAACGGCGGAAGTGTTGGTGATTGATACGAACGAATGGGATCTCGTGTACCGTGGTCCGGTGAATGACCGATTGACGTATGAGCGTCAAAAAGCGAAGGCAGGGCGCCATTACGTCGTCGAAGCGCTCGATGCGATACTTAACGGCAATCGACCTGAATTTGAACAGGTGGGAGCGAAAGGTTGCCTCATCAATTTCCCAGCGCGACGGCAACACCTTCAAGACGTCTCCAGCGTAGAAACAAGAAATGCCTTCCCACGAGGAGCGAGATAGATTGCATGGTCTTCGATTTAACCTTGAACCCTTGACACGCGGACTCCTTCGACATACACGAAAAACGTGAGCTGAGTAGAAGTACGTGTGACGGCAGAACCAGACGATCAAGAAAACGAAGATGCGGAGGATTTGGAAGATACTTCGGATAGCGTGGCAGGGACGGAGACTATCTCGGAGGCCGCGCTTGACGATCTAGCTGGAGACGATGCCGACGTCGATGGCGATCCTGATGCTTTGGTGGATGAGAAAGAGACCGATAATGACCTGGCAGACATACGTCGACGTATCGAGAAACTTGAAGAAGAAAAGCGATTTCAGACCGATCTCGAATACCTCGATGAGGACTTCGACGACTGAGTTGTTGAGTTTCTGATGCAGCAAATCCCCGACGTTCGGGATATCGTTTTGGTTGGTGGCGGCCACAGTCACGTCCAGGTATTGCGACGGTTTGGTATGCGTCCGGAGCCCGGCGTGCGGTTAACGTTGGTTGCTCGAGAGCCACATACACCTTATTCAGGCATGCTGCCAGGGTTTATCGCCGGCCAATATTCCTGGGACGATATCCATATCGATTTGGCGCGGCTGGGTGCATTTTGCAACGCTCGGTTTATTGCCGACGAAGTGATTGGCGTGGACCCAGAGGATAATCGTGTCCTGTTTGTCGATCGCCCGTCCATTCGTTACGACGCGTTATCGATCAATACGGGCGGGGTGCCGTTAAAAGGAATGCCAGCCCATGACACGGTGCTTCCGGTTAAACCCATTGGACGGTTTATCGAGGCGTGGGAAGGCCTGGCCGACCGAACCCGCGATCATGTTGGGTTCCCATTAGCCATTGTCGGTGGCGGTCCGGGCAGCGTGGAGCTGGCTGTTGCGATCGCCGAAAGGTTCGGATCGCGTTTTTGCATCACGCTGGTGACAGCTGATAGCGCGTTGCTTCGTGGCCACTCGAACAGACTGCGAACAGCGATCGAACGCGTCCTTGGACTCCACGGTATCGGTACGGAGACGGGGTTTACCGTCAATAATGTTGATAATGCGGGGCTGTGGAGTGCCTCGGGCGAATTCATTGCGGCAGAATCGACCCTGTGGGTGACCGGAGTCGGGGCGCCCAAATGGTTAGCCGAATCCGGATTTGTGGTCGACCACAATGGGTTTATTCGTGTTGATCGGTCGTTGCGGTCGGCGTCCCATCCGAACGTTTTTGCGGCCGGTGATGTAGTGGACCTTATTGATCAGCCTCGACCGAAGTCCGGCGTTTTTGCAGTACGTGAAGGCCCGGTGTTGGCGGAAAACTTGCGGCGTTTTATCTTGTCTAAACGCTTGCGCCAGTATCGCGCGCAGCGTCAAGCGCTCGCATTGATTCGAGTGGGCCGGCGATCAGCGGTTGCGTCGCGGGGAGCCTGGTCGATGCGTGGACGCTGGATGGGGGCTTGGAAACATTGGATAGATCGTCGTTTCATGCGGCGCTTTAACCAGTTGCCGATTATGACGATGCCGGAACCAGAGCTAGCGCCCAGTTTGCGCGCCGATGCCCCGGCCGCGATGCGCTGCGGTGGTTGTGGGGCAAAACTCGGTGCCGATCTCTTGGCACGTGTGTTGGGCCAATTACCAATCCAAGCAAGCCCCGATATCAAGCAGGGTATTGGTGACGATGCCGCCATTGTGGAATTAGGAAGTTCGTCAATCGTCACCAGCTGCGACAGTTTTAGAGCGATGATTTCGGATCCGTATCGATTTGGCCGAATCGCGGCACATCACGCGATGAATGACCTGTTCGCGATGGGGGCCGTACCGCGTATTGCGTTGGCGATCGCCACGGTGCCGGCGATGGCGGATGCGATGATGGAAGACGATCTCTTACAGATGATGACCGGCGCGGTCTCCGTGTTTTCGTCTCACGGTGTGAGTTTAGTGGGGGGGCATTCGGCAGAAGCTTCCGAACTTTCCATCGGCTTCGCGGTCACAGGCGCCGCTCCCAACGAGCCCCTTTTAAAAAGTGGTATGCAGCTCGGTGATCACTTGGTTTTGTCGAAACCCATCGGTACCGGCGTTGTACTTGCAGGAGCCATGCAAGGGAAAACGGCGGCGCGTGATTTGATGACGTCGATTGAAATGATGGATCAGTCCAACGCGGTTGCAGCGGGAATACTCCGAGATCATGGCGCAACGGCTTGTACCGATGTCACCGGATTTGGATTGCTTGGACACCTCGGTGAGATGATGCGTGCGTCGGATCGAGCCGTTGTGCTCGATGCCTTCGCTGTACCCGTTTTGGGTGGTGCGAACGCCCTGATGGAGGGTGGCGTTGAGAGTTCGCTGCAGCAGAACAATGAGCAAGCGACCAAAGACTTTGTCGTGCCGGAAAAACATGTGCATACGCCGCTCATTCGTTTACTCGCCGATCCTCAGACAGCGGGGGGGCTGTTGGCGTCGGTTCCGCGGGACAACAGTGCGTCGTGTATTGTCGCGTTGGCGCAACATGGTTACGTTCGGGCGCATGTCGTGGGTATGGTGACGGAGGAGACGATGTCCCGGATTCGGATTACCTGAGTGGCGGGCGCCATTTTTGTGTCGGATCCTATGTGTTCATGGTGTTGGGGAATGGCGCCGGCTATCAGCGAGGTTGTCGAGAGTTTGGGTGACAGAATTTCTTTCGATATTCGATTGGGTGGCATCAACACGCACAGCGTGCGTCCGGTTGGCGCATACGGGCGTCATCGACTGGATCTTCTATGGGACGAAGTGACGGCAGTCACCGGACAGACGTTCAGTCACCAACTTCCCGAGGGTACGGTCTACAACAGTCAGTTACCGTGTCTTGCGCTTGAAGGCGCAAGAGATATTTCGGGTAATGCACCTTTTTTGTTTACCGATCGCCTGCAGCAACTTTTTTTTGAGGAGGGCGTCAATATCAATAATCAAGACGTCTTACTTGAAACCGGGAAGGAATTCGATATCGATCCAAACCGGTTGTTGGAACGCATGACGAGTACCGAGGTGAGGACACGCACGGAATGGGGTTTCACGGGTTCGAGACGATACGGCACGAACGCGTTACCGAGCATTGTGGTATCCGATAACGGGACCGACTTTCGCCTATTTGCGGGAGGTTACGTAAGCGCGGGACAACTGATTGAAGACTTGGATCGCTGGTTGTCCAGGGGCTAGAAGAAGTCGGCGATGACGGGTCGGAATCGATCCATGTCGACGAGGAAAGAATCGTGGCCTTGGATTGACGGTAGTAGGACGTACTCAGTGGGGATGTTTCTTTTATTGAATGCGTTTACGAGTTCCTCTTGCTGGTGTGCTGGGAACAGAAAGTCCGACTGAACACCAATCACCAGTACTCTATCAACGTGGAGATGTTGGAACGCGGACGTAACGCTACCACCATGGTCAGCTGTGTCGAAAAGATCCATAGCGCGTGAGAGGTAGAGATAACAATTGGCATCGAATGACCCAACGAATTTTTTCGCGTGTGCCTCGAGGTAGGATTCCACTTCGAAGGTGATGCCGAAAGCGTCGTCGTCCTCGTGGTGCGCGTCGTCGGTCGCCCGCTCACGGCCAAATCGGATCGACCACTCCTGAGCGGATCGGTAGGTGATCATCCCAAGCTTGCGCGCTAACTGCATGCCTTGCGCGGGCGGTGCGTTGATGTCGTATTGCCCTCGTTGCCAGAGGGGGTCTTTGCGAATCATCTCTCGTTGCAAGGATCGTAGGGCGATCGAAAAGGGCAGGCTGTGGGTGGCGGACGAGATTGAAACAAGTTGCTTCGTGACTCCTGGGAACATCAGCGTGTGTGCTAACGCCGTCATGCCGCCCATCGAGGGTCCGACGACGGCATGGAGATGCTCGATGCCCAATTGTTCAACAACTTTCTGACCGGCGAGGGCTACGTCTTCCAGGCATAACACGGGAAACGTCAGTCGGTATGGTTTTCCGGTGGCCGGATTGATCGACGCGGGGCCGGTGGAACCGAAACAACTACCTAGTGAATTGACGCACACGACGAAGTAACGTGTTGTATCAATCGGCTTTTCGGGCCCCACCATGTCTTCCCACCAACCGCTGGAAGGATCCTCGTTGGAGGAGGCGGCATGGGCTGAGGGTGATAGTCCGGTGAACAGGAGTACCCCATTGTCCTTCGCCGTATTCAGCTCGCCCCACGATTCGTATGCGATCGTTGCACTAACTAACTGACCCCGTCGGAGTGCAAGGGTGCCTTCAATTTCAATATATTGTCTTGCGTCCGGCATACGTATTTGCAGGTCCCATGAAATCGACACGAAGTGACCAGCGCGACAACGTGATCAGGTAGAGCCATTAAGTATGACCGATTCCAAAGTGTCGGTCAGGTACTGACATATCGTTGATGACTAACTTTGTTATAAAATATAAAAAACAATGAGTTATAAGATTTTCATAAAATATACTATAACTTGTTTTTTTGTATAGATAGCGGAGTTTCGCCCATAGAGTTGCTCGAATCGTTAAGATCTAACGATGGCTGAATCGGATGATCAAACGCCGTGGGTGCTTCTCCAAACCGACACGAATCGTAGTGTTATCTCCGACGCGTCTTTGGTTCTCACCGCGATGGGTATCGCTAATCGGTCGGATCGCAATACGTACGAATGGCTGTTGTACGTGCCCTCGGCATCGAGGGATGTCGCCACGCGGCAGCTCGAGTTATACCGACGCGAGAACACCCCGATAACGCTGCCGAAGGTCCTCCGCGTCGACACGGGTTGGGCGGGTATCGTTGGTTACTTGCTCGTGATTTGGTCGATTCCGACGCTCGCGGGCATGTTCACCGAAATCGATTGGCGCAGCGCTGGTCAGATGGACGTGACGTTAGTCAGCAAGGGTGAATGGTGGCGGTTGTTTTGTGCGCTGACGCTGCACGCGGATCTTCCTCATATTGTGG
Source organism: Pseudomonadales bacterium (assembly GCA_022448085.1). Lineage (GTDB taxonomy): Bacteria > Pseudomonadota > Gammaproteobacteria > Pseudomonadales > Azotimanducaceae > UBA11889. The sequence continues at coordinate 13,463 of JAKUTH010000020.1, read as the reverse complement.
CGAATTCTTTTTTTGGTGCTGTGTTTGGTCTGATGGTAGGCCGGCACTTGGGCTCGGGGTTTGGCTGGCTCTTGGTGTTACTGGCCGGGGGCTTAGGAAATGGTCTCAACGCGTTTTTCCGGCCGGAGGGTTTTCTTTCCTTGGGTGCGTCGACAGCGACGTTCGCCGAGGTGGGGTTGGTCGCCGCCTACGTCGTCGCGCGCGGTTATTTTCGAGGCGGGGGATTCCGACGCAACGCGGCGCCGATTTTTGGGGCGATTGCGTTGCTCGCCTTCACAGGACTCAGTGGGGCGAGGACCGACATTCTTGCCCATTGCGCTGGTTTATTCGCGGGTATTGTTTTGGGCGCTGCGGCATCGTCGTTTGACGTCCGTCGGCTTGGTAAGAGCGGGCAGTGGATCGCCGCAGGCATTGCCGTGGGCATTTTGATGACAGCATGGTCGCGTGCCATTTAGGCTTTGGATTAGTCTGTGAGATTGATACCTAGGCGATGTCGACGAGCTCATTCCACGCTTTTCCGGTTTATGAAAATTTACTGGACGTTGGATGAAATTCACTGAAGAGAGGGTGGAAATGTCTTTGGTTCGGACCGATAACGCTGGTCTATCGCTGCTAACTCGGTTATGACTGTAGTCGTTTCAATCATGAACCCCGTTCTCTTGGCGAAGCGATGGCAAGAACGGTCGAGGAGACTTTATGTTGGACTTAATCGTACCGGTCCTACTAATACTGGTTATTGTGTTTGTCCTGACGTCGATGGTGAAGTTCGTACCACAGGGCCACATCTACACAAAAACGCGCTTTGGTAAATTTACCGGGGAACTCAGCCCTGGTCTCAACTTCCTGACCCCGATCATTGAAAAGGTCGATAAGAGAATTAACGTGATGGAGAGCGTGTTAGATATCCCGACCCAGACCGCGATTACAAGAGACAATGCCCAGGTTTCGGTTGACGGCGTCGTTTTTTATCAAATTCTTGAACCGGATAAGGCTGCGTATGCCGTCTCGGAATTGGGACGAGCGATGGAGAACCTGACCATGACCAACATCCGTACCGTGATGGGCAACATGAATTTGGATGAACTCTTGTCTCAACGCGAAAAGATCAACTCCCAACTTCTAAACGTCATTGATGAAGCCACCACGCCTTGGGGCGTCAAGGTGACTCGAGTAGAGATTAAGGATATCGACCCGCCCCGCGACTTGGTTGATGCCATGGCGCGGCAGATGAAAGCGGAACGGGACAAGCGCGCCGAGATTTTGAATGCTGAGGGTAAACGGCAGTCAGAAATTCTCGAGGCAGAGGGTCAAAAACAAGCGCAAATATTGAACGCCGAAGGCGAGCGTGAGGCCGCATTTCGTGAAGCTGAAGCGCGGGAGCGACTCGCCGAGGCGGAAGCCAACGCTACCGAAACGGTCAGCCGGGCGATCGCTGCGGGTGAGATGTCGGCGATCAACTACTTTATTGCCCAAGACTACATCAAGGCACTCCAAACCATAGGCAGTGCGGACAACCAAAAGATCATCATGCTGCCACTTGAAGCCACGAATCTACTTGGGTCTATTGCCGGTATCGGTGAAATTGCGAAGGAAGTGTTCGGCAAAGACGAGACGTAAGAGCCGTTGACGATCTCGGTTTAGGTAGACGTGTATCGATGCGGAAACTGATCACCATCTTGTTGGGACTCTGGGTGGGTGCGCTCGCTCACGGGACCGCGCCGGTGTGGGTGATCGATCTTGACGACGTCATTGAGGCGTCGTCTGCACGTTACCTCTCCGATTCACTCGACGAGGCGCGTACGTCAGACGTGCCTTTGGTCGTGCTTCGAATCGATACCCCGGGTGGTTGGATGGATTCCACGCGCGACATTGTCAAGGACATCCTGGCGTCACCGGTTCCGGTCGCCGCGTACGTTTCGCCAGAAGGCGCGAGCGCGTCGAGTGCTGGGACCTACATCGTGTACGCGAGTCATGTGGCCGCGATGGCGCCGGCGACCAATATTGGCTCCGCGACGCCAGTGCGGGGAGATGGTGAGGCGATGGAGCCCAACCTGGAACGTAAAGTTGTGAACGATGCCGTGGCGCAGATGCGTGGCTTGGCCGAGCTTCGCGGACGCAATATTGAGTGGGCCGAAAAGACGGTTCGAGAAGCGACCAACCTGACGGCATCGGAAGCGCTAGAACAGAACGTTATTGACCTCATGGCGACGGATATCAGTGCTCTGCTTGCCAAGATTGATGGCATGGCGCTTGAAACCAAAACGGGGTTGGTCACGCTGGCCACCGAAGGGAGCGAACACCAGGTAATCACTAATACCTGGTTCGATCGTTCGTCCGTGAAAACAATGCTTGATGCACTAGGTGATTCCCTTTGGTGGGTGATCGGCATCGTGCTCGTCATTGGCGAGGTCGTGTTACCGGGAACATTTTTGATCTGGTTCGCGTTCGCTGCCTTTGGGGTGGGTTTGATCGGAGTGGTCGTTGACTTGAGTGGCATGAACCAGGTGGTTGTTTTTGGCTTACTCAGTTTTGCGAGCCTCAGTCTGGGGTATCTGATGCGCAAGCGCCGGGGCGATCCTGAGGTCCCGGCATTTGCCGATCGGACACAGGCGTACATGGGAAAAACCTACACAGTTGTCGAAGCGATAGAGAACGGTCAGGGCAAGATCCAGGTCGGGGACTCGGTATGGCTAGCCGAAGGCGAGGACTGCCCGATCGGGGGGTCGGTCAAGGTGATCGACTCCAGAGGCAATGTCTTGTTAATTGACGTCGCGCCCCAAAACGAGAACCCGCCAAACTAGTTGCAATTGTTTAACGGACCCTACGAATCGATACAGGCAGCACTACTTAGTGGAAATGGGAGGTTGTGCCACGTCGACTTCGTCGCGATAGCCGAGCCCTGACAGATTGCCTTGATGCTGAGCGCGAGTGATTTGGTATTTGGAAAGTAGGTAGAGGCAGATAGCGGGCATGATGACACTCAGAACCGCGACAACGAGCGCGAGATCTTGAATCGCTAGGGTTTTGTCAGCAGTACTTGCGGCCGCTTGGAAACCCACAAAGTAAAGTAGGGGGCCTTTAGCCATCAGCCCAACACCGCTGATCGCTTTTTGAATCAAGTTGGGGCCAGCAAAAAATAGTCCTTCGGAGCGTCGACCGGTGCTGGTCTGACTGTCTTCGACCACGTCGGCGTTCATTGAACCAACAAGGATCCAAGCAAGGACGGCAATGTTGGCGGAAAAGAAACCGTGCGCGAGCATGACCCACCATAAGAGGCCATATTTTTCGCCGTTTGGCGGCAGGATCTGAATGCCGTAGTGAAGGTCGAGTAACCGTAAAATTAGTAGAGACGGGCCGATAACGATCGAGATCAAGAACAGCCCGATCGCCAATTTTTTCTTGTCGTAACCGCGTGCCAGCGGGCCGGCAAACGCGCTGATGATCAGGGCACCGCCCATTGCCACGATGGGAAATATTGCGACGTCGGAGGGCTTCCAATCCCAGAAGTAGGTGTTCCAGTAAAACTCCAAGCCGATGGTGAGCCCAACAAATAAACTGAACACGACCCCGGACCAAAAAAGACTTAGCCAAGACGTGTGGTTAAGGGTCGAAAATATATCCCGAAACATCGCCCGAGCAGTGCTTGGCAGTGATGCCTTAGGTGGTTCAAGGTTTGGGATTTCTCGCGCCGTGGTGAAGGCGAAAAAGAATCCGACAACCACGATAGTGAGCGCGCCCCACATAGCCAAGGAATGGTACGCACTGAGATTTTGATACGAATCTCCAAGGGCAGTGAGAAATAGGTAGGCCGTGATCGGGCCCGCAATCCAGCCAAACATGCTGTTGAAACCGTGGAGTTGATTACGCTGTTCGTAATCCTTGCTGATTTCTGCACCGAGTGCTTCGCGCGGAACTTGGTAAAAGGTCCAAGCGATGCGGACGCCGATGGTGAGTGTCAGTAATTGGACGAACAATGCCAGTTGCGATTCGCTCTGATCGACGGTCAACAACAAGAAGAAAAAAAGAGCAGATGGGATGATGCTTAAGAATATATATGGGTGGCGCCGGCCCCATCGCGACTTAGTGTAATCGGAAAGGTAGCCAAGGACGGGATCGGTAAAACCATCGACGACCATGGCAATCGCGAGTGCGAGCGAAGCCCACCAGGCCTCGAGCCCGAGTACATCGTTGTAGAAATAAATGATCGGTGCCCCGAACAAGTAGCCTTTGATGGAGATGGGGATTTGCCCAACCCCGTAAGCAAGGAGTTGGGAAAATTTTGCTTTGGTTGCCACGAATTAATGCCTTTATACGGTTGCTACTGGCCTGCAGACTAAAGCCGCAAGACATCTACGCCTAAATCAGTTGTTGAGTCTAACCTCATTCGATTGTCGGCGGCTTGGTTAGTGTCCCTGTTGTTATCAGCGAGGCTTCATCGCGAATTTTCCTGCCACCGAGAAAAAAATGCAGGGCGCTCCAAATCGAGACAATGGCCAGGGCACTCAATGCGTAACGGAGGCTATTCCCGCCGTAAGTTGGTTGCAGGACGTCGCTGATTGCTCCAACCGCGTAAGGACCAAGGCCTAGGCCAATGATGTTGCCGACGAATAGGTTGAGTGAGGCCGCGACGGATCGCATTTCAATCGGCATTTGTGATTGCACCATGGCAAAGGTGGGTCCGATGAATACACCACCGAGAATCGACGGAATCACGAACGCGATAAAACCTCGGGATGCCGAGTCGCTAAAGTATGTCACCAGGCTAAAAGGAAGTGCGGCAACGATCGCGATGGCAACGATCCAAGATCGCCATGAGGGACTGTGACGGATGCTCAGGCGATCGGCGAAATACCCACCAAGAAACGTTCCCAGTGCGCCCCCCCCACCAATGAGCAGTGCGAGCCACGTCCCTGTCATGCCGGTGCCAACTTCGTGAATACGCACGAAATAGACTGGAATCCATAGCACCACGGCGTATCCGACGAAACTAGCCAACGCGCTGCCTAGAACGAAGTGCAATACCACTGGCTTCTTCACCATGGTCCGAATGACGACAGGAAAGGGCGGCGCACGCTTCACGAGCGCACCTGGATCGGATTGTCCGCGGAGCGGTTCGTGTACCGTGAACCGCACGATCAGGCCCAATATCAGTCCCGGTAGGCCCGCGATCACGAACGCCCAGCGCCAGCCGATCCATTCGTTAACCCAGCCGCCCAGCAGGAAACCGATCAAGATGCCGAAGTTCACCCCGGTCGCGAAAATAGCCATGGCGGTGGTGCGAATTTCCGGTTCGTAAAGGTCGGAGATAATCGAATGTGACGGTGGGTTCGACCCCGCTTCTCCCACACCAACGAAGACCCTGGCGATAAGCAGTTGACCGTAATTTGACGCGGCCCCGCAGAGGGCAGTGGCCGCACTCCACAGTGAAATCGATAGTGCGATGATGTTTCGACGGTTGCCGCGATCTGCCCACATGGCCATGGGCATACCAAGGGTTGCATAGAACAACGCGAACATTAACCCGGTCATGAGTCCCAGCTGAGTGTCGGTCAGCGCCAACGATTCTTTGATGGGCTGGCCGAGAATCCCCATGATCTGGCGGTCGACGTGACTGGACGCGAACACCAGCACGAGGACAGCCAGCACGTAGCGGCGTTCGCGTTGTGGCTCTCTGCTGTCGATCGTATGGGGTGCTTCGTTCATGACGATTCCAGACGAATCGACACCCGTCGGCCCCTCATCGGAGCGCCCATGCTGCTGAGAAAGCGCACGTGTTCGGCGATTCAGGTCGACTTGGCGAAAGACGGCGGCGCAACGAACCCGCCGATCTCTTCGCCGATCAGTCGGGCAAAGGCGATGGTTCGGTGATCACGATACGGAGCACTTGCTGCTTGGAGGCCGATGGGTAAACCGTCCTTCGAAGGTCCGGTAGGAAACACGGTGCTCGGCAAATACGGGTTGGTGATCAATCCTGCCCAGAATAGCTGGGTGAAATAGTCTTGCTCAGTACCATCGACATCAATGGTGCGTTCGCCGAAAGGTCGATGGTCGTGAGGAAACGCAGGAACCGCCATTTGGGGACAAACGAGGATGTCCCAATCCTGAAAAAATTTGACCCACGCATACCTCAGTCGTTCTCGGACAACGTTGTGACGTAACCAATGGCCATGGGGAAGCACGCGGGCACGGTATTCCACCGCGGCGCGTGACATGTCGTTGGGATCTAAAGAATCAGCAAAGTCCCGCGCACGAGCATATTCGTCATCGGCCATGCCGGCCGACATGACCGAAGTAAGTAGGCTTTGGTAGGCGATGTGAGCACGCTTGATATCGAAATTGGGCCTAGCGGTTTCGGACACGCTTCCCCCTAACCGTTCAACTGCCTCACCTACCATGACGACTCGCGACTGGGTTTCTGCCGAGACGGGTGCAAGGTCGTCGCTCGACCATAGTGCGACTCGCACACCTTTGAGCGACGTGATGTCGGACGGCGGTAGATTTAACGTCCAGCCGACCGCTTCCCGTTGCACGGGTCCTGCCATAATGTCGAGCGCGGTGGCCAGATCCTCGGCGCTGCGCGCGAGTGGTCCGCACACCGCGAGATCCGGTTCGGGGGTATTTTCAGCGAGTTCGTGACCTTGCATGGGGATGATCCCCCACGTGGGCTTATGGCCGTAGACGCCGCAAAAGTGGGCTGGGTTTCGAATGGAGCTGCCGATATCGGAACCGGCTTCCAGGGCAGTGAAACCGGCTGCCAGCGCGGCCGCGCTGCCACCCGATGAGCCTCCCGGCGTGCGGGTTGGATCCCAAGGATTTCCCGTTGTGCCGTAGATGGGGTTGTAACTTTGAAAGTCGGCAAGACTTACCGGCACATTGGTTTTACCAAGAAAGTGTGCGCCGGCGGATTTAAACCGTTGGACTGCGAGTCCATCTTTTGTTGGCTTATTGTTGCGAAAATCTTCAAGGCCCCAAGTGGTCGGCGTGTCGGCAATGACGTAGGACTCCTTGATGGTCATGGGGACGCCGTGCAATGGACCGAGGTTCTCGCCTCGTGCCAGCGCGGCGTCCGCGTTGCGGGCGTCGTCAAGGGCGCGATCGAATATACGCACCACTACCGCGTTGATTTCTCCATCACGTTGTTCGATTCGATCGATATAGAGTTCGGTGAGCTCGAGTGAGCTGAACGTCTTCTTTTGAATACCCTTCGCCAAGTCTGTGGCCGATTGAAATGCGAGATCACTCATGTCCTTCTCTCCCGTTTGTTGGCGTTTCATCATTGTCCGAATCGATGCCTACACTAATCGGTGTTTTGTTAAATAGCGTATCGAAACGTATGGTTGTCGAAACGGCCATGCGATTGCCGACCCAGAGAATAAACGAGAGAGCTTGGAATGGAACAGCGGAAATTTGGCAGCACGGATTTACAGTCATCGGTCGTCGGCTTCGGCACTTGGGAGATGGGGACAACTCAGTACGGTGACATCGATATCAAACAAGCCGTGCGTGCGGTCGAAATGGCAGTTGATCACGGCATCACGTTGTTTGATACGGCGGAAGTGTATGGGCCATTCACTTCGGAAGAGTTACTTGCGCGAGGTCTAGGAGAGCGTCGAAAAGATATTGTGTTGGTAACCAAGGTGGGTTTTACCTATCACGACGATGCGGATCGAAAGGGCAACGCCGCCGTTGCCGGTCGAGATGCTTCTGCCGATAGTGTCACGCAACATACGGAAGCATGCCTGCGCCGCCTGCGCAGCGATTACGTGGATTTGATGCTGATTCACTGGCCTGATCACAAGACTCCGCACGAGGAGACGGTGGAGGCGCTGGAGTCGCTTAAGCAGGCCGGCAAGATTCGTCATTACGGTGTTTCGAATTACAACGTCGAGATGATGGCCGCGTGCCAATCCCACGGAACTTTGACGGCGAATCAGGTCGGTTATCACATGTTCGACCGGCGGATGGAAGCCGAGGTTCTTCCGTATTGTCAGCGCGAGGGCATTGGTTACATGGCCTACGGAAGCTTGGGGTTTGGTCTTCTTACTGGGGCTATGTCCCCCGATACGGAGTTTGTCGATTGGGATTGGCGGAGCAGCGGTAAAGCGTTTGGACTCCCACTTTTTGAAAAGGAACACTTCGAGAAAGAACTTCGTGTGGTTGAACGATTGCGTGCCTTTGCCGCGGACCATGGTCGTTCGGTACCGCAATTGGCGATTGCATGGCTCCTGGGGAACGAAGCTGTGACAGTCGGCCTCGTGGGGATGCGTAATGAGCAAGAACTCGTGGAGAACGTAGCAGCCGCCGACTGGCGGCTCACGGTATCCGAACGCGAAGAAATTGACGCGTTTTTTGAGGACGAAGACGTGCCGACTTACGTCGATGCTGAGCAGGCAACCTGAGGCGATGCCATCGCCAGATCCAATACGCGTGACGGACGAATTTAATTCGAGCGAGGTGAATGCTAATGGCTGAGCCCAACATCTTGTTTCTCATGACGGACCAACAGCGCTGGGACGCAATGGGTTGCAGCGGCGATTGGGTGAGAACACCGAACTTGGATCGAATCGCTGCAGAAGGTGTGCGTTTTACACGCTGCATCACCACGACACCAATATGTATACCTGCGAGGGTAACGCTCGCGACCGGTCGCTATCCGCACAACAATTCGGTATGGAGCAACGTTGATTACACGTTACCGCCCGATGGTCCGAGTTGGATGCGGGTCGTTCGGGATTGTGGTTACCGAACGAGTTTGTTCGGTAAAACGCATTTGCACCCTCATCAAGGCGATTTGCGTGACAAAGAACACCTACTACACGCGTACGGGCTTGATGATGTGGACGAAATTGGTGGACCCCGCGCCAGTGCCGTGGTCATGAGTCACATGACGGCGAGGTGGTCTGATCGTGGTCTGCTCGAAGGATACCGCGCAGACTTTGAGGAACGGTTTGCGAACAAACCTCATGTTGTAAGACCGTCGACGCTACCACTCGACGAATACGCCGACGTCTATGTAGGTCAACAAACGAAACGCTATCTCGAATCTTACAACCGCGACGAGCCGTGGTTTTGTTGGGTCAGCTTTGGCGGCCCCCATGAGCCGTGGGATGCACCGGAGCCGTACGCGAGCATGTACGAGCCAAGTGCAATGCCAAAACCGGTGCTGCGGCCCCAAAACGATCATCCGCGGCCTCAAGGCTGGTTGGACTTTCACATGGAACGGAATACACCGAAACTCGAATCAACCGATGCCGAAGACATGCGAGCGAATTACGCGGGAAACGTGAGTCTTATCGACGATCAGATTGGTGAGATCCTCGATGTCATTGAAGAACGAGGCGAGCTCTCGAATACCGTCATCGCGTTCACGTCCGACCACGGCGAAATGAATGGCGATTGGGGCCTCATCTATAAGATGAATTTCTTGAATGGAGCGTTGCGTGTGCCATTGATTGTGCGTACGCCAGAGACCTTAGTTGCGGGAGGCGGTGTCGAAAACGATGATTTGGTCGAGAACATGGACCTGGGTCCGACGCTTGTCGATCTTGCCGGTGGTGAACTCGAACACCGGCAGTTCGGACGGTCGTTGATTCCTGCGATAAGCGGGGAACTAAATGACGAACCTCACCGTGAGGACGTTCTGTCCGAATTTCGAGGCGAGTTCATGTTGATGGCGGATCAATGGAAAATGGCCGTGAACAGGGAGGGCGAGACGTATCTCCTATTCGATCTCGAGAGCGATGCAGGAGAGACGAGTAACTTAGCGGGATTAACAGAGCATGCTGTGGTGGAAGATGAACTTCGTCTTCGACTGCTTGAACGCATATCGAAAACGCAGCTCAAAGAACCCTAGTCGCCGCGGCTGACGCGTTTGGCGTGCGGATCTTGTGAAGTCGTCGTCATCGCCTTAGGGTTACAGAGATTCGTGATAGTACATCCACAAAACGGATGGCGATAAATGAGTCAATCGCAAGCTGAAGACATGACGACGTACGCGGAACGAATGGTGGGTCTCGCCGTTGAGTACGGCCCGTCCGTCGTTGTTGCAATCGTCGTACTTATTGTCGGCCTTTGGATTGCGAATCGTGTCGCGAAGGCTGTCCAAGGCATGATGGAAGTCAAAGAACTGACTCCGTCCATTGTAGGATTTCTAACAAATCTATTCCGTATCTCACTGAAAACGCTAATAATAATTAGCGTAGCGTCGATGGTCGGAATCGAGACGACATCGTTTATAGCAGTCCTTGGTGCTGCCGGTTTAGCGATTGGGCTGGCGCTTCAAGGAAGCCTTTCTAACTTCGCGGGTGGGGTTTTGATTGTTATTTTCCAGTACTACAAGGTCGGTGATGACATCAAAACGCAGGGCATTTCCGGAAAGGTGACCGAGATTCACCCGTTCTACACCAAGCTCGTAACAGAGGATGCGAAAGAGGTCATTCTTCCGAATGGTCGGGTTTCAAATGGCATCATTACGCGACAGCCTCGGGGAGGAGCGTAGGTATTTTTTTATCGCTGATGCCACCCAGTCGCGTTGGGTACCGAGGCGCGCGACCAACTGATCGCGAGCGAAAAACGAGCATGAGAAATTGACTCGGGACGTTACGCCGAACGAGAGGCTTGAGGTGGTTAAACACGTAGTCGTAGTCACGAGCTCGCGGGCCGATTACGGTCATCTTTTTTGGCCGATGAAAGACATTGAAGCCAGCACAAGTCTTCGCCTGAGTGTTGTCGTCATGGGCGCGCATTTATCTTCACGATTCGGGAACACGGTGAAGTTCATTGAACGCGATGGTTTTGCAGTTGCTGCGCGCGTTGATTGCCTCGATCCAGACGACTCTGATCGTGGAATGGCGCGGACTATCGGAGAAGCGACGACGAAACTGACGGACGTTCTTGTCCGACTTCAACCCGACATTCTTTTGGTGATTGCTGATCGATACGAAATGCTCGCTCCTGCGTCGGTTGCGCTTGCACTTCGAATACCTATTGCCCATATCGAAGGGGGTGATATTAGTGAAGGAGCGATAGACGATGCCGTCCGAAACGCACTAACTAAGATGTCCCATCTTCATTTTTCGCCGACCGAAGTGGCCCGCCGGCGTGTTCTCGCTATGGGTGAGGAACAATGGCGTGTCGTATGGACAGGGGCGCCGTCGCTCGATCATTTGCGGAGGAGCACTCGACCTGATCGGCGCCAATTAGAATCAGCGATCGGGTTAGAAATGTCAGGCAAGGTATGTGTGGTGGCGTATCACGCGGTTACGTTGCACCGCGAGACGACGACGGAGTTAAACGCACTTTTTGCTTCCCTTGAATCGTGGGGACATCAAATGGTTTTCTGCTTTCCGAACGCGGATGCGGGCAGCTCTGAAATCGTGCGAAGAGCAGAAGCTTTTTGCGCTCGGCGGGATAACGCAAACCTGTACGTTAATTTGGATCATCTAACGTACTGGGCTCTGCTTGAGCATGCCGAGCTTATGGTCGGGAACTCCTCGAGTGCGATCATGGAAACGCCCAGCCTGCTCCTTCCGGCCGTTGACGTTGGTGATCGGCAACGGGGTCGGACACGTGCCGATAACGTTGTGCATGCGCCTGCTGCGGCTGACGCTATTACGGCTGCCATGCGGAGGGTGACGACGCCCGAGTTTCGGGCTTCGTTGAAAGGTTTGGTCAACCCATACGGGGATGGTCGGGCCAGCGAACGTATCGTGCGATCGTTGGTCGCCGCGCCCGGTCGTGAGGTGCTCATACATAAACGCGCACTTGAGCTTGATTCGAGTGGTGCGAAATTTGTTCAAATACATGAAGATTCCGCTCGCCCGCTCTAAGATCAACGAGGAGGAAGCCGCGGCGATCGCGCGAGTGATCGATCGGGGGCGACTTGCTTTAGGGCCTGAAGTCAACGCGTTTGAAGAAGAATTCGCGAGGTGGCTTGCCGTTGACGCCGCCGTTGCAACAAATTCCGGCACATCGGCTTTGATTGCGGCATTGCGCGCAGTTGGCGTGAGACCGGGCGACGAAGTCATAGTACCGGCACTCACCTTCGTTGCCACTGCAAATGCGGTTCTTAATTGTGGTGCTCGGCCGGTACTCGTCGATGTACTGCCTGACTCCTGGAATCTTGACCCTCTCGCCGCTGCAGAAGCTATCGGAAAAAATACTCGAGCCATTATTGCCGTCCATCTTTTTGGATTGGCGGCCCCGATGAGCGAGCTGATAGCTCTGGCTGAAAAAGCGAATGTGGCGCTGGTCGAAGACGCATGCGAAGCCATGGGTTCGACCTACGGTTCTCGATTCGTGGGCGGGTTGTCGCACGTTGGTGTTTTTGGGTTTTATCCAAACAAGGTGCTGACGACGGGTGAAGGCGGAATGGTGGTTTCGACGGACACGAATGTCGTAGAGACAGCCCGCGCGATCTCGAATCAGGGGTATGGGTCGAGCGGTCAATTGCTAAAAAGAGCGATGCCAGGCCACTCGTTTCGTATGAACGAGTTTGGTGCCGCATTGGGTCGGGCCCAGCTAGACAGTATCGAAAGCCGGCTCGTTGAGCGTGACCGGTTGGCGGCAAAATATATCGATGCATTAGGTTCGGTGAACGGACTCACGATGCCCGTGATCGATTCTGAGAGTCGCCGCGGATGGTTTACCTTTCCCATGCTGCTGCCGCGAGAAATAAATCGCGACCGGGTAATGGTTGCGATGAAAGACCAGGGTATAGAGACGGCGGACTATTTCCCGGCGCTCCATGACCTGCCGGATTACGGCGATTTCTGCATCCAACGAAGTCCGCTTGATACTGCAAGAGACGTCGGCCAACGTCTTCTATGCGTTCCGTTGTGGGAAGGCCTTGACGATGGAACCATCGAAACGATTGCCGCGGAACTTGGCAAAGCGATCACGAGCTGATTCCCCCTCCCAAAAGGTGCGGATTCGGAGCCTCATTGCCACCAAGCGTGTAACGCGCGTTGGTGTAGTATCCATCCTTAATGATTTTGGAGGACGTCGATTTGAAGCTACGGAGAATCGGATTATATTTTGCGACCCTGTTGTTTAGCGCAACAACATCGGCGGCGCCGCAAGTGGGTGACTTGGCCCCTGATTGGACACTGCCGGGATCGGATGGAAACGAATATCGTCTTTCAGACCTTTTGGGGAAACACGTGGTGATCGCGTTTTTCCCTAAAGCTTATACCAGCGGCTGAACTCTCGAATGTAAGGCGCTGCGTGACAGCGACCGAGAAATTCGTCAGTACGATGTCGTTTATTTCATGGCAAGCACGGACTCGATCGAGGACAACCGAGGGTTTGCGGAGAAGAATCAAGCAAGTTTCCCGATCCTCTCGGATCCGAGCAAAGAGATGTGCGACGCCTATGGGGTGCTGTACCCGATTGGGATGGCTAAACGATGGACCTTTTATATCGACGCGGAAGGTGTTATCCAAAAAATTGATCGTATGGTTAAA
>JAKUTH010000002.1 GCA_022448085.1 Pseudomonadales bacterium | reverse complement strand
TTCGTCGAGATAGTGCATCCGTAATTTGCCGCCTTCGTGGTCAGGCACGGAGACGTAATGGGGTTCAAATGCGTAGTCTTGGAGGTCCTCGAAGCGAGAGTCTCGCGTTCGTACGTATTTCACGGACTGTCTCTACCCAGTAGCAAATTGTCACCAGTATAACGGGCGTATAACCCCCCACACATTGACATCGATCGGAGCAAGACCGAGATTGAGAGCCATGATCGATCTCCTTCCAATTCCGACGAGTGTTGAATCCAGTACCGGCTGCTTACATCGTTCGCGCGAAGGTGACTCTGTTCAGGTGACGGCACCCGAGCGCGTTCTTCGGGCACTGGCACGATTGCCACTCACAGGGTTTCCCATTGAGGTCGCAATTGCCGAAACAACGGCTGAACGGCCTCGGCTAGACGATTCGTACGCGTACCGGTTGGTCATCAACGAGACCGGGGTTCGGATCGAAGCCGATACACAGTGGGGGGCGCTTTCGGCCCTTATCACGCTGGCGCAATTAACGAACGACGAGTCAGTCCCTTGTTGCATCGTCATTGACGCGCCGCGGTTTCAATGGCGCGGTCTCATGGTGGACGTGGCTCGACATTTCATTAGCTTGGAGACACTGAGGCGAACCCTGGACGCGATGGGCTACTTTAAATTGAACGTCCTGCATATCCACCTGTCCGACGACCAGGCATTTCGTTTTCTAGGGACCACGTTTCCCGAACTCGCAAGCCCCGAGCACTATACGGCTCTTGAACTCACTGCACTTGTTTCGTACGCAGCGGACCGGGGCATCCGCGTGGTGCCAGAATTGGACGTGCCAGGACACACTACCAGCTGGCTCGTTGCGCATCCCGAATGGGGCTCTGGAAGTGAGGTTTCGGCGTCTTTGTCCTTCGGTCCTCACGAAACCGGTTTGGATCCGACCAGTTCGGAGGTCATGGACGTGTTGGAACAGATTTTTGGCGAAATCGCCGAAATTTTTCCGGATGAATACGTTCATTTCGGGGGCGACGAGGTGCGCTCGAGCGAATGGCGAAGTTCAGCGTCTATTCAAAATTACATGCGGGCACAGAAAATTGACGACACCGACGGTCTACAAGCGGCCTTCAATCGACAGTTAATCTGCACGTTGGAGGGTCTTGGTAAATACCCGGTCGGTTGGGATGAAGTACTGCATCCTAACCTCCCAGACAACGTCGTGATTCAATGCTGGCGAGGCATGCATGGGCGTGACGAAGCTCTGCAGGCCGGCTACGACTGCGTGGTTTCAGCGCCTTATTACCTCGATCTATTTATGCCGGCGGGCGTGCATTACCAGTACGACCCTGAAGCCGGGGAAGCTGATCTTGCGCGGTTAGACGGCCGGTTGCGGAGCGATCCGCGCTTCGCCCACGTCGTTGGGGATATCGGGTGGGGAAAGGGTTTCACCGATTATCCCGAGCTTGCAACCCCCGAGGCGGGTCGGTTGCTGGGTGGAGAAGCCTGCATCTGGTCAGAGCTGGTGACTGATGAGTTACTCGATCGGCGCGTGTGGAGCCGCATGCCGGCGATAGCAGAACGTTTCTGGAGTGATCGTGACATCCGCGATGAAGTGGACATGTACCGTAGGCTCGAGCACCAACTGGTACGGCTCGAACAACTCTATGGCATTAACGCGATGAGCGATCGGGATATGTTAAATGCGCCGGGGCTCACGCCATTGATCGATATGCTCGAGCCGGTCAAAGGATACACGCGGATACTCGGGGAGGAATTGTCAGTGGCGAGACGAGAAGGACGCGACGTCACCCAGATCAAACGACCCTACGGTACGGACACCTCGCTCGACCGAGTTGTCGATCTGATAGCGCCTGAAAGTGCAGCGACTCGCCATTTTGGTGAGGCGTTAAAGGCGGATGAGGACACGTCAGGATGGACGGCGGGTTGGCGGAGTCAGCACCGAACATTGCTTGGACTTTTGCCCAAACGACCCGAACTTGGCGAGCTCGAAGAAGCTTCGAGGGCGTTGGCCGAGCTCGCGGATGTCGTCGATGTTGGCGGAGAGGTCAATCCCGCTTGGGCCGGTCCTTTTGGCGAGTACGTGTTGCCGGTTGTCTATACGATGTTGGCGCATGAATCCTGAAGTCGCGGCGAGACAGTGGAATCTAGGGGGAGATATTGAACGTATCGCCGGGGGCCGTATTAATGCGACCTTTCTGGTTGGAGGTACGCATCTTCTTCAACGTATTAACGGGGATATTTTCCCCGATCCGCGAGCATTGCTGCGAAATGCAGAAAAGATCGCTGCCGTTGCAGGCGAATTGATAGTTAAACATCTCCCATCGAAACACGGCGAGCCATGTTGGTCCGATCAAGACGGCGAGGTTTGGCGTGTCTACCCGCACGTGCGCAGTCGAAATTTCGATGCGTTGCCGGATTCCCTCTTGAATCCCCTAGGCACAATCTTTGGCGATTTGTTGAGTCGCTTGAGGTCGCTTGATGGCGAGCTAGAGACTTCGATTCCTGGATTTCACGACATCCAAACCTATCTAAACTATCTCGACGCCGCACCTAGCAGTGGAGATGCAGACGCAGAACTCGAATACGTAGATTTGCGGCGCCAACGACTCGTGGTGTCGCAAGAAAAGTCACAAATCATCCACGGGGATTGCAAGGTCAACAACGTATTGTTTGATCCAACGAGTGATAAGGCCATCAAGGTAGTGGATTTGGATACTCTTATGCGTGGGTCCGCGTCGTGGGATTTCGGTGATTTAATCCGTTCGATATCCGCAGGGACCGAAGAGTCGACCCCAGAAGCGCATGTTTCTGATGCCCGGGTTGGAGAGGTAGTTCGTGGCTTTTTATCTACATTTGGTTCGATAACAGAGGTCGAGGAATATGCCGCAGCGCCCGCCCACATGAGTTTTATGTTGGGCACGCGATTCTTGACCGATCATTTTGATGGTGATCGCTACTTTGGTGTGACTCGTCGAGGCGAGAATCTCGAGCGTGCCCGAGCTCAATTTGAGTTAACCCGGCAGTTTGATAGATCGGTCGAGCGACTTTGCGAGATCCTCGCCCACGCCATGCGCTAGCGTCTCGATGGTGCAGTTAAACCGTTACGGATGGTTCGTTTTCGATTCTGGTGACCCAATAGTCGGCATCGAAATTCTCGTCGCCAAGAAGATAACGCCAAAAACGTATGCGATTAATGTATTCGAGGCGGCCAGTGTCGCCCTCGAACCAGGGTTGTGGACGGGTTAGAAGAGAAGCAATGTCGTTGGGGTTCGTCGCTTCTTTGCGAAAGAAGATTGGTCGTTGTTCAAAGTCGCGGGCAGATAGATCGGACGTGTCCCAGAGCCGTACTTGAGGAATGCTCGGGTTTAACCGGATTTTAAACATGTAACGAGCCTCGCCGGTGCGATTGATGCCGCCGCCGTGCCAGACGCCGTGATGCATCAAGATGAGCGTTCCCGCAGGACAGACAACGTGCTGTTGTCCCCGAATGTTCTGATAACGTGCGATGGCAGATTCGCTCACGATACGTAAATGCGTGCCCGGCACGTACCGAGTACCACCCATGTCGAGTCCAACTTTGTGCGGGAAATAGAACAGCTGAATATCGAAGGCGCGACGTGGGTCGATGGTTGAATCTTGATGCGTATGCTGCGTTCGCTGCGGGATACCGGCTGCTTTGTAGTATGAACTTGGTAACGCCAAGTGCAGAAAATGGTGATCCACCATTGATTCTGGACCAACTAAACTCTCTATAGCCCCCCGAACGACTGGCAAGCGGACTAGCTCGCCGAGTGCCGTTGTCTCCTTGTACGCGGTATTTAATACGGTTCCAGGTGTAACCTCGGGCAAGCTCGAATGGGCCATTAGGTTACCCAGACTCTTTATGGTCCGATTCGACCCTTTCTCTCCATTGGGCGTATCGACGGAGCCCGCTTCCGCAAGAAATTGTTGGTTGATCACGTCGGGGACGATGCCGTCGAAGCGCAGCAGGCCTTCAGCGGCAAACTCGGCCATTTCACGGGAATTTAACTTCACGCAGTCACTCATCATTGATCAGTTTTTCGAAGAAAAACTCGTACTTTAAATATCCGGTGCGAAATTCGTCACCTGGTGCATGGGCGGCGAGTGGCGACGCTTGGATGAGCCGCCACCCGTCGGCCAGAGCTTCCATCCCCGAGCGATACAATGGCTCGTCAGAATCTCCAGACATGTGGTCATCCTTACCGGTGCCGTCGTACCGTGCCCAGGCGATGACGTTAGCGTCGAGAGCCGAGCTTGAAAGGTACAGCACCAGCACTTGTTGTTTTGTCGCCATCGCGTGGAGGATAACAGGCGTGCGGCGCGAGTCGATGACCCGCCGTGAGCGTGAGATTACGTGAAAGCCGGGGGTAGAACGTGCGCGTGGCCGGTTGCGGCCTCGATTGCGTGGGCTGCTGCTAAAAGAAACGCATCTTGGCGCATCGGAGCGATGAGTTGCGCGCCCACGGGAAGACCCTCAGCAAAACCGGCCGGCAGCGAAAGGGCTGGACAACACGAGACCGTGATCCAACTGCATGCTTCCATCCACTCGATATAGTTTGACATCGGGACGCCGTCGACCACTTGGACCCACTCGATATTTGCGTCGAACGGTAGTACTTGAGTTGTCGGTCCAATCAGGAGGTCGAATTGTTCAAAAAATTCATTCATTCGTTCAATCAGCGATGCTCGCGCCGGCCCGACCCAGTCCAGGTCTTCTTGAGTTAATGCTTCGCCAGCTTCTACGTTCCAGCGTATCGTGTCCTTCAATTGGTCGAATTGATTCCTTGGGAGATTTCGAAATCGCCGGAAATTATTCGCCCGCAGAATATGAAAAATACGGCTCGCGTCACGGAAGTTGGGAGTGGCCTCGTCTACAACCACGCCCGCGGTTTCGAGATCTCGCACGAATCGACGGAGCGTTTTTCGAATGGGCTTTTCAACGGGCAAACCGCCAAAGTCTTCGGTAAAACCGATTTTCAGGTTTTCAAGAGGAACGGGATTAATTTGGCGGAATTCACGCCCGTCGGTTTCAAGCAATCCGGGCAGCCGAGGATCAGGACCGGCAAGAACAGAGAAGAGCAATGCGACGTCTTCGCAGGTGCGCGCCATCGGGCCCTCAGTACTCAAATCGCTCCATGGGTTACGTGAAGGATAAAACGGTACGCGCCCGGGCGAGGGTCGAAAGCCGACTACGTTGCAGAACGCGGCAGGGTTACGTAACGAGCCACCGGTATCGCTTCCGTCGGCGAGTGGGATCATACGGGACGCCAAAGCAGCGGCGGCGCCACCACTGCTTCCGCCGCAGGTTACAGATGGATCGTATGGGTTGCGGGTGAGGCCAAATACTCGGTTAAACGTGTGCGACCCGGCGCCAAACTCGGGGGTGTTGGTTTTACCCAGCGTGATGGCGCCGGCGTTATGCATCCGCTCGACAATGAGCTGATCGAAGTCAGGGATGTAGTCGGCGTGCAGCGGTGAACCGAACGTGGTGCGTATGCCTCGGGTCGGTACTAGGTCCTTGTGCAGTATGGGCAAGCCGTGGAGTGGTCCTATGATTTTCCCGGCATTATCGAGTTCGCTCGCCTGACTAAGGGCTTGGTCGAAGACGGTGGTAACCACAGCATTTACGCCTGGGTTGATCGATTCAATCTGTGCGATATGGGCCTCGATCACTTCGCGAACACTGACCTGCTTCGTGGCGATCCGTCCGGCGAGTTCGGTCGCCGTTAATAGACAGAGTTCCCTGCTCGTGTCAGTTTTCGGCGTACTCATTAGCTGGAGTGATGGCTTTGATTAGTGTGTCGATGGTCGATGCCAATACGTATCAAGTGGTCGTCGAAGGGGCCGACGAGACGGAGCATCGAGTGGTCATGGGTCCCGATTACTACAAACGTCTGTCGAGAGGCGAATTTACCCATGAATGGGTGCTTGTCCAGGCGTTTCGGGTGTTACTTGAACGGGACGCGAACGTATCGATCCCCGCCGAATTTGATCTTAAGGAATTCATCGCGGGTGACATCGAAATTGAGAGCAAAATTGCTTCCCGCCTAGCCCCATGAGTTCCAGTGCGTGATTTCCGAGACAGGCGACCGATTTGCTAGTTTAAAGTCGGTGCCGACGGTGTAAGCAACGGGTAGGAGCGCTGTCTGCGTTATGCCGTCGGGAATTCCCAATAGTGCAGCTGCTTCGTCGGCGTGTGCCAGGTGCAGCGTTGTCAGACACGAGCCGAGCCCCCGGGCCCGAAGGGCCAATTGAAAACTCCACACCGCCGGATAGATCGATGCGTAAAAACCCGCTCCTGCCAATCCATTGGGTGGATTGCCTTGTATACACGGAATGAGATGTACCGGCACCTCCTGCAGGTGCTCCATAAGATACATGGCCGAGCTGAATACGCGTTGGGTTTGGGCGTCGGCGCCGGAGGACGCTTGTTCGCTTGCCGCCGAGAGGTAACCCTCGGCGCTGCGTCGATAAAGTGCCGCCAGCGCCGCCCGCGTATCGGAATCGTCGATGACAATCCAGCGCCAACCCTGCACATTCGAGCCCGTTGGTGCTTGAACAGCTAACTGCAGACATTCGTCGATGACCTCTCTGGGGACGGGCTTAGTCAAGTCCAAGCGCTTACGAACCGATCGCGTTGTGTTCAATAACTCATCGCATACCTGCTGATCGAGTACCATGGTTTTCCATTGGGTAGTTGTTACAGATTTGTATGCTAACCCTTCTCGTGCCGTTGCGAAGACGTACGCGTGTTGAACGGATCGTTACGATCCAAAAAACGAGCGACTAAAGACCCCAACACTCCAGATCGTTGGCGAAGATAAGGGGGCCTTTGTAGGATTTTTCAATAGCATCTTTTGACGCCGATTCAATCCCGAAGGTTCGTTTTGCACGAGAGCTAAGAATCAAAAAACGCGCATTACTGGCCTCGGCGATCCGGCCAATTTGAGAGGGCGTGAGGTGCGTTTCACGGTCAGTACCACGAGCGTGGTCGGGCAATACGTGGGAAATGATCAGCGCATCGGCGTTGGCGGCGAAAGCCGACAGGGTATCCTTTTGATTGTTGAGATCGCCGGCAAACACGACGCTCTGCTCGCCAATATCGACCCGCCAGGCAAGGCTAGGGGTACCGCCATGGTGGACAGGGACAGCTGAAAGCTTGAAATGTTCGCTGGAGAACTGCGACCAACGACGTCGACCGACTGCTGGCACGTCACGGACCGAGACTTTGTAACCGGTCGAACTCTTAAACTTGAGCAAGTCCGAAAGTTCGTTGAATGCTCCTTTCGAGCCAATCAATCGATTGATGTAGTCGCGTGTTGCCTTCTCACCGTTCTCGCCAGCTGGACCAAAAAGCGGGAATAACCCGGTCCGATCGGCGTCGCGTGATGCCGCGAGTAGGTTGGCTAAATCGCCCGTATGCTCGAGGTGCAGATGCGACAGCACAAGCGCGTCGAGGTCTGTAAACGCGGCACCACTCTCGTCGAATCGTAGTGCTGCGCCGGCACCGGCGTCGATCATTAACCGGGCACGGTTGTCGATCCACACCAAGTAGCTGGGGGCGGCCCGAGGGTTACCGAATTCGAGGCTGCCCGACCCAAGAATTTGAATCCATACTCCCTCGTCGCCACAATAGGGCGGTTCGAGGGCTAAAGATTTTGGGGCCCCAAGCAACAAGAGGACAACGAGGAAATACCGCATTTGGAAAACTATAGCAGCTTGTCGATACCCAGTAGGATGGTGCCGACCTCAGCCTCGTCAGGCATACGCCAGTCGCCTCTTGGCGACAAACTGACGGTACCGACTTTAGGCCCCGGGGGCAGTGTTGTCCGTTTGAACTGCTGCTCGAAAAAGCGCTGAAAGAACACGCGCAACCACTTTTGGATCGTTGGGCCATCGTACGCCCCCTCGAACGCCGAATTCGCGAGATAAAATATCTTCTCCGCATCGGCACCTGTCCGCAGGTAGTGGTAGAGGAAAAAATCATGCAACTCATAGGGACCGACCAGGGCCTCGGTTTCTTGGACAATCCGGCCTTCAACACTCGGCAACAATTCAGGTGTAATCGGTGTATCGATGACGCGCTGCAATACTTTTTTTAGCGCATTGGGTGCTCGATGATGGGCGTACCAACGAACGAGGTACGCAATCATCGTTTTCGGCACGCTCACGTTGACGTTGTAATTTGACATGTGGTCTGCGTTAAACGTACACCAGCCCAATGCGAGCTCCGATAGGTCGCCAGTGCCCACCACAATCGCTCCAACGTTGTTGGCCGTATCGAAGAGAATCTGGGTGCGCTCGCGGGCCTGACTATTCTCAAATGTGATATCCGGGGCACCGTCGTGCCCAACGTCATCAAGGTGCTGCTTGACGGCGTCATCGATGGGGATCTCCGTTAGGTCAAAACCACTTGACTTGGCGAGGAGATGGGCGGATTTCTTGGTGTGGCTGGTGGTGCCCGGTCCGGGCATCGTCAGAGCGGTCAGTGCCGACGTGGGTAACGCAAGCCGGTCCAGCGCATCGAGGCAGACGAGACATGCGAGTGTTGAATCGAGACCACCGGAGAGCCCCAGCACCAGGCGTTGTACCCTGGCAGCACGCATGCGTCGCGCGAGCCCCGTCGACTGAATCGAAAGGATCTCTTGTGCACGGGCATCAAATTCGGTCTCGTCATCGGGCACAAACGGATGTGCCGCGTAGTGCCGTTGGCTGTTGTTGAGTTCAAAGCGCGTGTCGGTATCGACTATAGGGTAGGTGGTTGGTCGATGTGCCTGGGTAAACGTCGTATTGCGGCTACGATCGTGTTCGAGTTTTTTCCAGTCGATGTCGAATACAAGCTCGGTCGTGTTGAGGTTGAAACGATCGGACTCGGCAACCATTACGCCATTTTCCGCTCCAAGTAGATGGCCACCGTAGACGACGTCCTTACTGGATTCGGTCGGTCCGGCTCCGGCATAAGCATACGCACAGATACATCGCGCGCTTTGCATACGAACTAGATCACGTCGATAGTCGGCTTTGGCGACCAACTCATTACTTGCCGAGGGATTAACAACGAGGGACGCGCCAGCCAAAGCATGACTGGTGCTTGGCGGTTCTGGCGCCCAGAGATCTTCGCAAATTTCAATGGCGAATTGGGTATCGCCGACGGTAAACAACTGATCATTACGAATCTGAAAATGCCCCAACTCGCCGTTGATGGTCGCGACGAGGCTAGCCCCGGACGTGAACCAGCGTTGCTCGTAGAACTCATCATAATTAGGGTGTGCGGATTTCGGAACGGCGCCCACGACGCGCCCGCTCGCGCACACAAAGGCACAATTTAGGAGACGGCCATCGACTAATCGCCATGGAGCCCCGACCACTAAAACGGCGCCGTCGGCGGCGGCTGCAACCCGAGTCAGCGCTTGGCGAGACCTCGCCAACAAATCGTCGCTATGGAAAAGATCTTCGCAGCTGTACCCGGTGAGTGAAAGTTCGGGCGTGACCACCACGGCCGCTTGGCTTTCGCAAAGGCGTTTGTAAACTTCCAATATGGTCGACGCATTTGCCTCGGGATCGGCGATTTTTATCGCCGGGGCACATATGCCAACGCGCAAGAAACCAAGTCGGGACAGGTCCATACCGATAGTCTACGGCACGCGCTACAATCGTTCATTCGTTCGCTTGCAATGGTGGAAGGCGTGAATTTTGAGTTTTCGGATGAGCAGAACTTGCTGCGGGATCAGGCCCGGGGGTTTTTGCAGGACGAATGCCCTACAACGCTGGTGCGTGGGATCTTAGATGGCGATGATTCGTACGCACGAGGGCTCTGGGAGAGCATTGGTCAAATGGGGTGGACCGCGACGGTCATTCCAGAATCGTACGGTGGCCTAGGTGCTTCCTACCTAGATCTCTGCGTGATCGCAGAAGAACTCGGTCGCGCTGTCGCCCCGGTACCTTTTTCGTCTTCGGTCTATTTAGCGACAGAAGCACTGCTGCTCGTTGGAACCGAAGCGCAGAAAGAAAAGTGGTTGCCTAAACTTGCCACCGGCGAGCTGGTTGGCACGTTTGCGATCAGCGAGCGCAGTGGGCGACCGTCGCCGGCTAACCTAAACACTACGGCGGTTGATGGCACGGTCTCTGGAACAAAAATTCCGGTGCCCGACGGCGATATTGCGGATTTCGCCGTTGTGGTTGCCGCCAGCCAAAGCGGCGATGGAGCAAGTTTGTACCTGGTGGAATTGGAGGGGGTTGAACGCACGAGCGTTGCCACTCTCGATCCGACCCGGTCACACGCGAAGTTGACCTTCGACGGTGCTGCAGCTTCGTTAATGGGTACTGAGGGGGAAGGTTGGGCTGCGGTGGAGAAACTCTTCAACCGCGCGGCTGTGCTCTTTGCGTGGGAGCAGATCGCTGGTTCCGAAGCGGCTCTCGAGCAGGCAAAGGAATACGCGATGGGGCGATACGCGTTCGGCAGACCCATTGCCGGTTTTCAAGCAATCAAGCACAAACTCGCTAACGTCTACGTCAAGAATACGCTTGCGCGGTCAAACGGATACTACGGAGCTTGGGCGCTCTCAACCGATGCGCCGGAGCTACCGATTGCCGCTGCAACCGCGCGTGTGAGCGGAACACAGGCGTACTATTTTGCGTCCAAAGAAAATATTCAAACGCACGGTGGCATGGGTTTCACGTGGGAATTTGATTGCCAGTTCTTTTATCGACGATCCAAGCTACTTTCTGTCGCCATCGGCAGCGAATCTTGGTGGCAAGACAGATTAATTACCGCGATCGAACGCGGCCAGGCGGCATAGGAGATATCCATGGACTTCAAAGACACACCTGAAGAAGCGGCTTTTCGCGACGAAGCACGACAATGGTTAGAAGCCAATGTGCCCGCGGATGACGCGTTAAAGGGACTCGACGAAATCGAACGGTCCAAACTCTGGCAGAAACGCAAGTATGACGCTGGGTGGGCCTGTATTCGCTGGCCGAAGGAATACGGTGGCCGCGACGCTTCAGCGATCGAACAAGTGATTTGGAACCAGGAAGAGTCTCGGTTCAACGCACCAAGCGGCGTTTTTGCGATTGGTCAAGGCATGGCGGCACCGACGATGATGGCGTGGGCATCTGAGGAAGACAAGGTCAAGCACCTTCCGCCGTTGGCGTCGGGTGAACACATCTGGTGTCAGCTCTTTAGTGAGCCAGCCGGTGGTTCCGATCTTGCCGCATTGCGCACTCAGGCCAAGAAAGACGGTGACGATTGGGTAATTAACGGCCAAAAAATTTGGACGTCAGGTGCACATTTCAGTGACTACGGGATCCTTGTTGTACGCACGGATCCCACCGTCGCCAAGCACAAGGGCCTGACTTATTTCTTTTTTGATATGAAGTCACCGGGAGTGGACGTTAAGCCGATCAAACAGATTTCAGGGGGAGCGAATTTTAACGAGGTCTATTTCACCGACGTGCGCATTCCGGATAGCCAACGACTTGGTGCTGTCGGACAGGGATGGCAAGTCGCGCTCACCACCCTCATGAACGAGCGTGCGGCGATTGGTGGTGGTGGCATGGGCGTCGGGTTCGACCGGATTTTTGAACTCGCCAAACGAGTTGATATTGACGACCGCCCGGCGATCGAGGACCGACAAGTCCGGGCCAAACTTGCGGACTGGTACTGCCAAGAATCAGGGCTTCGTTTTACTGGGTACCGATCGATGTCGGCACTGTCGCGCGGCGATACCCCGGGCCCTGAAAATTCCATCGGCAAATACGTGGGAGCGTCGAAGACGCAAGATATGGCGTCCTTTGCGATGGACTTATTAGAACTTTCTGGCACAGTTTTGGATTCCGAGCACGGGGAAGAGTCGGGAATCTATGCGGCAACGTACATGGGTGCTCCGGGCGGAAGAATCGCAGGGGGGTCAGACGAAATTATGCTCAACATTCTTGCAGAGCGCGTGCTTGGTATGCCTCAGGATGTACGTTTGGATAAAGGCATTCCATTTAACGAGATCCCAACCGGTTCGAATTAGCCTCGACCCAACACGGCGGCGCGAACGTGCATCGCGTCACCGGATGCATATGTGTCGTGCCCGTCTAGACACGCAAAAGATTTCCTGAGTCGGCGATATCCAGGGTGTGCCCCCTTGTAAATTACTGAATAACCCCCATTTTTTGTTCATACACAAAATAAACGCCTCGATACGTGGCGATGGATAACGCCCCATGCGTATGGACAAAATGACGACACGCTTGCAGGGACTTCTGGCCGATGCACAGAGCCTCGCGGTCGGCCGAGATCACCCATGTATCGAACCGCAGCACGTTCTGGTAGCGATGCTTGATCAACACGACAGCGCAATACCACAGTTGCTGAGTAGCACGGGCACAGACACGGATGGGTTGCGAAAACATCTCGGCGAATGGCTTGATCGACACCCTCAGGTATCGGGTGCTACTGGCGAAATTCAGCTTTCCGACGAATTAATTCGGGTCCTTAACCTCACCGATAAATTGGCGCAGATGCAGGGAGATACTTATTTATCGAGCGAGCTATTTCTTCTCGCGGTATTCGATGCGCGTGGACCGGCCGCAGAGGTTCTACAACGCGGTGGAACCTCGCGAGAAGCGCTCGAAGCTCGTGTCAGTGTGCTCCGCTCGGGCGAAAACGTGAACGATGCCAACGCGGAAGAAGCCCGTGGCTCGCTACAAAAGTACACGATTGATCTCACCGAGCGCGCGGAGCAAGGGAAACTCGACCCGGTTATCGGACGGGATGACGAAATCCGCCGAACGATTCAGGTGCTGCAACGACGAACAAAAAACAATCCGGTATTGATGGGTGAACCGGGGGTCGGTAAGACCGCGATTGTGGAAGGTCTGGCACAACGCATCGTGAATGGCGAGGTACCTGATGGCGTGCGAGGGAAGCGCTTACTCTCGCTCGACATGGGATCGTTGATCGCGGGAGCTAAATTTCGAGGCGAATTTGAGGAAAGAATTAAGGCCTTGCTTCAGGACGTATCGAAACAAGAGGGACGAATTATTCTGTTTATCGATGAGATCCATACCCTCGTCGGCACCGGCAAAGCGGAAGGTTCGATGGATGCGGGTAACTTGTTGAAACCGGCACTGGCCCGCGGCGAGCTGCATTGTGTTGGTGCGACTACGTTGGACGAATATCGCGAGAATATAGAAAAAGACGCGGCGCTTGAAAGGCGCTTTCAGAGAATACTCGTGGATGAGCCGAGCGTTGAAGACACTACCGCGATCCTCCGGGGACTCAAGGAACGCTATGAGGTTCATCACGGAGTCGAAATCACGGATCCTTCGATCGTTGCAGCAGCGGTTCTTTCCAACCGCTATATCGCGGATCGACAACTTCCCGATAAAGCCATCGACTTAATTGACGAAGCTGCCAGCAGGCTCCGCATGGAAATTGATTCGAAACCGGAATCGATGGATCGTCTCGATCGACGCCTCATACAATTCCAAATAGAACGAGAAGCTCTAAAAAAAGAAACCGACGATGTGTCCAGAGAGCGGCTAGAAAAATTGGAAAGTGAAATTCTTGTGCTGGAACGGGAATACGCCGATTTAGACGAAATATGGACGGCAGAAAAGGCCGCTGTGCAAGGGACTCAAGAGTTAAAGGAAGAACTAGAGCAGGCGCGACTGGATTTTGAGGCTGCTCAGCGTGTCGGCGATCTGCAGTGCATGTCCGAGCTACGCTACGGGAGAATTCCCGAGTTGGAGAAATCGCTGGACGAAGCGTCAAACGCTGATAAAGCCGACTTCACGCTGCTTCGAAGCTGCGTAACGGAAGATGAAATCGCCGAGGTGGTAGCGCATTGGACGGGAATTCCGGTTCAGCGCATGTTGTTGGGAGAGCGTGAGCGACTGCTCGATATGGAGACCGTGATTCAGCGACGCGTCATCGGGCAAACTGAGGCCGTGTCTGTGATTGCTGACGCGATTAGACGGTCGAGAGCTGGACTGGCGGATCCGCGCCGGCCGATCGGATCGTTTTTGTTCTTAGGACCGACGGGCGTGGGGAAAACGGAACTGACCAAGGCGCTCGCGGCGTTTTTGTTTGATACGGACGATGCGATGATCCGCCTCGATATGTCCGAGTTTATGGAAAAACACTCGGTAGCTCGCCTGATTGGCGCCCCGCCCGGGTACGTTGGTTACGAAGAAGGCGGGTACCTCACCGAAAGAGTGCGTCGCAAGCCCTATTCGGTATTGCTTCTCGACGAGGTAGAAAAAGCACACACCGACGTCTTCAACATTCTTTTGCAGGTCCTCGAGGATGGTCGACTCACCGACGGTCAGGGTCGAACAGTGGATTTTCGGAACACCTTGATCATCATGACGTCGAACTTAGGTTCTGATGTGATCCAGGAGTGTATTGACCAAAGCGGTTATGTGGAGATGAAGCGTCGAGTCATCGACGTGGTTGCGAGCTATTTTCGTCCTGAGTTCATTAATCGCATCGATGATTCCGTCGTTTTTCGAAACCTAGGTGTTGAAGAAATTCGCAAGATAACTACATTGCAAATCGATGATCTGAGGCAACGGTTGGGCATCCAGGGCGTCGAATTGAACGTGAGCGAAAGCGCGCTCGAGTTCTTAGGTAACGCGGGGTTCGATCCGGTCTACGGTGCCCGCCCACTGCGCCGGGTTATACAGCAGCGCTTGGAAAATCCGCTTGCTCGGCGCGTACTGGCGGGTGATCTCGGTACGGCGAACGAAGTCTACGTGGATAGAGATCAACAAGGGCTCACGATCGTCGCGTGCAAAGGACCTCAACAAAATGGAAACGCCGTGCTCAGCGCAAGAAAGGCGAGCTAAGAACGTAAATCGTTACAACTGGTGGATGAGCTCAGTCATGTGCCGATAGACGGTTTGAAAGGCGTCAGGCGTCCTCGCGTCGGCAATACTCCAATGCACTGGCGTAGGTGAACTGTTCCAAGTCGGACAAGTCTCGTTGTCGGTACGGTCGCAGACCGTGACCACGAGGTCGAATCGTTCCTCTAACTAGGTGTCCTGGGTTTCGTTTGACGCGTGGATGTGTCGACACGATGACGCTCAAGGAACTCGACTGCCAATGGATTGAATTGGCCGGATAGTTCACTTCCGGCAGTGAAGGCGTTGATCCTTCGTGAACGCGCGATCTCCTCCGTGAGAATGCTTCGGGCGGAGTTGCCCGCGCACAAGAACAGAACTTTCAATGGGTCAGTGGATCGCGTGGGTTCGGTTCTCCATCTCGCGGACAAGCACTTCCGCCTTCTCGATAATACGTTCGAGCAGAATGTTAGCTTCGCCCGGCAAGGTAAAGCAGACGTTGGCGGTGGTGGAGAGATCGCTAAACGGACGAGCGAGCTCGTGGTTGTGCTTCGCGGTACGGAGGTAGCGTTGGATACGACTGTATACGGCCATCTCCGTTGCCCGACCTTCGACCCCTAGCTGGTGAATCAACTGCGTCAGTAACGGCTCAATTTCGTTGCGCGCGGTCGTCACATGATCCATCAAAACGCCCCGTAGTCGGTCGCGGACGGTGGGCATTGTGCGCGCGTCGTACCGCCATCGCAAAGGTGGTTAAATGATCAGATAAAGGAGCGAGAATATGAGCGAAAATTTAACCGGTGGCTGTCGTTGCGGTGCGATTCGGTACGAATGTCCTGACGCGGTGATTTTTGCCGGACACTGTCATTGTCGCGATTGTCAGTACGCTTCCGGAGGTGCCTATTCGACCGTTGTCGGTGTGGCAAGCGAATCGGTTACGATCGAGGGTGAAACGAGCGCGTTTACCGTGGAAGCAGCGAGTGGTAATACCGTGACGCGGCGTTTCTGTGCGGGTTGTGGATCGCCGCTTTTCTCTGAATTATCTGCCAATCCCGGGATGCTCATTTTGAAAGCTGGAAGCCTTGATGATCCTGGACGCGTAGCCCCGGCGATGCACATCTGGACCGACAGCAGTCCAGCATGGGCAGAAACATCCGGTCAACTTCCGGAGCATCCTGGACAACCTGACCTTTAGCGAGGAAGTGACGGTAATAATATGCGGTGTTACGTGTGAGTCCGTTTACTCAACGGGTCGCCCAAAGGCAGCCGCGCTTCATGATCTCTCTCGCTTGTGGCACGTCAAAGTCTGCGGCAACGTGTCCGAGTGAGCTATAGAAAACGCGACCTGCACCGTATCGCTTTTTCCAACAGATTGGCATGACGACATCCTTAACCCAGTCAATGTCCCAGTAACTTCCGCTAAAGGTTGTGGTTGCGAGTACCTCGTTGGAGGGATCTACGTGCATGAAATATTGTTCGGAGTGCATCGTGAAATCGGAAAGGCCACTCACGATGGGGTCCGAGCTCGTGATGTTGACCTTGTAGTCAATAACGCCCCCGGGATGACAGATAAATTGGCCTCCCACCATGAACTGGTATTCGACGTTTTGACGAAACGAATCCGCCATACCCCCGTGCCAGCCTGCGCAACCGGTCCCGGCACGAATTGCTTGAAGTAGACCAGTTTCCTGTCCCCGCGAAATCCCGGACATGGTCCAAACCGGTACGATAAGATCTTGAGAATTTGTAAAGGCCTCGTCCTCGAACGCGTCCAGTGCATTCGATACTTCGACGTGGTAACCCTCGGTACGCAAAACCTCGGCAAAAATCGTGGCGGTTTGCTCCGGTTCGTGTCCATCCCAACCGCCCCACGTAATGAATGCGTTCTTAGCCATACGCGTTAGTCCTCTTAATCGAGTTCGCCGATTGCCAGTCCGATCGGTAGCGGGTCTGGCCTATCGGGTGTTGTTGTTAGTTCAATGTGTTCGCCCGTTGCGGATGAATGCCCGAACGCCTCCATGATCTCCAGGACGTGGTAAGCGAGTTCGCCGCTGCAACGGTGTGATCGACCGGTTCGAATACCAACACACAAGTCGGCAAGACCGATACTTCGCATATTCTCCAGATAGCCGTGGGTCAATGGCAGTTCGTCCCATGTGCGGTCCGTTCTGGACACGCGGACGCTTCCACCGAAACCGTTGGGATCGGGCGACGATAGACTGGCGTTCGTACCGTGAATTTCGATAAAACGATTTGAATGCAGCCATACGTCGAAACTCATAACCACGGTCACGATCGCGCCGCTCATGAACTCAAGTGTCCCCGCCGTGTGGGTGTCGACCTCGACGTCGATTTGTTCGCCACGGCGAGGCTCGGATCCAACGGTGCGGGTGTCGAAGGCTCTGGCTGTCAGCGCAGCCACGCGACGTACCGGCCCCAATGCGTTAATCAGGGCCGTCAAGTAGTATGGGCCCATGTCAAACAGAGGACCGCCACCCTCTTGGTAATAGAACGCGGGGTTGGGATGCCATGACTCATGGCCGTGATTCATCATGAAGGCAGTGCCCGCAATCGGTATCCCGACGGTGCCTTCGTCAAGGGCATTGCGCACCGTTTGATGGCCTCCCCCTAGGAACGTGTCGGGCGCGCATCCAACTCGCAGTGCGCGCTCGTGAGCCGTTTCAATCACGCGTTTTCCTTCGACCGTGTTCAACGCAAAAGGTTTTTCGCAATAGGCGTGTTTGCCAGATTGGAGAGCTGCGAGGTTGACGTCGGCGTGGGCGCTGGGAATGGTCAAGTTAAGGATGACCTCAATGTCGTCACGGGCCAACAGTTCGTTGACCGTCACTGAAGGGATATCAAAGTTTTCGCTGCATCTTGCGGACGCCTCGGCATCGATATCAGCGCACGCTGCGAAGTTAAGGACGTTGAAAGTCGATGCCGCTTTTAGGTACGCGGAGCTGATCACCCCGCAGCCGATAAGTCCAATCGATACAGGTTCTATCATGTACTAGAAAAACCTTTTTTGGTCTGGCAATTGTGCTGCACGCGGCGATCGATATTGCAAGTCGATTCTATCGCCTAAGCCCTTTTATAGGTATCGGTGCCCAACGTAATCCGTCGTGATGCCTTGCTGGGGCTCAAATAATGGCGGTGCTATGATCGCGCATTCAATTGCTATAGGGGGAGATCATGTCATTAACAGGTTTCGATCACCTCGTGGTGCGCGTCAACGATATTGATGAAGGCATTGCGACGTATCGCGATCGACTAGGTTTGACACTTGATCGAACAGCCGAAAGCGAAGCGTTGGGGATAAAGCAAGCGTTCTTCAACATGCCCAATGGCGGGTTCATTGAGATTGTTGCACCAACCAGTGCCGATTCGGCGGTGGGCAAAGCGCTCGAAGGTCGAGGCGAAGGTATGCATACCATCGCTCTTGAGGTCGATGATTTAGACGCGACCTGCGAGGCCATGAAAGAAGGCGGAGCGCGGCTAATTGGCGAGGGCGGTCCGCAGGTATTTGTGCATCCAAAATCGACTCACGGGATCCTGCTGCAGCTATCGGTCCGTCAATAGAACGACCGGTTTACTAGATGGAGTAGCATTCGCTCGCTGGGCTTACCGAGATTCCAGCACGGTTAGGTTGGGCGTACCCATCGATGCCACTTCGACTACGTGTTCGAGACAAAGAAGGCTGTAATGCTGAAGCCTGTCGTTCGTCCGCAACCCGGTGCTGGTGGAATCGACGTAGTCCAGAAACTTTGACTGACGATAGAGTCGCGCCAGGGTTCCTAGGTAGTCTTCGGACGTGTCGTTACGCGCAAACGATTCGTCTCGTATTGCGTACGCGACGTAATTGGGAAATTCGATTCGATATGTCTCAAGTAATTGATCTATGTCGACCGGATCATCTGGGCTCATCCCCAACCCCTCGAGATCCTCTCTAAAGTCGGAGGCGGGCGCTTGTTCGATAACCAGCTCGAGAACGTTGTCCTTCGGCTCTCGAATGGCCGTAAGGTAGACGTAGTTGAGGCGATTGAGATCGAGCCATTCGACTGCACTCGGCTTCATTGCTGTGCCGAATTCACCGCGTGGGTGCTAAGGCCCTCGCCGAGACGGTCGGGGGCGAGACCTTGGGTATTAAATGCCATATCCGTTAGTTCTTTGCCCGTTCTTGTATCCGGTGTAAATACCAGGTTCTCGCGGCCGGTAGCCATAAAAGTGTGAAGGCGATCAAAGCTAGTGTTTTGGTCAGGAGGTCGGCGAGAGTTGTCGTTACGATGCTGCCGAGGACATTTCCTGTATTAAGAAGACCCCAAGCGTAGGCGACCCAAATGCCCGTAATGGTTGCCCTTACCCAACCCCACGCATTAAAGGTTGCGTAGGCTAGACAGCCCCAGAGTGCGATGAAAAAAATTTCACCGCCATGGTTGTCAACAAGGCTAGGTTCAACAACCCACGAAAAGATGAGGACCACGGCGTTGAACGCGAGCAATCCAGATGCCACCCGGATAGCCGTGGGTCGGTCGCCGATTGCAGCGGACAGCGAATCGCTGACTAAACCCATGACAGTCGCGTATCGGTGTGAACGTCGCTTTGTGGAGGGTATTGACCGGGGTCGTCGAGGCTGCAGATAGTTACATCGATCACATCGGGGTGTTCGGCGAGTACGCAGGCGACCGGTGTACCGCAACTACCACAAAAATAACGCGTTCCGTGCGATGAGGATTGGAGAGCTTCGGGCTCGCCTTGGATGTAGTCGAAGTCCTTTGTTGGCACTACGATCCAAGAGACATACGCGGCGGCGGACGTGCGCCGACACATCGTGCAATGGCAGTTTGCCGACGGGTAGCTGTCTTCCTTAATGCGGTAACGGATCGATCCGCAAAAACATCCACCTTCTAAATTCATGATCGTGAACTCCTTCAAATCGGTTGAGATAGCGTACCCGCCGCACCACTTTTTTTCAGGTTTACCGTAAATGTCGAACCACTAGGGACGCCGAAATGGCACCTCAAACTTGCCGTCACAGGGTGCTAACTGTATTGTGGCGCCGGCTCGAGACCGCGCTTTTTTTGCTCCTGGGGGATGCGGAGTTCATGGGTGTTGAAGAGACAACGAGCGATATTTGGCCGTTCATTATTTACACTTTGGTGGTAGGCGTTGTTCTAGCCGCAACACTGTTAGTTTCCTGGTTTTTTGGGCCAAAGGCTCGACACGGTGGGGCACAGGATGTTCCGTATGAATCCGGCATCGTCTCGGTGGGCGAGGCGGAAAACATGCGTTTGTCGATCGAGTTCTACTTGGTCGCTATTTTTTTTGTCATCTTCGATCTTGAGACGATCTTCATTGTTGCCTGGGCCGTCGCATTCGAAGAAGTCGGCTGGGCAGGTTACGTAGGAGTCGCCATATTCATTGGCATTTTGTTGGTAGCACTGGTGTACGAATTGAAATCTGGTGCACTTGACTGGGGACGTAAATCGCGCCATTCCGAACCCTCGAAATATGCAGTCCTGGAGAATGGCTAATGGAGTGGCGATTGATAAAAACAGAGCCTGGTGCATCGATGAAACCGGTCGAAGATGCCTACATCGAAGATGCTGCGAAGGGCTTTCTGACCGCTAAGCTTGAAGATCTGGTGGCCTGGGGCCGGTCCAACTCCATCTGGCCATTCAATTTTGGTCTTTCGTGCTGTTACGTCGAAATGGCGACGAGTTTTACGTCACGACACGACATCTCGCGGTTCGGTGCGGAGGTGATACGGGCCACCCCTCGCCAAGCTGACTTGATTGTGGTTTCGGGCACCGTGTTCCGGAAAATGGCACCGGTGCTTCAACACCTCTACGAACAGTTGTTGGAACCGCGCTGGGTGATTTCAATGGGGTCGTGCGCTAACTCGGGCGGTATGTTTGATGTCTACAGCGTCGTTCAAGGAGCGGACAAATTTCTACCAGTCGACGTCTATGTGCCCGGTTGTCCGCCGCGTCCGGAGGCATTTATGCAGGGTTTAACCTTGTTGCAAGAGTCCGTGAAAAACACCGAGCGACCGTTGTCATGGATGATTGGAAACGATGGCAGCATGGCGAAGTACGACCCCAGTCAACGAGACAAACACACGCCCGAGCGTATGAAAGCGACGGATCTTGCGGAGCCGACGACCGTCGGGGACGCCCCGCTGACGACGGATTTATTGGGGAAGAAGCGCGGTAGCTAAGAAGTGTCTGAAGTAGCTGAATCAACAACAGAGATCACTGTGTCGACGGTGATCGACGATCTCACCACCAAGGTGGGTGCCGAACGCTGCACGGTTCAAGAAACGGCAGACAAGATCCCCACGATTTGGGTTCCTCGGGAAGAGATCCAATCGGTCCTCCGATTTCTTAAGGACGAGGTGAGCGAACCGTACGAATTGCTGTTTGACGTCTCCGCGATTGATGAGCGGACAAGGCAGCATCGGGTAGATCAACCGGATTCTGACTTCACCGTGTTTTATCACCTGATTTCACTGTCGGGAAATAACGACATAAGAATTAAGGTCCCGCTGTCGGAAGCAGACAATCGCGTTAAGAGTGTTTCGTCGATCTATCCAGTGGCCAATTGGTATGAACGTGAGGCGTTCGACATGTTTGGGGTCGACTTTGAGGACCACCCCAACCTGCGTCGAATTCTTACGCCGCCTCTTTGGGAAGGGCATCCGCTGCGAAAAGAACATCCCGCCCGGGCGACCGAGATGGACCCGTTCAAGATGACGCCAGAATTCCAAAAAGCACAGCAAGATGCGCTGAAGTTTGTTCCCGAAGAGTGGGGGATGAACACGGACGCGAAACATACCGACTTCATGTTCCTCAATTTAGGCCCGAATCACCCCAGCGTGCATGGTGTGTTTCGGATTGCTTTGCAGCTTGATGGCGAGGTCATCGTGCAAGCGGTGCCCGATATCGGATACCACCACCGCGCGCAGGAAAAAATGTCCGAACGTCAGACCTGGCACACGTACATTCCCTACACCGATCGCGTTGATTACCTGGGTGGGGTAATCAACAACTTTCCGTACGTCATGAATGTTGAAAACATGGCCGGTATGAAAGTGCCGGAGCGCGCCCAGGTCATTCGCGTGATGCTGGTGGAGTTGTTTCGGATTGCTAGCCATTTGCTTTTCTACGGGACGTTCGCGCAGGACGTCGGACAGATGTCGCCGGTGTTTTATATGTTTGCCGACCGTGAACGCCTGTTCTCAATCATTGAAGCGATTACCGGCGGTCGCATGCATCCCAGCTGGTTCCGCATCGGTGGCGTTTGCCAAGATCTTCCCGATGGTTGGGATGCCATGGTGCTGGATTTTTGCGATTACCTGCCGAAGCGGCTCGATCATTACGAAAAAATGGTGATGCAAAACGGTATCTTGCAACGCCGGACCAAAGGTATTGGTGCATACAACACCGCGGAAGGACTTGAGTGGGGCATCACCGGTCCGTCGCTACGTGCCACTGGTAGCGACTGGGATTTACGCAAGAAGCGGCCTTATAGCATGTACGATCAGTTCGATTTCGAGATCCCGATGGCGACCAATGGGGATACGTACGATCGGTGTCGTGTCCGCGTGGACGAGATTCGGGAAAGTTTAAAGATTATTCGACAGTGCGCCGAGAACATGCCTTCCGGACCATACAAAGCGGATCACCGGCTGGCAACGCCTCCTGCTAAGGAGCGCACGATGCAGGATATAGAGACGTTGATTCATCACTTCCTAAACGTCAGTTGGGGCCCCGTGATTCCGCCGGGCGAATCGTCGACCATTGTTGAGGCGAGGACGGGTTGGAATTCGTATTACTCGATATCGGATGGGGGCACCATGTCGTATCGCACGCGCATTCGGTCGCCGTCGTTCCCAGCGCTGCAGCAGATTCCAGTGATTAGCAATGGGTTTATGGTGTCGGACCTGATCGCCATCGTTGCCAGTATCGATTTCGTCATGGCGGACGTCGACCGATGAGTGAAACCGAGCTGGTACACGTGTTATCGGGCGAAGAAATCGCTGAAATCGAAGCAGAGATCGCGCATCTTCCAGACCGCGAATCGGCGGCGATCGATGCGTTGATGATTGTCCAGAAGCACCGTGGCTGGGTATCTGATACGAGCCTCCACGCCATCGCCCGACTGTTGGGGATGTCTTCCGACGCGCTGGATAGCATCGCCACATTCTACAATTTNATCTTCCGCCAACCCGTTGGTCGCCACGTCGNGATGGTGTGTGACAGCGTCTCTTGTTATGTCATGGGTGCCGATGGGCTCGGTAAGGCGATCGAGGAGTACCTCGGCATCGCGTTCGGGGGAACGACCGACGATGACCGCTTCACCCTACTGCCGATCGTCTGCCTCGGAGCCTGCGATAAGGCGCCGACGATGATGATTGATGATGAGCTTATCGAAAACGTGACGGCTGAGCGTCTCGGAGAGATTTTCGGGAGGTTCGAATAGTGTTACTAGTGGATAACAAGCCCTTGCTAGGGCGAGTCGAAGAAGTTGGGGGGTTCGTCGACCTGAACGCGTACGAGGCCGGGCAGGGATATGAGGCGGCTCGAAAAGCGTTAACCTCGATGAGCCCCGAAGAAATCGTCAGTCTAGTGAAGGACTCGAATCTAAGGGGTCGAGGCGGCGCTGGTTTCCCCACGGGCTTGAAATGGAGTTTTGTCCCTCAGGGGGATGCAGCGGGCGACGGCGCCAAGTACCTCGTCTGCAACGCAGATGAAATGGAACCGGGTACCTTCAAGGACCGCTTTCTCCTAGAGAACAATCCGCACGTTTTGATCGAAGGAATGATCATCGGCGCGTACGCGATTCAAGCAGAGAAGGCCTATATTTTTCTACGCGGCGAATACCATCAGCCCTATCGACGTCTCGTCGAGGCGCTCGCGGACGCGACGGCACGGGGTTTTTTAGGGGGTGGTATTTTTGGGACCGATTTCAATCTTGACTTGCGTATTCACAGTTCGGGCGGACGCTACATTTGTGGAGAAGAAACGGCGTTGCTGAACGCACTCGAGGGCAAACGTGCGCAACCCCGAACCAAACCTCCTTTTCCGCCGGCAAGTGGTGCCTGGGGAAGACCGACCATCGTTAATAACGTTGAGACGTTATGTAACGTCCCAGGGATCGTGCGTAATGGCGTTGAGTGGTATCAAGGCCTGGGTCTGACGGAAGATGCAGGTACCAAAATTTATGGAATTTCTGGCCGGGTCAACCGTCCGGGACTATGGGAATTACCGATTGGCACGCCGATTCGAGAACTGGTTGAGCGGCATGCCGGTGGTATGCGTGAAGGGTTTGAGCTCAAGGGGATTCTCCCAGGGGGCGCGTCGACCGACTTTTTGGTGGAAGAACATTTCGACTTAGCAATGGATTACGGCACGATTCAAGCGGCCGGCAGTCGGATGGGTACGGGTACCATGATTCTCATGGACAACTCCATTTGCCCGGTGGATATGTCGCGTAACTTGCAACACTTTTTCGCACAGGAATCGTGTGGTTTTTGTACGCCGTGCCGTGAAGGCTTGCCGTGGGTTGAAGCACTGCTTCTGGATATCGAAGAAGGTCGCGGTCAAGAGGGGGATCTAGAAGTACTTGATCGCAATGCGCAATTTATCGGCGCGCCGGGGAATACGTTTTGTTTGCACGCAACTGGCGCGATTGAACCGCTGCAATCGGCCCTAAAGTATTTTCGAGAGGATTTCGAAGAGCACATTCGGACTGGCAAGTGTCCTTACCACGGGAGACGTTTGTAGTGGCAACGATTAACGTCGACGGGCTGCAATACGAGGTTAAAGAAGGCCAAAATCTGCTTCATGCGGTGCTGTCGCAGCAGCTGAATCTTCCTTATTTTTGCTGGCATCCGGCGATGGGCTCGGTCGGCGCGTGCCGACAGTGCGCGATCATTCAATACGCGGATCAGGACGACGAACGAGGTCGACTCGGTATGGCGTGCATGACCGATGTCGTCGACGGCATGCGGATCTCCATCGCGGCCCCGCAGGCAGCAGATTTTCGCGAATCGGTCATCGAGTGGTTGATGGAAAATCACCCGCACGATTGTCCGGTTTGTGAGGAAGGGGGCGAATGTCATTTACAAGATATGACCGTGATGACAGGACACTCAGTGCGCAAATACCGCGGTACCAAGAGGACGTGGGAGAACCAGAATCTCGGGCCGTTCATCGGCCACGAAATGAATCGCTGTATTACGTGCTTCCGGTGCGTGCGCTATTACCGCGATTACGCTGGCGGCACCGATCTGTCGGCTTTCGGCTCACGCAGTCGGATGTACTTTGGCCGCTCTGAAGATGGCCCGTTGGAGAGTGAATTTTCGGGAAATCTGGTCGAGGTTTGCCCGACGGGGGTGTTCACCGACAAACCCTTTACGACGCACTACACGCGTAAATGGGACCTTCAGTCAGCGCCCTCGATCTGCCCGGGTTGTGCCGTTGGTTGCAACGTGTTTCCCAGTGAACGGTACGGCGTGCTGAAGCGTGTTCAAAACCGATATCACGGCGAAGTAAACGGTTATTTTCTGTGCGATCGAGGCCGGTTTGGGGCGCACTTTATTAACAGCGACCAACGAATCAGGCACGCCGGGATCCGTGCCGAGGATGGCGTTTTCGAAGCAAGCGGAGCATCAAATGCGGTCGCCGAAGCCGTTAAGTTAGTCACGATGGATGCCGTTGGCATCGGTTCGCCGCGAGCAAGTTTTGAAGCCAATTTTGCACTGAAGAAATTGGTTGGGGAGGAACGTTTTTGTACGGGACTTGGTGATAACGAGGCAATGTTGATCGAACTCGCCTTGTCCATTCAGCGTGAAGGTGGCGCACGCACGCCCTCGCTTACCGATGTTGAAGCGGCTGATGCCGTTCTCATTTTGGGAGAAGATGTGCTGAATACGGCACCGCGGATTGCTTTGGCCGTGCGGCAGGCGGTACGTGCCGAGGCCTTGACGATGGCCCAGGAGGCTGGGATCCCGGGCTGGCAAGACGCAGGTGTCCGAGGTCACGCACAACGGGCGTTAAGCCCGCTGTTTATTGCGTCGGTCGCGGCAACGCGCATCGACGACGTCGCGTCGGCGACGTGGGGCGGCGCCCCACAAGATATCGCTCGCATCGGTGCCGCGATCGCCCATGGGATCGATCCAACATACGCAGCAGCAGACGTCGAACTGTCGGCAGCTGGGATCGAGTTTACGCATCAAGTGATTGCCGCCCTCGGTTCAGCCAAACGACCACTCATCGTATCGGGAACGGGTACGGGAGATCCTGACGTGTTACGCGCTGCCGCGAATGTAGCATGGGCGTTAAAGGCGAGCGGGTCCGATCCTGCACTGTTGTTATCGCCCATGGAAGCGAACAGCTACGGCGTTGCATTGCTTGGTGGCGGACTGTCGATGTCCGATGCGTTGGACGCCATGGTCGGCGGCAGACACGCCGTCGTACTAGAGAACGATTTATACCGACGTGCCGATCCACAAAGGGTAACCGCTGCTTGCAGCAAGTCAAAAATGCTGGTGCTGGATATTCTAGAAAACGAAACAGCGGAACACGCCGCGGTCTTGCTGCCCGCATCGAGCTACGCCGAAAGTACGGGGACCTACGTCAACTATGAAACCCGGGCGCAAAGGTTTTACCAGGTGTTTGAGCCCGATGACGAGATTCGGCCGGCCTGGCGTTGGATCAGTGACATTGCTGGTGCGCTCGACTCAAGAGGTGCTGGCTGGGCCAACATTAACGACCTCATTGAAGAATGTGCAAAACATACTCATGCGGTACTCGCCACCATATCCCCCCCGTCCGACTACCGCGTTGAGGGCGGCACTAGGATTCCACGTCAACCGCATCGATACAGTGGACGCACCGCGATGCGAGCCCAAATATCTGTTCATGAACCGAAAGCGACGGTCGATGACGAAACGCCGTTCAATTATTCGATGGAGGGAGAAAATCTCGGCAAACAAGACGGAGCTGCGGTTCCGTTCGTGTGGTCGCCCGGATGGAATTCCAATCAGTCGGTTTTTAAGTTTCAGCAAGAGGTGGGCGGTGCGCTCCTCGGTGGTGATCCAGGCGCGCTGTTGGTCGCGCCCGAGTCTGACTCCGACGACGCGTCGCGGGCAACGAAATTTCGAGAGGTGCCGGATGCATTTGTTGCCACCCAAGCATTCCTGGTCCATCCGGTACATGCGATCTTTGGTAGCGATGAACTGTCTAACGCTTCGTGGCCCATCGTTGAGCGGATGCCAGCCCCGTTTGCGTTGCTCAACGTTACGGACGCGAAAAGGCTTGGCGTTCAAGCCGGTGCAGGGATTTCGGGGCCTGGGTTGGGTGCAAGTCTTGAAGTCCTGATCGATGACCGTATACCGGCCGGTGTGGTGGGTGTCGTTCACGGCCTACCGGGCATTCGTACGATAACCGCGGGCCGTATTGATTTATCCGTTGATCCAGATTTTATCCGACGGCCCGGCGGCCATCCTGACGTGATTGCTAGAGGCTGATGGAGTTTCCTCCCAACATATGGTCCTACGTGCTGATTCTACCGATTGCGGTGGGCATGTTAGTGACCGCGCTGATCCTCGTTTGGTGGGAACGACGATTGTTAGGCTGGTGGCAAGATCGAAAAGGGCCGAATCGTGTTTGGCCTTGGGCGGGCGGTTTTGGCCAAGCTATCGCGGACGCCGTCAAGCTGCTTGCGAAAGACGATTGGGTGCCCCCATTCGGCGACCGTCTTTTATTCGTCCTGGCCCCCGCCATCGTCGCCGGATCCATGTTAATGGCGTACGTCGTCGTACCATGGGCGCCGCGAGATTCGGGACTGATCATCACCGATTCCAATATCGCCATTCTCTGGTTCCTGGCGATGTCATCGCTCGCCGTCTACGGCGTGCTCCTGGCAGGATTTTCCAGCAACAATAAGTACGCCCTCCTGGGCGGCCTCAGAGCGGCGGCACAGATGGTGACATACGAAGTTTTTATGGCGTTGTCGCTGATGGGCGTCGTGATCCTGGCGGGGTCCTTTAGCCTACTAGACATCGTCGAAGATCAAGCCGAATTGTGGAATATTGGCCCGCAGTTCGTCGGATTCGTGATTTTTCTGCTTGCCGGGTTGGCCGAGACTCATCGCCTACCGTTTGATTTACCGGAAGCGGAACACGAACTGACCGGGGGATTCCACACCGAATATTCGGGGATGAAATTCGGCTTGATCATGGCGGCTGAATACCTAGGGCTAATTATCACGTCTGCGATGATCGTCTTATTGTTTTTCGGCGGTTGGCTGTTACCCCCCGCGCTGCAGGTGTTGGTCCCCACGGGTCTGACATCGACGCTGGTCGGATTGGGGGTCTTTGCCGCCAAGATTATGGTGTTCATTAACTTTTTCATCCTATTACGTGCCGCCATACCGCGACCGAGATACGACCAACTGATGTCGTTGGGATGGAAAATTCTGCTGCCGCTGTCTCTTGTCAACGTGCTCGGGACGGGTGCGTGGATGTTGTGGACGGGCTAGGGGTGCAAGAATCATGATTAGCCAACTGCGAACGATCTGGACCATCTTGCAGCACACGCCTGGCTTTCGGCGTCTTTTCGGCATGCGCAGCGAAACGGTTCAATATCCAGAAGAGATGCCATATCAGGCGCCGAGATACCGCGGTCGTATCGTACTCACGCGCGATCCGGACGGTGAAGAACGATGCGTTGCCTGTAATTTATGCGCGGTCGCGTGTCCCGTCGATTGCATCGCCCTGCAGAAAACCGAAAAAGAAAAAGATGGTCGTTGGTATCCAGAATTTTTTCGTATCAACTTTTCGCGTTGCATTATGTGCGGGTTTTGCGAGGAAGCGTGTCCCACCTATGCCATTCAATTGACGCCGGATTTTGAGTTGGCTGAATTTGATCGCACCAATATGGTGTATGAGAAAGAGCACCTGCTCATCAGTGGTCCCGGCAAATATCCTGAATACAGCTTCTGGAATGTTGCGGGTAAAACCATTGATGGAAAACAAAAAGGTGATGCACAGAACGAAGCGTCGCCAACGAATGTTCGGAGTCTGATGCCGTAGTTCACGCTAACGTATAACCGATATGGAAAGTCTTTTTTACATTGCTGCCGTGACCGCTTTGGCGTCGACCGTCATGGTCGTCACCGGCAAGAACGCTTCGCACGCACTCATTTATTTGATCGTTTCGCTGCTATCGGTCGCTGTCATTTTCTTTTTGCTCGGGGCGCCATTTGCAGCAGCGCTGGAGGTGGTGGTATACGCGGGAGCGATCGTCGTGCTGTTTTTGTTCGTGGTGATGATGCTCAATCTTGGGAAAGGATCGGTCGCGCGGGAGCACGCGTGGTTGCGCCCGAGCATGTGGATATTGCCGTGCCTGCTTACAGTCCCCCTGTTTTTAGGATTGGTCTACGCGTTGAGTGGTGAACCCGCGCAGACGGCGGCAGCGATGGTGAGCCCGAAAACGGTGGGCACTCAACTTTTTGGGCCGTATCTTTTGGCCGTGGAGCTTGCGGGGATTCTCCTACTCGCCGCCTTGGTGGGGGCATATCACCTTGGACGTCGTTACCTGTCTGAGCGGCGGGAGGAAGTGTGAACTTCGCCTTGTCGATACCGCTTGAACATGTATTTGTCCTGGCCGCGGCGCTCTTTTGTACAGGCCTTACCGGCGTTTTGGTCCGGCGCAATGTGATGTTTGTGTTGATGTCGCTTGAAGTCATGATGAATGCGTGCGGACTGGCCTTCGTGGCGGCTGGTGCTCGCTGGGCGCAAGCCGACGGGCAAATCATGTTCATGTTCATTTTGGCGTTGGCCGCCGCCGAAGTCGCCGTAGCGTTAGGGATCGTGCTGCAGTTATCACGACGCTTTGACAGCCTCGATGTCGATTCGGCCGACGAGATGCACAGCTGATGGACGCGCTTTGGCTAATACCGACTTTTCCGCTGTTGGGCTTCTTGGTCTTATTTTTGTCCCAAGGCAAACTGCCGAAGGTGGTGGTTGCCATTGTCGGGGCAGGTTCTATTGGATTTGCCGCAGTTGTTGCCGTTATCGTGGGAAAAGCATTTGTGGATGGTGGCGCCGAGCCCCAGTCGCAACAGTTGTGGACGTGGATGCGCGTCGGCGAGTTCGTTCCTGAGATCAGGCTGTATCTCGATGGTCTAGCGCTTGTGATGACGGGTGTCATTACCGGCGTTGGTTTTTTGATTCACCTCTACGCCACGGGCTACATGTGGGATGACCCTGAGGAACCCGAGGGTTTCAGCCGATTCTTCGCGTACATGAACTTGTTTGTGTTCGCGATGTTGATGCTTGTTCTAGGCGATAACCTACTAGTGCTTTTCCTGGGATGGGAAGGCGTTGGTTTGTGTAGTTATTTGTTAATTGGCTTTTACCATCGAGATCCAAACAACGGCTACGCCGCGCGCAAAGCATTTGTGGTTACCCGCGTGGGGGACACGTTCATGGCTCTCGGATTGTTCCTGTTGTTCCGGGAACTCGGCACCACGGAAATCCAGGCTTCGCTGACGGCGGCGAATGTCGCCTGGCCCGAGGGCTCGACGATGGCCACGGTCATTGGACTTCTGTTCCTGGGTGGCGCGATGGGGAAATCGGCGCAGGTGCCGTTACAAACCTGGCTTCCCGACGCAATGGCGGGACCGACCCCCGTGTCCGCGCTTATTCATGCCGCCACCATGGTCACTGCCGGCGTCTATCTGATCGCCCGGATGCACGATATTTACCTTATTTCGCCCGAAGCGCAGTTTTGGGTCGCGGTCACCGGACTGGTCACCTTGTTCATTTCGTCGTGTACGGCACTCGTGCAGACCGACATCAAAAGGGTGCTCGCATTTTCGACCATGAGTCAGATCGGGTACATGATCATGGCGCTTGGTGTGGGAGCTTGGTCGGCGGCAATTTTTCATCTGATGACCCACGCATTCTTTAAAGCCCTTCTTTTCCTGGCGAGTGGTTCCGTGATCCTCGCCCTGCATCACGAACAGGACATGTTCAAGATGGGAGGACTATGGCGGAAACTGCCTATTCCGTTCGTGAGTATGTTGGTGGGGTCCGTCGCCCTCGCCGCATTGCCGCTAACGTCGGGTTTCTTCAGTAAGGACGCCATCATGTTGACGGCGGCCGATAACCCGGCGGCCGGGATGGTCTTTTGGGGCGGCGCAGCCATTGCTGCGTTTATGACCGCGCTATACACGACGCGCATGATTCTTCTAACTTTTTTTGGTGAGGCGAAAACCGCAGCCCACGATTCGTCGGGATGGAATATGAACGCGCCGCTCGTCATTCTGTGTGGTCTCGCACTGGGTGGCGGCTGGTTTGGGTTGGGTATTGTTTCGGGGGTGTTACCAGACGGTGGCATCACGACGCATGACCACTTCTCTCCGATCGCACTGGTGACGATGGCGATGCCGCTGTTGGGAATTCTTACTGGTTGGTTTGTGTTTGGTTCCTCGCGAGGCGGTTCGACGCGACTCCTCGGAACAGAGTTCGCCGGGAACATACGACGGTTTTGGTATATCGGTTGGGGGTTCGACTGGCTATACGATCGGGCCGTTGTCGCTCCTTTCGTCGCGCTCGCGCGGATGAACAAGAACGATTTCGTCGATCTGGCGTTTAAGTTAACCG
Source organism: Pseudomonadales bacterium (assembly GCA_022448085.1). Taxonomy (GTDB): domain Bacteria; phylum Pseudomonadota; class Gammaproteobacteria; order Pseudomonadales; family Azotimanducaceae; genus UBA11889. The sequence goes on along the minus strand of JAKUTH010000002.1, from coordinate 15,622 downwards.
CTAGTATCACCCGCGGCATACATCACGTACTGGCCGTCGTCCAAAATGGTCGCCTCCGCTGGTACGCATGGAACATGGTGCTGGGCTTGGCATTTGTCGTCGTGGTCGTGATGTGGGAGGTGCTGGGTTGAACATCCTCGCCCTCATTATGGGACTGCTTGCCGCCGGCGTGGTCGCCGCATTCTCGGAACGTATTCACCGAAACGCGCCTCGCTGGGTTTCGTTGATCGCGTTTGTGGTTGCACTTATCTATACGAGCAGTGCGTGGTTGGGTGCGGAATCGGGGACCGAGGAATACGCGAGGCAGGTATTGCCGTGGATCCCGCGGTTTGGCATCCAGGTATATCTAGTTCTTGACGGACTATCGCTCATGCTGGTCGCCCTCACGGCTTTTCTTGGAATCGTCGCGGTCGTTTCATCGTGGTCGGAAATTAGCGAGCGACACGGATTTTTCCAGTTCAACATCTTGTGGGTAATGGCCGGCGTTGTCGGTGTTTTTTCGGCCTTCGATCTATTCCTATTCTTCTTTTTCTGGGAAGTGATGCTCATTCCCATGTATTTCCTGATCGCGATATGGGGACACGAGAATCGCGCCTACGCGGCGACCAAGTTTTTTCTGTTCACCCAGATTAGCGGCCTGCTGATGTTGTTCGCGATTTTGTCGTTGGTGTACTTCAACTACCAAGCTACCGGAGTCATTACGTTCAACTATTTTGAACTTCGGAATGCATCTTTGGATCCGGACGTTGCTTGGTGGCTGATGTTGGGGTTTTTCGTTGCGTTTATTACCAAGCTGCCGAGCGTGCCCGTCCATACCTGGCTCCCTGACGCACACACCCAAGCGCCGACCGCGGGATCCGTGATTTTAGCTGGCATCCTGTTGAAGACTGGTGGCTACGGCGTGATTCGATTTGCCGTGGGACTTTTTCCGGAAGCGTCGCAAGATTTTGCAACGGTGGGCATGTTGCTGGGCGCTCTAAGCATCGTTTATGGCGGCTACATGGCGTACAGCCAAAGCGATTTCAAGCGCTTGGTCGCGTATAGCTCGGTCGCGCACATGGGATTCATCTTGCTCGGCGTGTACGCATTCAATGAAATTGCTATGCAGGGCGCGGTGGTGACCATGATTGCTCACGGCTTCTCGACCGCGGCGTTGTTCATGATGGCGGGAGCGCTGCAGCAACGCTTGCACTCGCGCGAAATGTCGAAGATGGGAGGGCTCTGGGTGCGTGCGCCGCGGATGGGTGCGATGACGTTGTTTTTTGTTGTTGCTTCAGTCGGGATGCCGGGGTTAGGAAATTTCGTGGGTGAATTCCTTGCCCTACTTGGGGCATTCCAAGCTCACGTTCCACTGACCATCGCTGCAGCGATCGGCATTGTTGTTGCAGCAGTTTACGGCTTATCGCTGATGCAAAGAGCGTTTCAAGGCGTCCCCAATCCGGATGTTGGAGAGTTCGAGGACTTCGGAGCGCGTGAAATGACCGTCATGATCTTGATGATGATCGGGCTGGTATGGCTGGGTGTATATCCCCAACTCGTGCTCGATTTGTCAGCACCTGTTATCACGTCACTGGGGGTGGCAGGGCTGTGAGTCATGCATGGGTTAACTCAGTGATGCCACATCTCGTACTGACGGCGGGTCTTATGGTGTTATTGCTGGTGGTTGCGTTCCGTCGCAGCCACGCACTAGCGATGACGTCGACATTCCTTATTTTGGTCGTTGCTGGAGCCCTGATCCCGCACTCGCTCGCTGCAGGTAGCGAGGAGGCGTTTGGACTGATCCGCGTGGACGGCTATGGCCAATTCTTTAGCGGACTTTTCCTGCTCGCCGCCATTGTTACCGTATTGATCTCGTTTCGTTATCTTGATCAAAGAGCGTCGAGTTGTGAAGAATTCTACATGCTCATTCTAACGGCCACCCTGGGAGCCATGGTCATGGCGGTGGCTTCCCATTTTGCGACGTTGATTTTAGGACTCGAGATTCTATCGATTTCGTTGTATGCCATGATCTGCTATCCCCAAGAAGGCAGACTTCCACTCGAGGCTGCCACGAAGTACCTGGTGCTTTCCGGGGTTGCCTCGACCACGATGTTATTCGGTATGGCCCTGATCTATGCGGCTTCCGGATCACTGAGTTTCAGCGCATTGGGACAACCAGTTGATAACCAAAGTGAGAACTACTACTGGTTGGGGCAGGGAATGCTGATCGTCGGACTGGCATTCAAGTTGTCCCTCGTGCCTTTTCATATGTGGACCCCCGACGTGTATCAAGGGGCGCCCGCACCGGTGACAGGGTTTATCGCGACGGTATCCAAAGGGGCTGTGTTTGCTGCGCTACTCCGCTACGCCGTGATGTCGGATGTACTGTCCAACGCATCCATTGCATTGGGAATTTCTATCATCGCTGTGGGTTCGATGATCGTGGGTAATCTCCTGGCGCTATTGGAGAAAAACATCAAGCGAATTTTGGCCTTCTCGTCGATCGCTCATGTTGGCTATTTACTGATTGCGCTGCTGGTGGTCGCTGCGTTGGATGACCCTGAGATCGCTCGTGAGACGATGATGGTATATCTGGCTGGCTACTTTCTTATGACCTTGGCAGCGTTCGGCGTGATCAGCGCGCTTTCGATTTCGGCGAGTGACCAGGACACCGAGCAGTTGGCCGACTACCGGGGTTTATTTTGGAGCCACCCAGTGCTTGCGGCAGTGTTGACGTCGGCGGTCCTTTCTTTGGCGGGTATTCCATTAACCATGGGCTTTATTGCCAAGTTTTACCTTTTCGCAGCGGGCGTCCAAGGCGCGCTATGGGTTCTCCTCTGGGCGCTCGTCATTGGCAGTGCAATTGGCATTTACTATTATCTTCGAATTGTATTTACCATGACCCAAAGCGAATCCACCGATGGTTCGGTGAGAGCTAACGCTATACCCGTGGAAACCATCGTGACCGTAGGGGTATTAGGTGCGGCTGTGATTCTCTTCGGTGTGTATCCGACGCCACTGATTGAGTTAGTGCGCGGCCTCATTGGCGCGTTCGGTGCGTGACCGCGGCTAGACTCCTTGGAAGCTGTAACGGTTTGACGGAGACAACCACATGACAATTCGAGTACTTTTTCCGCGAACCGGTCGCGATAACCAGGTCGAAATTGACGCGCTCGGAGAAAGGGTGACGGGCGAGTTCTGCCGTGGCTTTGACACCGTTACGGAGGAGCAATGGCGTAACTGCGATGGCATTGTCGGTGGGCATGTGCCTGCTAACGTGATGGATATGCTCGACAAGTGCCGTATTTTTGTCAAACCGGCTGTGGGGTTCGACGACATTGATCTGGCAGCGTTCGGCAGTCGCGGTATTGCGGTTAGCAACACGCCCGACTACGGGACACGAGAGGTCGCCGATCACGCCATTGCACTGATGCTGACGCTAACCAAAAGCATCGCCTTTCATGACGAATCGCTGCGCGCTGATCCTTTAGCCAACTGGCGCCCGGCTTTGAACCCGTTTGGTAAACGCATGGCCGATTGCACGATGGGCATCGTTGGCCTCGGCCGTATTGGGACTGCGGCGGCGATGCGCGCCAAGGCATTCGATATGGATGTGACATTTCACGATCCATACAAACCCAACGGTTCGGAACTGGCGCTTGGTATTCGTCGATCCGACTCGCTGCCGGAACTGCTAGCCGAGTCAGACATTGTGAGTGTGCATGCCCCGTTGAACGATGAGACCAGGCACCTCATTGATGCAAACGCCCTCGCACACGCAAAAAAGGGAATCATTATCGTGAATACGGCGCGAGGTCCCATCATCGACATCGATGCTCTGCACGACGCGATGAAGGATGACGTGGTACTTGCTGCCGGACTTGACGTTCTACCGGAAGAACCGGCGAAGCTCGAACGTCCGTTGATTGCCGCATGGAAGGCGGATGAAGACTGGATTCGTCACCGACTCCTGGTTACACCGCATTCCGCTTTTTATACTCCCGAGAGTGTTCGCGACATCAGGGCGTTTTCGGCTCGAACCGCGGCGCGGTACTTAAGGGATGGCAGACTCGAAAACTGCGTGAACGAAGGAATTCTTGCTGGTCGCTAAAGTTCTTGAGCGGACGACCGGACTGTGCGTCGTCGCCGGATGACGGTTCGCGTTTAACCCGGAGGTGGCAACAAGCTTGCCAGCATAAACAGCAGTGCGACAATCATTAAAGGCGCCGTGAAGCTCGTGCCACCGAGCTTGGTGAGCATAGATTTTTGTTCCATCAAATTTCCCGGGAGTGCCGCTTGGACTAATTGGATTCGATGTTGAACCCAGTCGTAATAGAGCGCGTTGGCCCGTAATGGAACGTAGACCAGCTTAAACGCGGCCAACAGTATCAATTGGACAGCGACGCCGAGGTCTGGATAACCCATACGTCCGATTTGCCCGGCAACCACAAGAATTAACAGAGAGATGAGGGTGACGATGCCGGCCCATCGGTATTGCTTGCGGTATAAGAACCAAAAGACGTCAGCGAACAGTACAGGCCAGTGCCAGGCAAGTGGAGTGTAACCGCGTTCATCCGCGCGCTTGAAATAGGCGAGGTAGTAATTCGTGTTTGTTGGGCCGATAACATCGGCGTACAGGTCGTCATTGTTTTCACTCATACCGATCTCTTCGCCAGTTGCTCGGAAAAGTGCCACAGTTGGTCTTGCAGTTCTTCGTTCAGAGCAGTTACGTTCGGGACCGTACGACGCATATTTTGGTCGTAGTAACCACCACTAGTCTCGGCATACTTGGCAGCTAGTGCCAATTGGATCGTATTTTCAGCACCCTGTTCTGGGGAACGCATTGCGCCCAGGATACGCCCGAGTTTCATGCCCCAACGAACTAACCGATTGTCGCCGCCCAGGTTGGTTGCCACGACCCCGGGGTGCAAGCAATTGGTTGTGATCCCTGTTCCACGGGTCCGACGATGCAACGCAAGAGTAAAAAGTACGTTTGCGAGTTTTGATGTCGCGTAGGCTTGGAGACCAGCTGCACCATCGGTGTTGAGCGTTGCCTCGAAGTCGGATGAACCACTTCGGTACGCGGCCGATGCAACGTTCACCACTCGGCTGGCTCCGGCGCATTCGAGAGCGGAACGTAAACCCATCGTCAGCATAAACGGCCCCAGATGATTGGTGGCGAACGTTAATTCAATCCCATCGGCTGACATCGTCCGTTGGCGCGTAACGATGCCGGCGTTGTTGATGAGTAGATGGAGATCGCCCGTGAGTCGACGAACGTCCGACACCGCGCTGTTTACGGAATCAATCGACGAAAGATCGCAACGCACGACCTCAATCGCGTCATTGCCCGTTGTCTCAGTGATCGTGGTCGCCAATGCTTCCGCTCGGTACAGATCGCGGACCAACATAATTAACCGGTAGCCTGCTGCGGCGACGCGGGTGGCCGTCACGGTGCCGATGCCGTGTGTGGTTCCCGTAACGACGGCCGAGCGCACTATGTCAGGACGTCCAGCGCGCCGCCGTCAATGCGGATATTTTGGCCGTGTATCGCATCGGCTTTCGCACTCGCGAGGAACACGATCAGGTCGGCGACCTCGTCGCGACGGACAATACGGCCGATGGGAATATCGGCGGCAACATGCGACTCAATCTCTTCCCACGTGTTTCCCCAGCCATTGGCTGCGCCTCGGCGCATGTACGCTTCGCGCACCTCGGGTGTCAAAATCATACCGGGTGACACCAGATTCACGCGGATATTGGTACCGGCCACCTCTTTTGCGAGACTGACGGTCATGGTGGCTAGAGCCCCCTTGGCAGCATAGTAGTGTGGATTTCTTGAATTAGGACGCGTAGAACCAACGGTACCTAAGTTGATGATGCGCGCTCTATTCATGGCCCTCATATCCGGCAGAAATGCTTGGATGAGCCGTTCGGCTGAGAGTACGTTTTTTTGGTAGAGGTCGACCCAATCGCTTGAACTGAGTGTCTCCCACCGGCCTGATTCTGCCGTGCCGTAGTTGTTCACGAGAATTTCGGGGGTTGCTTTGAGCTGTTCGATGAGCATGTTGGTACCGTCATCCCGGCAGATGTCCCCGAACACCGGATAGCCACCTCCCAGCTCAGCCACGGCGTTTCTCGCCTGCGCCTCGGTGAATCCATGCACGGCGACGTCGCTGCCTTCTTCTATAAACCGTTTTGCCATCAACATGCCGGTACCCCGATAGCTCCCGGTTACGAGAACGCGGCGATCTGAAAGCTGCAAATCCATGGAAATCCCAACATCTCGTTGTCCGTCAGAATACACTGTTGTAGTGGAAGTATGGCCCGTCTCGGTTTTTCTCATGGCGGTGTTTCTTGGCAGTTACGTGCAAGGCATCACCGGGTTTGCGCTGGGTATCGTTGTCATGGCGATTGTGGCCGCGGCGCAAGTTTATGACGTGGCGGACATGGCCGCGGTCATTAGTTTTCTCGCGTTCGTCAACGTCGGGGTCGCACTTTATGGCCATGCTAGGGACGTTGATTGGGGCCTGTGGCTAAGTCTCTCGATGGGACAACTTACTGCGATCGGAGTTGGTATCTGGTTACTGCATCAGCTTTCGAGCAACGCCGAAAACGTTCTGTATTTGATCCTTGGTGTCTTCATCGTTGGCGGAAGCGCGTCGATGGTGTTGCGTCCAACACCGCGGTCGACGAGATCGCCGATATGGTCCACCGTGGTAGCGGGCGCCGGAGGGGGACTTGTTGGCGGTATGTTCGCCGCGTCAGGACCGGTGATCGGTTGGTTCGCATATCGCCAACCTATTCCCGTGGCTACCGTGCGAGCGACTCTACTGGCGGGGTACCTCGTGACGACGACTACCCGTTCGTTGGTGGTCGGCTTTAGCGGGGGGCTATCCGAAATCGTGTGGCAATTAACCGCGCTGGGGTTACCGGCGGTCGCCCTCGGGACCTGGCTAGCCCGTCGTCACGCGGCTTTGTTTGACGAAGGAAACATGCGTCGCGTCGCGTTTACAACACTTCTGCTATTGGGGATCGGGATTATCGCGTCAGCCGTATTTGCGTTAGCGCAGACGGTGACCGTTTAAATAGACTGACGCCGCGCTTTGTCGGCCTTAGCCATCAGACCAAATAGATCCCCCGTTTTTTCAGTGGAACCGAATTCTCGATACAACGTAGCGACGTTGATCACGATCCGTTCGGCATCACCCCAATTGTCATAATCGGTAAGAGATATATCCATGGCTGCTTCGTAAACGGGTAGACCGGCTCGGTAACGTTTGTTGGCCTCGTCTCGGATGTACACGAGATAGTCCCGAACGGCCGTTACCCCCCGTTTATCGGTAATAGGGCCGTGTCCCGGTACGACGGTCTCAACGTCGATTCCGAGCATGTAATCGCACGCGTCGATCCAATTGGCGATGGGTCCGACCCAGAGAATGGGGTGTCCCTCGATAAAGAGAATGTCCCCTGTGAAAATGAGCTTGTCGTCAGGAACGTACGCCAGAATGTCGCCTTTGGTGTGGCAAGGTCCAACCTGTTTTAACCGCACCTCCTTATCCCCAACAGAGACGTTCATCGTCCCTTCAAAGGTTCGAGTAGGTAATGTCGGCGTGATGCCCTCGAAGTCGAATGCGCCAAAACAGCGCTGTAGGAACTCCCCAGCTTCGCCCAACGAGGGGGCGTTGCGCATCATCGTTGCCAGTCGATCAGGGGATTCCTCGGCAAGTTCGGCTGCGGTAGCTGCTGAGGAGATGATTTCCGCACCGTGGACGAGTTCGTTGCCGTTGCAGTGATCGCCGTTCGCATGAGTATTAACGAGCGTGTTGAATGAACGTGCGGCGGTGGGTTCGGCCCGAGACATGGCGTTCAGCATCTCGCGGGTGAGTTTTAGGTCGAAGAGGGTGTCGACGAGGAGCGATTCATCACCGTCTACGACAAGACCCGCATTGCTCCATCCCCAACCGCCGTCTGGCTGAATCCATGCATATCCGCCGGATCCTAGGTCGTGTAATCCATGCGTGAATGGTCTGATCGACAACGTCATGTGGACTTCCTATGCGTCTTCCTTAGACGATGCGAACCCTAACGTGGGTTCGTATCGGAATGCTTTATCCGCTAGTTTAGCGTGATCGTGGACAATTTCGATGATATCCGCCCGTATCAGGATGCTGAAGTAGCTGGTGTGATGGAGCGCCTCATTCAAGATCCGGATTTGGTGGGCAGTGTGGCGGCTTTTTTGGTGCCTCGCTGGTACCGTTTTCTTCCTGTTTCCGCGCGGATGTTCGCCCGTCAATTACTTCGTCGACGCGCGAAGGGATTAACCACAATTAGCGACGTGCAGGTTTTGCTGTCGGGGTACTTCGAGCACATGATTCGTCGGACGACCGACGGTTTCTCGTGCTCTGGCATCGAACGCTTGGATCGTGAATTGCCGTATTTATTCATTGCCAACCATCGAGACATTGCGATGGATTCTGCTTTCATGAATTACGCCCTTTGGTCGAATGACTTCCCAACCTCTCAGATTGCTGTCGGGGACAATCTTTTCAGCCATGGATTTGAATCGGACCTGATGCGTCTGACTAAAAGTTTCGTCGTTGTTCGGAACGAGAAGGGCCTAAAAGCACAGTATGCGGCCCTTTTGCGCACGTCGACGTACATCCGATCGACGCTAGATGCTGGTCATTCGGTGTGGATTTCACAACGCGAAGGTCGTTCGAAAGATGGTTTTGATCGGACCGAACGGGCCATTCTGAAGATGTTCATGCTTGCCTATCGGAACGAGGCTGACGAAAGCGTATCGGCTTGGTTGAACCAAGTGCAGTTGGTGCCGGTCTCGATTTCATATGAGGTCGATCCTTGCGCGGGTATGAAGGCTCGCGAGCTGTATTTGACGGAACGTGATGGAAAATACGAGAAGCGTGCGAACGAGGATCTCGAAAGTATCGTCGCAGGCATCTTGGGATTTAAGGGCCGTGTTCATTTGAATTTTTCGAAACCCCTTCGTAGCGATTTCGATACTGTGGAGGCGTTAGCGACGGAGATCGACAGATGTATCGCGGGTGGAATTGAGTCTTATCCCACCTACTTGGAATCAGAGGATCGGCTAACGGGACAGGAGAACGTTGACGGACTTCGTGGGAAAGTGGCCGGCGCCTTTGATGACGCACTTGAGCAATTACCAGATAACCAGCGCCCATTCTTTCTGCTGCAGTACGCTAATCAGATCCGCAATAAACGCGAGCTCCTGAAGGTTGGCGAACGATAAGATCAGACTGAAAGAGGGGGTTCGTCCAATATCGCGAGTTGCTCCCGGAGGCTCAGGACGTGGTCGGACCAATATTTGATTCCATTGAACCACGGAAACGCGAGTGGGAAGGCGGGGTCGTTCCAGCGCCTTCCGATCCATGCCGCATGGTGAATCATTCTGAGCGTTCGAAGCGGTTCGATCAGAACGATCGTTCGAGAGTCTAACGAACAAAACATCGAGTACGCCTCGAGCAGGTCGGACAGAATGGATTCTTGGTCCTCACGATCCCCCGACAGAAGCATCCACAAATCCTGGATCGGCGGCCCGGTCTGGGTGTCGTCGAAGTCGACGAAATTAGGCGCGTCGTAACGCCACAATAAATTGCCGAGATGGCAGTCGCCGTGAATGCGCACGCCAGCGGGTTGGTTTTCGAAGGCAGAGTCGATGCGCTGCAGTAAATGGTTGGTGATCGACTCGTAGGCGTCGAAGAGCTCTGTTGGGATGAAATCGGAAGAAAGTAGGAAAGCCCGACTCTCATGCCCAAGACGCTCGGGCGTCAGTGAGGGACGGTGTGCAAAATGTCTCGCTCCACCGGTCGAGTGAATTCTAGCCACGGCGCGCCCCATGACGGAGAGTACGTCCCGATCTTCGATATTGGGAGGTCGACCAGCGCGCCTTGGAAAGAGAGCGAATCTAAATTCGGCGCCGGCGACGTGAAAGAGCGTTTGACCACCAATGGGCAGGGGCGCGACACAAGGGATTTCGTTGTCCAGAAGTTCCTGCGTAAAGTCGTGCTCTTCACGAATACATTCATCCGTCCAACGATCGGGCCGATAGAATTTGGCGATGATCGGTTCGTCTTCTTCAACGCCTACCTGATATACCCGATTTTCGTAACTGTTGAGTGCTGTAAGCGTTCCGTTGGTGCGATAGCCTAATATCTCGATCGCATCGAGAATGATCTCGGGGGTCAAATGCTCGTAGGGTGTATCCGTCAACTAGACTCGCGGCTCCCGCCCGTGGTCGTAAGGCGACGGCAGTGTATGCCAAGCGGTTTCGATTCGTCACGTTCGCGGGCGCATTCGTCTTCGGGATGATCTGACGGAAGGGCCCAAAAGCGCGATCCAAGTTAGTTATTATGCGCGCTGAAAATCGATGGGGTTGGATATGGATTATCAGACGCCGCTTCGCGACATGCGTTTTCTCATTAACGATGTCCTCGACTTTGACGGTCATTATGAGGCGATAGAAAGTGACGCGTCCCGGGATCTAGTCGATACCATCCTGGAGCAGTGTGCGCGCTTTGCTGAGAACGAATTGTTCCCTTTGCGCGCGTCGGGGGATAAGACTGGGTGTTCGTGGAACGACGGCGTGGTAACGACCCCTGCGGGGTTTGCCGAAGCCTACGCCACGTACGTGCAAGGCGGATGGCCGTCCATCGCAGGGAATCCGGCGTTCGGGGGCCAGGGATTGCCACGGTCCATCAGTCTCTGGGTTGAAGAGATCATGGCCAGCGCGAACATGGCATGGACGATGTACGGTAGTTTGTCACGGGCGGCTATCAATGCCATTGATTCGCACGGTTCTGATGGCCTGAAGGCGACGTTTTTGCCAAGTCTTATATCGGGAGAATGGACTGGAACCATGTGCTTGACCGAGCCGCATTGCGGGTCCGACGTTGGATTGCTGAATACACGTGCCGAGCCCCACGCGGACGGTTCGTACCGCATTAGTGGAACCAAAATATTTATTTCCTCGGGCGATCACGATCTTGCGGACAACATCGTGCATTTGGTTCTCGCCCGGCTTCCCGATTCCCCTGCGGGAACCAAGGGAATTTCTCTATTTGTGGTGCCGAAATTACTCGATGGCGCGTTAAACGGCGTCGTTTGTGGTGCGATCGAGGACAAGATGGGCATCCACGGGAACGCCACCTGCATGCTGCACTTTGAAGACAGTTGCGGCTACCTGGTGGGCCATGCCAACGATGGCATGCGGTGCATGTTTACGATGATGAATGAGGCGCGCATCCTTGTGGGTACCCAAGGCGTTTGTCTGATGGAATTGGGTTATCAGGCATCCCTTCAGTATGCGACGGAACGCCTGCAGATGCGTTCTGCATCGGGCCCCAAATCCCCAGATCAACCCGCCGATCCAATCCTCGTCCATCCTGACGTGCGACGCATGTTGCTTACACAGAAGGCGTTTTTGGAAGGTGGTCGGGTGATGACGTATTTCGCAGCCCAACTTTCCGATATCGCTCATCGCGGTTCCGGCGACGATCGCGCAAGTGCCGAGCGCCTTCTCGATCTGATGACACCGATCGTTAAGGGATTTGTAACTGAGACGGCTTTTGAAGCGGTAAACCATGCGTTGCAGATACACGGGGGGCACGGTTTTATACGCGAGACGGGTGTCGAACAACTGGTACGGGACGCCCGTATCACCTTGATTTACGAAGGTACCACCCAAATTCAAGCACTCGACCTTCTGGGTCGAAAAGTCGTGATGAATCAGGGTAAGGCGTTGATGAGTTTTATTGAAATGATTCGAACCGAAGCCGATTTGCAATCGGGCGGACTATTCGCTTCCGCGTTACGGGAACTCGCGGATCAGTGGGGCGAGCTCGCGTTGGGGCTTGGTGGCAAGGCCATGGGAGACGTGGACGAGATTGGGGCGGCGTCCGTTGATTTCTTGATGTACAGCGGGTACGCCACCATGGCGTACTTTTGGGCACGTATTGCGCGCGTAGCGAGCGCCCAGGAAGACGACGCCTTTATGCGAGGGAAAGTAAAAACAGCCCAGTTCTTTTTTGACCGCTTACTCCCGCGGGCGAACGCCCATCATCGGGCTGCGTTATCGGGTGCAGACTCGCTGATGGACGTGTCGGCAAACGAATTCGGACACCACTGATGTTGCCATACAGGCCCCCGGGGAACGACATTGAATTTGTTCTATACGACCTCTTTGACGCCGAAACCGAATGGGCGCAGATCCCAGCGTTCGATTCGTTTGATCGAGAAACCGTCAGGGCCGTTGTGACCGAATGCGGGAAGCTGGCTCGCGACGTTATGGCGCCCTTATCTCAATCTTCAGACGAGGAAGGGGCACATTGGAATGACGGGGTTGTCACGGCTCCTAAAGGGTTCAAGGACGCGTACGCTGCATTAGCCGCAGGCGGATGGCTGGGCGTGTCGGGCAATCCGGAATTCGGCGGGCAGGGTTTGCCGAAGATGTTGACGGCGTCTTTGGAAGAGATGTTTTGGGGAGCCAATACCAACTTGTGGCTGTACGCGACGTTGACGGTGGGGGCGGCTATTTGCGTGGATGCCCATGCCGATGAGGACACGCGTCGTTTATACCTGCCGAAGTTCTATAGTGGCGAATGGACCGGTGCAATGGCCCTTACCGAGGCGCATGCCGGGACCGATCTCGGACTCATTCGAACACGAGCGACTCCACGTTCCGACGGCCGCTACAGCATCACGGGAACCAAAATATTCATCACCAGTGGTGAACACGATTTAGCGAAAAATATCGTCCACCTGGTTCTTGCAAAAGTGCCGGATGCGCCAGCTGGTAGTCGAGGCATATCGCTGTTCTTGGTACCGAAATACATACCCGGTGACGATGGATCGCTCGGAGAGCGTAACGGTTTTGAAAGTGCTTCGATCGAACACAAGATGGGTATCAAAGGGAGCGCCACGTCTGTGATCAACTACGGAAACGCGATCGGGTACCTTATTGGAGAACCCAATCAGGGCCTCGCTTGCATGTTCACGATGATGAATTACGAGCGCTTGTCAGTCGGTATTCAGGGGCTCGGACTTGCCGAGCGGGCGTATCAGGCGTCGTCTTCCTACGCCAAGGAACGCGTCCAAGGACGCGCACCGGAGGGCTCACGCGTTGCAAACAGCGACGCGGATGCCATCGTTGGGCACCCGGACGTACGTCGAATGTTGTTGACGCAACGCGCATACAACGAAGGCGGTCGGGCATTTTCAATGTACGTAGGGTTGCAGCTTGATCGAGCGAAATACGCCCCTATTGAGGCTGTTCGCGAGAAAGCATCGGGCTTTGTTGACTTGCTGACGCCCGTCGCTAAGGCCTTCATCACCGATCGCGGGTTGGAGTGTACGCTGCTGGGGCAGCAGGTTTTTGGAGGTCACGGGTATATTCGTGAATGGGGCGTCGAGCAGCTTGTTCGAGACGTACGTATTGCGCAGATCTATGAGGGCGCTAATGGGATCCAGGCGCTCGATCTGGTTTCACGCAAAGTTCTAAGAGACGGCGGTGCGACGGTGGGTGAATTGATTGACGATATCCGTCAAACCGAGGTACCGGAACGTTATACGGCGGCGTTAGATGAGGCATTAAGCGCGTGGCAAGAAGTCACGCGATGGCTATGCGATTCGGCGCCTTCGGACAGTAACCTCCCGGGCGCGGCGTCAGTCGATTATCTCGATGTGATGGGTCACGTCCTCTATGCGTGGATGTGGGCACGAATGGCAGGTGTTTCCGGTAGTACGGATAAACGTTATGTGGCGGATTATTACTTTGCCAAGCTACTACCTCGGTACTACTCACTTGTGGCTTCGATCCGCGGTGGTTCTGCGAGTTTGATGGAACCGTCATCTGACTGGTTCTGAAGACGCCATTAGATCGGATTCAATGGCACTACTTATCGAATATTGGAGACAATGTTTTGCACGAAATCGGTCGCGCCACTACCAGCGAAACCCGTCAAAAAGGTCACCTGTTTGCCATCGAAATGTGGATCGGTTTCGAGCTGTGGGACCTCTCCTTCCTGGCGTAAGCGCCAGCCCCGCTGTTCTGCGATAAACCATTCTGGATGGCTGAGCCACGCGATGGCGGCAGAGTCCCAGGGATGAATACCCTTGTCTTCTGGAAAACGTTCGAGCCAAAAGTTGATCCAATCCTGGCAACGTTGGTAGCAATGCAAGCCAACGCCGCCTTGCTGCGTGAGCGGGTACAGGTCTCGGGCCGTCACAGTAACCTGGCTGGTCAATTCAAATCCCGCGAGCACCGCACATACACCGCTTTCCAGAAGGGCGCGCGCCGCCATTGCATCGTTTTCGAAGTTAAAGTCATTGACCGGACCTTGATCGCCAATGAAGAAAGACCGGCCTTGAGAGCGACCTGCCACGATCACTACCGATTCAATATTTGCGACACGTTCCGGGTAGCGTTTAACTAGGAGGCCAACGTTGGTTAGTGGTCCAATGGCGGCAATATGAAGACGTTGCCTGCCAAGCTGTTCCGCCATGAATTCGACCGCATCGTTAGAGCCGGAGCGCGTCGCGGACACCGCCCCTGACACGATCGGTATCGACACATCCTTTACCGTAAGTAGTTCTTGCGCCGCGCGATTAACTAAGTCCAAGGGAGCGTTGCCGTAAACGGTAGTGACACCGAGTAGATTGAGCGCGTCATCGTTGATGGCTTCGATAATTGCAAACGCATCGTCGATATCGCGGGGGCGATCTTCGTGAACGACGCCGAGCGCGACGTCAGTGTCGATAATGAGGTTCATACGTCCAGAACGTGCGCAGTTGCCCACTCGATCCACACTAAATCTTGGTCCCCCCGGTTTTCCGGTAACGGTAATGTGGCGATACCCCAAAGTCTGCGTAAAACTTCAACGCCGGCGAAGCCTAGCGCGAGACGCAGGTCGAGCGGGTTGGCCGGCTGGTAATGGTCGAAGGCAGCTCGGATCGCCACATCGTCCAATCCAGCGAAGGCCAAGTGAGCGGCGAAGACGCCGAGATCGAATTCCGCTGCCCCGGCAAATGCGAATTCCGGGTCGATGACGCGAACACCCTGGGTCGTGCGCAGCCAACTACCGGGATAGAAATCGCCGTGAAGTAACGTAGGCCCATCACTCAAATAAACGTTTCCAAGCTCTTTCGCCCGCATAGTAAGATCGTTTGAGCCGTGATCTTCGAAGGGAATTTCAAAGATATGGGCGTGATTTAGCGTACGCATGTCTCGGTTGGTGAATACGTTAGATTCGATGTGCAACTCGTGTAAATCACGAAGCCATGAAAGGAGTTCTGGAATATCAGAGTCGAGCGCCACGCCGCTGTAGATGTCGGTGCAATCCGAGGCGGGCCCAAGATCTTCGAAAGCCAGTAGATGGTACTCGGGTGCGTGTCCTAGAAATATTGGCATGACGGCCGCCATCGGCATCCCTTTGAGGGACTGATAAAAAGCGGCTTCGACACGATCCCGATCGATCGGCGCAGGAATGTTGGGATATTTCGCGACATAGGGAACGGATTGTTTCAGTACGATCGAGTCGGCGGCGGTGACGATGCGGAGGGTGAGGTTCATGTTTCCTTCCCCCGCGATTTCGGCAAACTTAAACCG
>JAKUTH010000019.1 GCA_022448085.1 Pseudomonadales bacterium | reverse complement strand
GGTGCCGCTCCCGTGCGGCTTGGCGACGTCGCCTACGTCTCGTTCATTAAGGATCCTAACGACAACTGGATCGAAATATCTCAACGAAAATCACTCACCGGGACGCTCAATTGACGACTTGGCGCTTAATACGATCAGCGGTCTTACTTGTCCTGATGCACGTTTCAGTGTCCATCCATGCGACCGAAGGCGTCGTGGTGCTGGGTAGTTTCACGAACAGTGATAACGCGGAACGCCAGCGCCTCAAGCTATCGAAGCAACTCGAGGTGTCCATCGATATCGTCAACGTGACCGTGGGTGGCGTTCGCCATTACCGCGTGGTCACTGATCAAATGTCGAAGGCTGACGCCCATACCTGGATCACTGCTACGCAGACACAGGGCATTGCGGGTTGGTTCGCACCCACAACGTCAGTTCAAGAACAACCTGTCCCGCCGGCCAAACCACCTACAAAAGCTACCCCCGCTTTTGCCTCGTTGCGCCGCGCGCCTCAACAGACCACAACGGCAGACGTGCGATCCACGTCGGTAAGAACGGCTCCGCAAACGGGTGACGTGATAGAGATTCCCTATTTCGACGAAGTCGACATCGTGATCGACGGAAAAATTGATGAATCGGCCTGGGCTGAGGTTCCCGCGTACGATGATTTACTGGTCACAAGCCCGGACACATTGAAAGCGCCCACTTATCAGACAATCACTCGATTCCTCTACACCAACCGAGGTCTTTATATCTCCGGATTCATGGAACAACCCCACGATACCCTAGTATCGCGGCTGTCTTCCCGCGATAGGTTCGTTAATCGAGACGGCTTCGGCATCACCTTGGATACCTCGGGCGAAGGGCTCTACGGTTACTGGTTCATCGTGAATCTTGGTGGGTCGGTGCTCGACGGCAAGGTGGCGCCCGAAAGGAGCATGAGCGAGCAGTGGGACGGCCCCTGGGAAGGCCAAAGCACTAAGGTGCCGGGCGGGTGGAGCGTCGAGATGTTTCTGCCCTGGCCGATGATGTCCATTCCCGATGCCAAACAGGCGAGAACCATGGGTATCTGGGTGAACCGAAAGGTAGCGTTCATGGACGAACAGTACAGCTGGCCTGCGCTACCCCATACGCAACCGCGGTTTATGTCCGCCTTACAACCGATTCGATTGCCGGCACTCGAAACAAAACAACAACTCGCCGTATTTCCATACGTCTCGGCCAATCACGATGCAATGAACAGTGACCAGGACGTACGTGCCGGTACCGACATTGCTTGGCGTCCCTCAACCAACCTTCAATTGACCGCCGCCTTGTCACCCGATTTCGGCTCCGTCGAATCGGATGACGTTGTTGTCAATCTGACGGCCTACGAAACGTTTTTCCCCGAAAAACGACTTTTTTTTCTAGAAGGCAATGAAGTATTCATTACCACGCCCAGGTCCGACGTCAATCGATACGGTTCCAGCCGCCGCGGCGGCGGGTCCCGGGCAACCGCTTCAACCTATACGCCCGAGCCAACGACGTTCTTGAATACGCGACGAATTGGTGGTCCCCCGCGGCACGTATCCGTCCCCGACGATGTCGACGTTGCCTCCGTCGAACTCGGCAAGCCCACCGACCTCCTCGGCGCCGTCAAACTAGCAGGAAGTTCGGGTCGAATGCGTTACGGCGTCTTGGCTGCCTTCGAAGATGAAGTTGAACTTCCAGGCATCGTCAAGGCGACAGGCGAGCGGATCACCGTTCAAGAAGACGGGCGTGACTTCGGTGTTGTGCGAGCTTTGTACGAACAGAGCGACGGTGCCCGCCGATCCATCGGTTATATCGGCACGGTGGTCGCCCTACCGGACGCCAATGCCATGACACACGGCATTGACGCTCACATGCTTTCATCAGAAGGCAAGGTACAGATCGATGGGCAGCTCCTATACAGCGACGCTGGCGAGCAGCCTGGTTACGGTGGATTCGTCGACATGTCAATCCAGAGAAGACGCGGTATCAACCACAGCTTTGAGTTCGACTATATTGACCAGAATCTGGACATCAGCGATCTAGGTTTCATTAGCCAAAACGACATGATCGCCACGCAGTACGGTGTGTACCGATTTGTGGGGCACGGTCTGAAGTACTTCCGCCAGGTAACCACCTCGGCCTTCTTTGGAGCGCAGACCAACACCGATGGTTTCCTCACTCGCCTAGGCGTGTACACGGGGCAAGGGTTTGAATTCCCTAACTACTCGAGCATCAGATTTTCACTCAATTACTACGCGCCGAAATGGGACGTTATGAATAGCCGCGGTAACGGCATGTTCAAGGTCGATGATCGCTTGTTTATGCACGTCGCCTACGGCACCAACTCAGCCAAACGATTCGCCTGGAGCGGGACCTTCGGGGCGCAACAAGAAGAACTCGATGGTCAGTGGGGTTATAGCGCGGACTTCGGATTTACGTTAAAGGCAAGCGATCGGATGACGCTCGATCTCGATCTTCGTTTCAAGAAACGTGACGGATGGTTATTGCACCGCTGGGGCCGAAATTTCGCGACCTACGAGGCCGACGATTTCCAACCCCGGATCGAAATGGATTATTTCTTCAGTGCCCGCCAACAACTCCGTCTCACCATGCAATGGGCGGGCATTCGTGCGAAATCGCTGAGTTATTACCAAATCCCTGAGACCGATGGCGAACTGGTCCCAAGAACCCTAGCTGACGGTACAAGCAACGAAGACTTTTCGTTGTCGCGGCTCACAGTTCAACTACGATACCGGTGGGAACTGGGACCACTCTCCGATCTGTTTGTCGTTTACACGCGGGGCAGCAACCTGGCGATCGGTGACTTGAATGACGGCTTTGGTGACCTTTTCACCGAGGCGATCGACGAGCCCGTGGTCGATTATCTGGTCGCCAAACTCCGGTATCGCTTTGGCAGGTAGTTCAGACACGCTTGCCCCATCAAAGCAGCCTTCGCATGTGGCTTGGACTCGTGCTGTCAACGCTAAGGCATATCTGGACCAGCGGAAGGAGTGATCCAACGTGTCTAACGATCCGGTCGACATCCTAATCATCGGCGCAGGCGCTTCTGGAGCGGCCTTAGCTTGGACGCTAGCAGAAACGCGTATGCGTATCGTTTGTCTGGAACAAGGCGATTGGTTAAACCCCGCCGAATATCCGAGTGTTGGCAAAGATTGGGAATCTCGACAATACAGCGACTTCAGCATCAGCCCAAACCGACGCAAACGCGTCACCGATTATCCAGTCAATGATCAGGATTCACCGATCTCAGTCGCGAATTTCAACGGCGTCGGCGGCAGCACCATCCTCTATGCAGGCCATTATCCAAGATTTCATCCATCGGATTTTCGGGTAAAAACGCTCGACGGCGTCGCCGATGATTGGCCCCTCGACTATACCGACCTTGAACCCTACTACGCAGAAAACGACAAAATGATGGGGGTCTCGGGTCTCGCGGGCGATCCGGCGTATCCACCGAAACCCGCCGTCATGCCGCCCCTACCCCTAGGTAAATCAGGCCAGGTTCTTGGTAAAGGGTTCAACGCGATGGGTTGGCACTGGTGGCCATCGGACTCCGCCATCGCCTCCACGACCTACGACGGACGCGACAAATGCGCCAACCTTGGTGCTTGCACCGTCGGGTGCGCCCAAGGCGCGAAGGCGAGTTCCGACATTACCTATTGGCCGCACGCGATACGAGCTGGCGTAGAAGTACGGACGCGCTGTCGCGTTCGTGAAATTTCCGTCAACGAAAACGATATGGCATCGGGTGTGACCTATTACGATGTCGATGGCAACGAACAGTTCCAGGCAGCAGAAGTCGTGGTATTGGCCTGTAACGGCGTGGGCACACCTCGCATCCTACTGAATTCAGTGTCGAATCGATTCCCGAACGGACTCGCAAATCGTAATGGCCTCGTCGGCAAGAACCTTATGTTTCACCCCTACGCATCGATCCAAGGCATTTTCGACCAACCTTTAGACGGGTACATGGGGCCGGGCAATTGTATTTGGAGCCAACAATTTTACGAGACGGATCGCTCGCGAGATTTTGTCCGGGGCTTTACATACGAAATCACACGCGGTCGCGGCCCCATTGCGACCGCCCTAACCGGGATGTTCTCGGGTCGAATTCCATGGGGCGAAGAACATCACCAAAGATACCGTGAACTCTTCAATCGAATCACCGGCATGGTCGCTATCTGTGAAGATTTACCCGAGCCGCACAACACCGTCTCCCTTGATCCAGAGCTCAAAGATAGCGATGGGATCCCCGCGCCAAAAATCACGTACAAACTGTCCGATAACAGTCGCCGCATGCTCGATTACGCGGTCGACCGAGGTGCGGAAATACTTGAGGCGGCCGGGGCAACCGACGTCATGACCGAAGCTCCGATCGCCGTAGGCGGCTGGCATCTGATGGGAACAACGCGCATGGGGGTCGATCCAGAACACTCTGTCGTCAACGAATGGGGCCGCAGCCACGACGTCCGCAATCTCTTTGTCGTCGACGGCAGCATTTTCGTGACCTCCGCCGGCGTCAATCCGACCCGGACCATTCAGGCCTTGTCACTCTACATAGGCGACACCATCAAAAAACGCCTCACCACACTGTTCGATTGAGAGCTGATCATGAGTAATGAGGAACCTCTGTTAGCAAGCGATCTGCCTTTGTCAGAGCCACAACGCGAAATACTCCGGACACTGATCGGATCCATAATCCCTGCAAGCAGGGACTACGATGCCCCAGGTGCAGATGACCCGTTAATCTTTAAGGACATTCTCGTCACGGCACGTTCGTACACGGATATGTTTGAGGCCGGGCTCGAAGACATCGATCAACAAGCGATACGCGACCACGACGGTGTCGGGTTTGCAGCTCTCAGCGAAACCGATAGGCGCGCCATGGCAGCGCAACTGAGCCGGGCGTTGAACCCTTTCTTACGCACGTTGGTTAGCATTACCGCGCAGTGTTACTACCGCGACGATCGCGTCATGCAGGCGCTTGGAATGGAACCGCGGCCACCCTTCCCCGAGGGATTTACGATCGAAGAAGGTGACTGGACATTGCTTGAACCCGTTCGCCGTCGCGGCAAACTCTATCGAGATGTCGATGGCTAGCCGAGTCATTGAACCTTGATCAAAAGAAACGTTTTCGCATAAATGTTGCTTCGTGTCGGCCCGGTGGACTAATGCGTAGCCCGTCACGATACTTATCGTTACGGCAAGGTTGGGTAGAAAATGCAATGAAGATCATTGGGATCGGGATACGCATCGTCGACACGGGAACGCCGCCTCGGCTGTAAATTCTGGTCTCGAGGCTGATCACTTTTATGTCCGAAGCGTCTACACCTTGAAAATAGAATCGACAGCGCCCGCGTTGGGCTTGAGGATCCGTCAACTCGATCTGACAAAAGACGGCGACCGAGCTATTGACGAACTACGCGCGCTCGTTCTTGAACATCAACTGCTTGTCATTGCGGAGCAGCAGCTAACGTCCCAGCAACTCATGGAGTTCGGACGAGGCTGGGGTGAGTTGATGACGCATCCATCGTCAGTGGCGCGTACAAACCCCTACGTACAGAAACTCGCCAATCAAGGCGACGTGAAAGGCAAGGGCTTCGGGGCCTGGCATTCGGACATGACGTGGCATCCGACACCGCCGTGGATCACCATGTTGCATGCACAAACGATCCCGACCTGGGGCGGAGACACGGGCTACGCTAATCAACATCTCGCCTACGAAGCCCTCGATCGCGCGTCCCGTGATAAACGCCGGATGTTCCGCCGGCATTTGGCAACGCAAGAAGAGCTTGAGGGTCTACACGCATTTCACGTCGGCAAGGGGTTTGGCGAACATGTTCCTGATTCGGTACATCCGGTCGTACGTACGCACGATGAAACAGGCCGTAAGGCACTGTACGTCAACCCGGAATTTACATCGCACATCGTCGACGTGACCGAGGGCGAGAGCGAGCGATTACTCTGGCCCCTTTGGCTGCATGCTGTTACTGAAGAATTCACCTATCGCCATCGTTGGTCTACGGGCGACTTGGTCATCTGGGATAATCGCTCGGTGATGCATACCGCCATCCTGGACTACGACGAGCCACGATCCATGTCCCGCATCGTCATCCAGGGCAACGTACCCGTCTAAACGTGGTCAATCGAAGCCAGTTAAGCATGGCGCTATTTGTGCTGGCGTTAGCGGCATGCTCGTTCGAAGAATCTGACCTCGACGCCAACGTTTCTTACCAAAAGAATGTGGAGAGCTGCTTGTGTCGTTTCATGGATTTCGAGACCGACTCGCACTCCGGTCTGCACTACGCGCACATGCAAAAACGCTGCAACGAAACCGTGCACGGCGCAAACCCATCCCGCTACAAGACCTCTCTATACTCAGAACCCGACATCGAAGCACTTCGTTGTCGAGACGAAGTCGACGCCTGGCTTATCGTCACCAGAAAAAACGCATCGTGAGCCGACGGGTTACCCATGGTCAGTGACGCGTTGCTTTCGATCCATCACTCGTCCGACTAGCGCGCGGTGTAACCCCCGTCCACCGGAAGAACGATACCGTTAATAAAACTCGCTTCGTCACTCGCCAAAAATGCCGCCACGGCTGCAATTTCTTCAGGCTGTCCCAACCGCCCCAGCGGGTGCAACGATGTTAAATATTCCGTCGCACCATCAACCTTCCGGATACCTTCCGTCATCGGGGTTTCAATATAACCGGGTGCGATCGCGTTAACCCGGATGCCCTTGGCACCAAATGCGACGGCGAATTGTTTGGTTAGTCCAACCACGCCGTGTTTCGCGGCGATGTATGCGCCTGTCCCAGGCACCATCTCAACCGGCTGGTCTTCCGATATAGAGCCCGAGGTAAGACCAACCAATCCCGCGATCGACGCGGTATTAATGATCGCCCCACCACCTCGTTCCACCATGACCGGTATACCGTAGAAAAGCCCGTAATAGACCCCACTCAGATTAATGGCAATGGTGTCGTCCCAGCCAATGTCACCACCGCCGACGCCCGCATTGTTAAAGAGAATATCTAGACCACTGAGTTCACGGACCGTTTGCTCCACGGCCTCTTTGACCTCGGACTCCGACGACACATCGAGTGTCAGGAAGGACGCCTTGCCTCCGCGCTGCCCGATGGTCAAGGCCGTTTGTTCCGCCCCATCCCCATCGATGTCGGCACACATAATTGCCGCGCCTTCGGATGCCATCCGTTCCGCACTTGCCCGCCCGATTCCGCTGGCAGCCCCTGTGATTAGTGCCGTTTTACCATCAAGTCTTGACACAACCGCTCAGTCCTTACCGGATCCGCTATCCGACTGATCGGACTTTTTCTTCGGCTCCATACCCGCGACAGGGCGGTCCTTGGGTGCGCTCTCGTAGGCCCCTCGAAAATCCCGGAATGGGCCATCACGCCACTCGAGCGCGGCCTTCAGACCTTCATCACGTACCCGACGGCCCCATTCTGATCCCGCCGCGCGCATCGCGCTCAAAGCCTGTATTTCCGTTCCCGAGTGCAACCCCTCGCGAATGCCCATCGTTTCGTATTGACGATTCACCGACCGCTTGGAATACATCAGCATTTCGTTGTCCACATGCGCCATCCGGCGCGCGAATTTTTCTGTAAAGGCTCCCAGCTCTTCCTTCGCAACAGCGTAGTTAGCCCAACCGAGACGTTCCATTTCATTGCCCGAAAACGAATCACCCACGTACGCGAATTCTCGAGCCTTCGCCGGAGGCAGTAGCCACGGGGTCCACATCATATCCATCGTTGTCATTGCCCGGACCGGGGGATATCCAATCTGCGCATCTTCAGCAACAATCCGAAAATCACACACCGACGCCAACTCCGTCCCGCCGGCCAAACAGTGTCCCTGAATTTGGGCGACAACGGGCTTAGCAAGCTCCCATATCGTCCAGTTCGTCATGACCACGTGTCTCGCCCATTGCTGATTTCCAGGATGCTTCGTGCACGTCCGCGGGAGTTTCGATCGCGTATCAATAAATAGGTCATCGTCAGCAGATCGTGCCGGCGTTAAGTCATAGCCCGCCGAAACCGATCGTCCCGCAGCCCGCAAAACGATCACTCCAATCTGGTCGTCGGCCTCGGCCTCCCGCATCGCTTCCATCAACTCACCACGCAGGTTATTGCTGAGCGCGTTAAGCTTTTCCGGTCGATTCAGCGTGATGTACGCCAATCGCTCGTCGGTTTCATACAAGACATCTCGTAATTCCATAAATACCCCCTTCCAATGGATTCCATGATAACGCCTTATGGCGTCGGCGAAATCCACGGCCTTTACGGTATCATCGTGACATGCTCCCACGCCTCGATCTCTCTCAATGCGGCCGTTCGATCGCTGAAAACGTTGACCTTGTTCGACGCGCTGAAGCACTCGGCTGGGAAGGAGCATGGGTCTCTGAAATTACGGGCACCGATGCCGTGACCGCAGCCGCATCCATCGCCGGAGCATTGACCAAAGGGCGAGTCGGATCAGCCATCTTCCCGATGCAAACGCGGGACCCGTTGTTACTTGCCATGACCGCCGCCAGCCTCAGCGACATATCAGCCGGCGGATTCGTGCTCGGACTGGGCACCAGCACGCCGATCATTATTCAAGACTGGCACGCAACGCCGTGGGGGGACTCGCCGCTCGCGCTAACTCGCGAATGCGTGGAATTGGTCCGCCGATTCTTCGCCGGGGAGCGAGTGACGACGGAATCGGGCCGATGGTTGTATCGCAGAGCCTCCTTAACGACGACGCCAAAATCCACGGTTCCAATCTATCTCGCCGCTTTAAACGACCGTATGTTGCAACTCGCAGGAGAGATTGCAGACGGCGTCATCCTAAACTTCGTCAGCGTTGGCGATCTTGTCCATGCAAAAGGGAAAATTGCCGAAGGCGCCCGTCGCGTCGGTCGATCACTGGAGAATTTTGAATACGTGATCTTTTTTCGATCGACGGTTACCGAAGACTACGAACTAGTTCGCGAACGATACCAACGTGAACTACTTACCTACGTGATGGCCCCCGTCTACCAAAAAATGTTCGCTCGCGAAGGACATGCGGAACTCTGCAAAGAAATACAAACGCTCTGGCGCGCCGGCGAAAGGGAAACAGCGCTGGCGACCCTTCCTGAAGCATTTATCCGTGACCGAACCTTGATTGGCAGCGCAACCGACATTCACGCGCGGCTTGCGGAGTATCAAGAGGCGGGGCTCGATTCAAGCATGATTTTCCCCGTCGCCATCCCCACCAACGATTATTTCGATGACACACTAAGGACCATCGAAGCGTTAGCGCCGGAGAGCTAGCAATGCTTACCGAAACACAACGAGCAAGCTACCAAGCCAACGGTTATTTGCTGCTTTCAGGGCTTGTCGACGCCGGCTCACTCGAACGCTACAACCATCGATTCATCGAATTTGTTGAGGGTGCGGCAACACCAGTCAGCGAGATGAAACTCATGCAGGACGTTATGGTCGCTAAGGGTGCAGTCACACCGCACACTCCGCTGCACGCTATCAATAAGCTACTAAATTTCGAGGACGATCCCGAACTCTACGAATACGTACGACATCCTGCCTTGTTAGCACCAGTCGTTGAATTGCTCGGAAGTCACGAGCTTTACTCGATCGTCACCAACGTCTTCAACAAACCGCCTGGCGTCGATGGACGCCATCCCCTGCATCAGGATCTACGTTATTTCCGTTTAAGGCCCCCCGAGTCGATCGTTGCGACCTGGACCGCGATTCTTCCTTCGACCCGCCGTACTGGTTGCTTAGCAGTGATACCCGGCAGTCACAAGGGACCTCTACTGAAGCACGCAAACCCGGATTGGGAATACGTCAATTTTGCGTTTTACGGAGTTGAGGCGCCCAACCTCGAAGAACGTGTGCACATCGAAATGGAGCCTGGTGACACCCTATTTTTTCATCCGCTCTTGATCCATGGATCGGGTCGAAACCGCGACACCGTATTCAGACGTTCAATCTCAACGCACTACGCCCGCGCCGACTGTGTCTCGGCGGGCGAGGATTGGCGCTCAAGCAGTCGCGTCCGCCGGCTCCAATAGAAAATAGTATGCCCGTTGGATGACCACCACGGGTCGGTCGCGTCAATGAAACTGCGGAAGGACTTCCTCCGCAAACAATGCCGCCGGTTCAACGGTATCTTTACCAAAAAATTCCATGACTAACATGGTGCAACCCATCTCAACGTGTTTCTGGATCGCTTCACAACACTGGTCAGGAGTACCCGTGATCGCGATCGGTCCTTTCGGATCGCCCATGTGACCACCAAAAATTTTCTGCGCCCGATCCGCCATCGGTCCTGCTTCTTCCGCAGTACGTGCAATCGTCACCAAACACTGTTGACTTGGCCTTATTTCACCAAAATCCCGGCCCACCGTATCGCAATGTCGTTTCAGCACGTCGATTTTGTGTTCCAGCACCGGGTGGTGGGCGGCCAGGTTGTTCCAGATATCAGCTTCCTGGGCGGCAAGTTTCAGCGTCACCTTTTCACCCGCTCCGCCGATCAGGATAGGAACCTGTCGCGGCGGCTTGGGTTGGCAAACGACATTTTCCGTCTTGACATACCGACCGCTGTAGCTGATTTCCTCCTCCTCACCCCACATTCGTTTCAGCAACTCGACCGTCTCAGCTAATTGTGCCAAGCGCTCGCCCGTCGATAGAAAGGGGGTGTCAAAATCGGTGAATTCACGCGGCATCCATCCGGCTCCAAGCCCGGCAATAACACGTCCCCCGGCGATATTGTCGGCCGTTGCAATGATCTTGCCCAATTGCGCGGGGTTGCGCATTCCGGCGGGAGTGACGAGCGTACCAATCTCTACCCTTTTGGTGATCGCAGCGAGCGCCGACACCATCGACCATGCTTCTAGAATAGGAAGTTGTGGCGATTGCGGACCGTAAAAATGATCACAAACCCAAATAGAATCAAACCCCTGCGCTTCAAAACTTTGCGCGGCATCTGCTGCCGCCACCCACGGTCGTTTGATCTGCGGTACGGTCACCCCAAAGTGCACACTGTTCATCTCAAAACCCCCTAGTTACAAACCTAGCTTACCGCGAAAAAGCCGCCTCAGCAGATAGCTGAATACCACCCCATCAATATCGACCGAACGCTAGCTGTCACGCGCACGAATTCGTTGCCGCAATAAGGCATGAACGAGATCGATCGTTGGCGTTGGTTGCCCAACGAGACGAGCAACTTCCATCACCGACTCCACCAGCGCAGCAATTTCGAGAGGCCTTCCTTGCTCGAGGTCTTGCAACATCGACGTCCGGTGCGCACCAACGGACGCAGCAGCGTCGATCCGCCTATCAACATCCACTGCAAACCGGATACCGTGTTTTTCCCCAACGGCTTGCGCCTCTACCATCATCGCCCTTGCAATGACACGAATGCCTGCATCGCCGGCAAGAACATCGAGGGTGGCCATCGTCAACGCGCTAAGCGGGTTAAAGGAAAGATTCCCCCACAGCTTGACCCAGATTTCGTCGCGGATCCGTGGCCGCACCGGTGCCTTTAAGCCCGCATCAATGAACACTCTTGCCAGGGTTCGGACGCGCTCGCTTCTTTTCCCCGACGGTTCGCCTAGACTAAATTTATCGTCAGACAGATGCCTTATCACCCCTGGCTCAGGTACCTCGACGGACGGGTAGACGACACAACCGATCGCGCGCTCGGGACCTATGCCTTTCCATATCAAGCCCCCTGGATCAACGCTTTCCAAGGGGCGTTCGGTGTTAGGCGAATCAAGGCCATGGAAATACCACCAAGGGAGCCCATTAACCGCACTGACAACGGCGGTGTCCGGCCCGAAGAGCTTGCGTACATCGGCCACCACGCCTGATAAGGCATGCGCTTTGAGCGTCACAAGCACGAAATCCTGGGGCCCAAGTTCCGCAGCGGAGTCCGTGGCTGTAATCGCATGTGTTTGCGATTTTCCATCACGCCATAGCGTGAGGCCGTTCTTTTGGATGGCCGCAAGGTGAGGCCCCCGCGCAACCAACGACACCTCGCAACCCGCACGGGCGAGCATCCCGCCGAGATATCCTCCGATAGCGCCCGCCCCAAACACACAAATTTTCACGGCGCGAGTCCGAGCGCTTTTGCAAGTCCAATGCGCTGGATCTTTCCGGTCGGTCCTTTTGGAATTTCTTCGACGAACAGGACCCGCCGAGGCACTTTAAAATCGGCAAGCCTTTGCGCAATAAACGTTCGAAGCTCATTTTCGGTGACCTCGCTACCCTCCTTCAGAACAACGGCAGCACCTACCTCCTCGCCTAGCTTGTTGTGTGGAATCGCAAAAGTGCAGACTTGAGTCACCGCATCATGATCAAGAATGACTTCATCGACTTCGAGCGGCGCGATTTTCTCACCACCTCGGTTGATGATCTCCTTGAGTCGACCGGTGACTCTAACGTAACCATCCGCATCTAGCAGTCCCTGATCGCCGGTACGGAACCAACCACCTTCATGAAAAGCGCCTGCATTCGCCTCCGGATTGTTGATGTAGCCTGAAGTCACGTTCTTGCCTCGAATCACAATTTCACCAACGTCATCCGTCGCAAGCGCAACGCCATCCTCGTTCATAATCGCAACCTCTGGGCCGGCCGCTGGGCCCACACAACCAGGCTTCCGGGTACTAGGTGGCAGCGGATTCGAGCACATTTGGTGTGCAGCCTCGGTCATGGCATACGCTTCAACAACAGGAGCAGAAAACGCAACCTCGAGTGCCGCCATGACCTGCGGCGGCAATGAGGCCGATGACGAACGGACAAACCGTAACGAAGACCGCTCAATAACCTCTGGATTACGGGGCGCTCTCGACAAGATACCCTGATGCATCGTCGGCACCGCGCTATACCAACTCGGCCGCGCATCGTCCAACCAAGCGAAAAAACGTAACGCATCGAAGCCGGGCGTACAGTAAACGCTCGCGCCCGAGATCAGAGACGCCAGTACCGGCGCCATCAACCCATGTATGTGAAAAAGCGGCATCACGTTTAGGCAGCGATCGGCTCCGGACAACTGCAGCGTGGCCGCGATATTGGATGCTGACGCTGCAAGATTACCCATCGAAAGCGGCACCATTTTTGGCCGCGACGTCGTCCCCGATGTATGCAAAATAAGCGCGATCGCATCCTCTTCCCGAGCGGGAACTTCATCCCTCGCCTCACCGACGGAAAAAGAACCCGCCTCCTCTCCTTCTTCAATTTCGATGATGCGAATCCCAAGACTGTGGGCGACCTCGATCGCGCCGGATTCCGAACCGGTCTCGACCATCAGGGCCGACGCCTCCAGATCTTGAAGATAAAATTCGAACTCATCGGATTTATACGCAGGGTTTAATGGAGCCGTCGTACACCATGGGGCCAAACTCACGAACGCTGACGCCATCAGCGGTCCGTTAGGCAAAACCATCGCCACCCGCGAATTGGGCGCAATCGCGATCGAACGTAGTTCACCACCAGCCCGTAAAATCTGTTCCGATAGACGAGCGTACGTTTGAGGGTCGCGATGCGGTGCATCAATGGCGTCGCCGCCATGGGTATGCTCCGTTAACAAATCCAATAGGTTATTCATCCGGCCTAGATACTCCCATTTTTCGCAATCGATATTTCCCTTTTTCTTGAGCACCGTTTCCAATGCGACGCAATGTCAGTCCTTCCCTTTAGATCAATTTTCTCGAGATCCGCTGTCGTTTTCACTGGCACTTCGGGATAAGCGCACTTATCTTTAACCGACCACTCTAGGAAGACTTGAAACCATGAATGCTGTCAAAGATATGCTGAAGTCGGGCGAGACCGCCATTGGCACAGATGGTTCGATAACCAGCGATGTCCGTTTCTTAGCGAATTCAGGTTTCGATTTTCTCCTTTTCGATACCCAACACTCACCGGTCGAGATCAAGGCGTTACAACCTCAGCTCGCCGCGATGCGGGGTAGGACCGCGATTCCCATTATCAGAGTCGGTGAAAACAGGCAGGATCAAATCTGCTACGCCTTAGACCAAGGCGCTAAAGGAATCATCGTCCCCATGGTCAATACCAAGGAAGAGGCCGAAAACATGGTCGCTTGGTGTAAGTATCCCTTTGCAGGCGTGCGCAGTTCGGCCGGCCCACGAGGAGAATGGGGCGAATTCAAAAGTTACCGCGAGTACATGGATATTGTGAATGAACAACTGTTGATCATCCCCATGATCGAGACTGCGGAGGCGCTGGAAAGCATCGACGAGATTCTGAGTGTTCCTGGGATTGATGTACTCCTGGTCGGCCCCTCGGATCTCTCGATAAACCTTGACGTCGCGCTGGACTATCCCAACCCGAAGTATCTAGCCGCGTTGGATAAGATCGCGGCCGCTTGCGAGAAAGTCGGTGTTGCCCCCGGCATGTATTTTGTGCCGCCAGGTATTGAGCCAAGTGAACTGATCGCTAAAGGATTCAGATTTTTCACCCTCCCGTGGGGTGGCTGGGCAAGCCAGGGGATTAGCGACGGTCTTGCTGGGATCCGATGACTCATCCTTCCGCATACGCCAGTAGACACAGATTCGATCACGAGACCAATACATAAAGAACATCCATAAAGGAGATTTTTATTAATGAAATTAGGAATTTACGGTGGAAACGTTAGGCGAGGTCAACCTCTTTCAAGCCTCGTCGACGAGATCGTTCAGATGGAGAGTCAAGGGTTTTCGAGTTACTGGTGCCCGCAAGTCGGTACCTTCGATGCCTTAACGATGATCGCGCTGGCTGGACCTCAAACAAACACCATCGAACTTGGGACCGCGGTCGTGCCTTCGTACCCGCGGCATCCGAACGCGTTGGCCCAACAAGCTGCCACCACAAACGCCTTGACGGGCGGTCGCTTGATACTCGGTGTCGGACCGTCACACGCGCCCGGCATTGAGGCGCTCGGTCTCGAATATTCTCGTCCGGCACGACACATGCGCGAGTACGTAACGATTCTTAAAGCGTTAGGCGACGAGGGTCGCGTCGAATTCGACGGCGAAATGTACAAGATGACGACCGGGTTCGCGTGTCCGGAAGCATCCCCGTTTCCTGTGGTGATGTCAGCTCTCGCCCCTCTCATGCTTAAAGCGGCGGGCGAAGTCGCCGACGGCACCGTCACCTGGATGGTTGGAAACAAAACGATCCGCGATCACACGGTCCCGACAATCAACAAGGCGGCGGCAGATGCCGGTCGGCCCACGCCGCGCGTCATTGTCGGCGTACCGGTGTGTGTACACGACGACCACGAACAAGCAATCGCACGGTCCGTGCAGATCTTCCAAGGCTACGGACACTTGCCCAACTATCGACGCCAACTCGACGCTGAAGGGATCGACCAGGCCGGCGAAATCGCCGTGGTTGGAACCGAATCCGAAGTCGAAGCGCGATTACAAGAATTTTTTGATTCAGGAGCGACGGAAGTTATTGCAAGCGTTTACCCCGCCGGTGATGACGGTCGAGCTTCCTTTACTCGAACCAACGAATGTCTTCGAAGCTTGTTGGCGGCTTGATACGATAAGTTTCCGCGAACGGGTTCTACGCGCCTGCAAAAAAACGCCGGGGGTTATCGACGAACAGACTGCGTACAGTCGTATCACTGACCCCCATCTCAACGAGATCAGGAATGACGTGGCGGTGGATGTATAGATACTGATCGACGTTACTCCTAAAGAAGTCATGCTCCTCGGGGATGGTGCCATCCGGACGTTCATTGTGAATATGGAGACAAATACAGTCGTGCGAGGGACAAAGCTTGTCGCCGTAACCTTGATCAATCAGTGTCTTCATGGTGGCAGTACGCGCCTCGGGACTGACGAGGCGCCCGGGATAACGATCTAGGCCTAAATAACAACCTTGATCAAGAATCCACGTTAAGTATTCAATGTCCGTCGTGTCGTTTGAGTGATCGATTTTCACCCGTGTGAGGTCAACGCCCTCCTCACGAAAAATCTCAATTTGGCGTCTCGCCACCTGCCCCGTCGGGTACGAATGGACCATCAACGGTATTCCGGTTTCAATCTGCGCTCGAGCCGCAGCCCGTGCCATCAATTCGAGGTCCACGGTAACCCCCTCGAAGTCCGCGGCACACTTCAGGATTCCGGCTTTAATTCCGGTCCCACGAAACCCCTCGTTGATGTCTTTGATAAATTCTCGTGCCATTTGATTCGGCGACACACCCCGGAGAAACCTCGGGACATCCAGCCACCAGCCGGTAACATTAATGATGTTGACCCCTGATCCTTCAGCCACTGCGCACAAAAGTTCCGGGTCCCGCCCTAGGTCGTATGTCGTAGCATCGACAATGGTATCAATGCCCTCAGCTTTTACCTTTTTGAATATGTCGATTGCACGGGCTTCCCGATCTTCGGGCCCAAACAAATCGGGATACGTACGAAACATCGCAGGGGCGCTCACCATGACATGTTCGTGCATAAGGGTGAAACCGAGATCATCCGACGAAATGGGTCCCAGCACTGAGTTAACGGTCGTCATCGCACATCTCCATAAGTTCTAGTATCAATTTTGTCCTGCCCACAAAACGATACGTTGCCTTCGCCTCATGTCAAACCAATAACTGCCGAACGTGACAACGGTGTCGAGGCCATACCCAGCATGTTGGAGACGAGCGCCAATATCGGTTCGTCCTCGCCCGCTATACGATCTCCAATATCTTTTCCGATTGGTTATTCTAGCGCCCACGGATTCACCAGTTGATTCGACCGATCTGAGGACACAATGGATATTCAACCGGAGGCCGCAGGGTTTGATCGTGATCGCTTAGCACGGATTACCGATCATCTTGACCGTAATTACATTGCCTCGGGAAAACTCGTCGGGTGTCAGACCCTGGTCGCGCGGCACGGCCACCCAGCTTACTTCGAATCTCTCGGGGCCGCAGATCGAGAGCGCCAGATTCCCATCGCCGATGACACGATTTTCCGCATCTACTCTATGAGTAAACCGATCACGTCCGTTGCGCTCATGCAACTCTACGAAAAAGGCTATTTTCAACTCAACGATCCGGTGCATCGCGTCATACCCGAATGGAAGGAATTGCGCGTCTGGGTATCTGGAAACGAGGCGCCTTTCGAGACCCGTGCTGCTAATCGACCCATGACGTTTCGGGATCTATTGAGCCACTCTGGCGGGCTCACTTACGGTGGCGGACAACACCCTGTCGAAAAAGCCTATGCCGCCGTCGGTATGCGTAGCGAAGACGGCGAAACGCTTCAAAGCTTCGTCGAAAAGCTTGGCCAGGTGCCGTTGCGTTATTCACCTGGTGAGGCTTGGCTATATTCGTATTCCACCGACGTTTGCGGTTATTTAGTCCAAGCGTTTTCTGATATGTCGTTTGATCAGTATTTGCAAACTGAAATATTTGATCCGCTGGGCATGACGGACACTGGCTTCACGGTCCCTGCAGAAAACACAACCCGGTTCGCGGCAAACTATGCGCGCCGCGCAGACAAATCTCTTGAGTTGATCGACGACCCGATGTCAAGCGCCTACCTCCAACCGAAGACATTTTTTTCCGGCGGGGGTGGTCTGGTTGGTACTTCCTACGATTACTGGCGTTTTTGTGAAATGCTTCGTCGCGGCGGCGAACTCGATGGGACCCGAATATTGGGACCGCGAACCATTGACCTCATGCGCGCGAATCATTTGCCCAACGGTGGTGATTTGTCGAGCCTCGCCTTGGGCGCTTTTTCTGAGACCGCCTACGAAGGCATTGGCTTCGGACTTGGTTTCGCGACGACTCTCGGCGCGGTCGACGCCGGCCAATTCGGCGCCGGGGACTACTTTTGGGGCGGAGCAGCATCCACGATATTTTGGGTTGACCCCCATGAAGATTTGGTCGTGATTTTTATGACCCAGCTCATGCCGTCGAATACCTTTAATTTCCGGGGTCAGCTCAAGAACTTGGTGTATTCGGCCATCGTCGACTGATGCAGACGCAACTCCAATTCGACAACCGCTTTCTCGAAGAATTACCAGGCGACCCGGAGCCGGACAACTTCGTCCGTGAAGTTCGTGGCGCATGTTATTCCCGAGTCCAACCGACGCCCGTCCGTAGTCCAACAATGGTCGCGTTTTCCCCGGAAACCGCCAACCTCCTCGGTATCGAAGCGACCGACTGCAGCTCGGAGACTTTTCTCCAGGTGTTAGCCGGGAACAAACTCCTCCCTGGAATGGATCCATTCGCGATGTGTTACGGGGGGCACCAATTTGGGAATTGGGCCGGTCAACTTGGCGACGGGCGCGCCATCAACCTTGGTGATGTCGTGACCAGCGAACGCGCCCGGTATGCCATGCAATTGAAGGGTGCGGGACCGACTCCGTACTCTAGAACGGCCGACGGTCTCGCCGTGCTTCGTTCATCTCTCCGAGAATTCTTGTGCAGCGAGGCCATGCATCATTTGGGGGTTCCGACAACTCGTGCATTGTCACTTGCGTTAACCGGGCAAGAAGTCGTACGCGACATCCTTTACGACGGTCATCCTAAAGCGGAACCGGGCGCGATCGTGTGCCGAGTCGCGCCCACCTTCTTACGGTTCGGCAATTTCGAACTGTTGGCCTCGCGCCGAGAATCCGAACTGCTACGAGATTTAGCTGACTACACCATTAAAAACCATTTCCCCGAGTCCGGCCCACTCGGCAAAACAAGCACTTACATCGAATGGTTTCGAACCGTTGTCCAATTGACGGCAACCCTGATCGTGCAGTGGATGCGGGTCGGTTTCGTACACGGGGTAATGAATACGGACAACATGTCGATCTTGGGGATAACGATCGACTACGGTCCCTACGGATGGCTTGAAAATTATGACCTCAATTGGACACCTAACACCACCGACGCAGCGGGGCGTCGATACCGCTTTGGACAGCAGCCAGCCATCGCGCAATGGAATTTATTGCAGTTCGCCAACGCCATTTATCCTCTCATTGGAGAAGCCAAACCGCTCGAAACCGCGTTGTCCGAATTTGCCTCGCTTTATGAGTCAGAGTCCCAGCAGATGATGGCAAACAAATTGGGGTTGCTAGAGTTTAGACCGCGAGATAAGGAATTATTGGATGGGTTGGAAAACGTCCTCTCCCTGGCCGAGACGGATATGACGCTCTTTTACCGGGGCCTGGCAGAAGCGACCGAGGAGATGACGCCAACCGCGCGTTTAAACTGCCTACACGATGCTTTTTACACTGAGTCCGAGTTGACGGACCCCGTCACCCACGAAATTTTCCGATGGCTCGGCGATTATCTGCAACGCGTATCCACAGACGACGTCTCGGACCAGCAACGGCGCGATCGTATGAATCAAGTCAATCCGCTCTATGTACTCCGAAATTACAGGGCGCAATTAGCAATCGACGCAGCCGGAAAAGGCGACTTCTCGGCAGTCAACGAGCTACTCGATGTGTTGCGCAACCCCTATACCGAACAGCCCCACCGAGGCGAATATGCGGCCAAACGTCCCGAGTGGGCACGCCACCGTGTAGGCTGTTCGATGCTTTCTTGTAGCTCGTAATGAGTGCGTCTGACTTTTCACTCCAACGGATCGCAGCGCCTTTAGGCGCTACCGTTGAAGGGCTCGACCTACGAACCATGGACGACGAAACCTGGCTTACGATCGATCAGTTGTTCTGTCAACACAAAGTTCTTGTCTTTCCAGAACAGCAGCTTACACCTCAAGATCACATGGAATTCGCGCGCCGTTGGGGAAAGTTGGTCCGACATCCGTACGCCGGACTCGATGAATACCCGGAAATCATTGAACTGGTCAATGTCGGGAAAAAAAGAGACATCAATCAACACTGGCATTCCGACATGACCTACAACGAGGCACCGCCCAAACTCACAATGTTGTACGCACTTGAAACACCCGAAATCGGTGGGGATACGGCCTTTGCCAACCAGGAATTGGCTTACCAAAGCTTGTCAGACGGCGTTCGAAAAACCATCGACTCGCTCACGGCGATCCATTCTGCAGCGGGGCTCGCACGTACATATGGGGAAACCGCCGAGGACGCACCAGAAGCACAACACCCCGTGGTACGAACGCACGATCAGACCGGAAATCGGTCCTTGTATGTCTGCCGAGCGTTTACGCGTCAGTTTTGCGGATGGAATCCCGACGAAAGTCAGGCGCTACTCGATTTCCTCTTTGAACACTCGTGCCGTCCCGAATTCCAGGCGCGGCACGTTTGGTCAAAGAACGATCTCATTATGTGGGATAACCGCAGCGTCGTGCATTTCGCGGTCCATGACCATGACGATGAACCCCGCTGCATTCACCGCTTACAAGTGGAAGGGGAAGTTCCGCAATAACAGGATCTATGGGGCCCGCTCTCAGTCAATAATTTTGTTGATTGCGTACTCGACAATGCCCCGCGCACCGGCTGTCTTCAGCTTGGGCACAATCAATCGAACAACAGCTTCTTCAACAATCGAATTCACGTCCACCCACTCCTCATCGGCAAGCGCCGAAACCGTGGGTGTTTGAAGCGCCGGGAGCACACCTACAACCGCCTCAAGATCTGCCCGCCGAACATTCATCATCAAACCAACCTTTCCTTCCGCTGCCAGACACGCTTTCAGCATGAGTTCAAGATTGGCCACTTTTTCGCGTTTCCAGGCGTCAGCCGCGGCGGTACGGTTCACGATCAAACGCGGCGTGCTGGTGAGAACTTCATCCACAATACGTAGATTGTTCGCACGCAGAGTGCTTCCTGTTTCAGTGACTTCGACTATCGCGTCCGCGAGTCGCGGGGGTTTTACTTCGGTGGCTCCCCATGAAAATTCGATATCAGCGGTTACCCCATGATCTGCTAGATACGCGCGGGTGAGATTCACCACCTCTGTCGCGATCCGTTTTCCCTGCAGATCGGCAACCGCCGTGACCGCTGAGTCTTCCGGTACACAGAGCACCCACCGCGTTGGTTGACGACTCACTTTCGAATAAACGAGCTCGCACACTTCTTCGACATCGGAATCTGTCTCGACCACCCAATCGTGTCCAGTAATCCCAGCATCCAAGACACCTTGTTCGACGTAACGGGCCATCTCCTGCGCACGCACCAGCAAGCAGTCGATTTCTGGATCATCAATAGTCGGGTAGTACGATCGGCTGGAAAACGTAATCTCGTACCCAGCACGTCGAAAAAGTTCCGCTGTCGGTTCTTGCAAACTGCCCGAAGGAACTCCTAGTTTAAGTACGTTCGCCATGCTCACCCATAGACCTCTTCAGGATCAAAAACTCGATCAGCAATTACCGTAGCATCCCCAGTCTCGGGATTGATCTCACGAAAAAAACAACTCTCGTATCCCTCGTGGCACGCTGCTCCACCAATTTGATCGACCTTTACTAAAATCGTGTCGGCATCGCAGTCGTAAAAAATCTGTCTTAGCTCCTGAACATGACCACTTTCCTCGCCTTTTCGCCACAACCTGTTTCTGCTTCGGCTGAAGTAACAAACCCTCCCCGTTTTCAGCGTCTCGACATACGCATCCTCGTTCATATAGGCCAACATAAGCACAACGCCGCTACCAGCCTCTTGGGCGATCACCGGAATTAATGGTGTCGTTGCGAAGTCAGGTCCGCTCATGACATCAATGTCCACCAAATTTAAGGTGGCGCATCCTATATGGAAGTCGCCTCTGGTGGTAGCGGCACTTCATATGGATCGTCCGTTAGCGGACATCAAATCGACTCCCCAGTCGTGCCATACCGCCCGATACAGCGATCGGGGTTCCATCCGCGCGCCAGCAGGAAGCCCCGGTCATTGCATTCCCATCGAAAACGATCATCCCCATCCCACCTCCAATTACACGGACTTCTTTCAATTTGTGGCCACGTCGCCCGACATCACCCAACGTGCTTTGATTGAAACCCTGTTCCACCTCGAGATCTTGACCTTGCGTCCAAATCCTCGGGGCTTCGACCGCCGTCTGGGGATCCATACCGTGATCAATCATGTTGATCACGGCCTGTAACGCCGACGGAAAGATCCGCGTGGCTCCGGGTAAGCCCAGCGCAAACCAAGGTTGGCCACCGCGCATAACGATCAGCGGTGACATGCTACTGGTCATTCGTTTTCCCGGCGCAATCGAATTTGCAAACCCTGGATGTGGATCAAATATATTCATGGTGTTGTTGAGCAACACGCCTGTTCCCGGAACAGTCACTTTCGATCCGAACGGAGCATGAATTGTCTGTGTGGTGGCGATCACGTTGCCATCGGCGTCCGCCGCCGTCACATGGGTGGTGTGTGGCGACTCGCCACTCGCCGTGTCCACTACGATTCGCGCTTGTCGCATGTCGATCTCCCGTCGACGTTTGTCGGCATATTCTCTCGACGTCAGCATCCCGACCGGGACATCCACGAAGGCTGGATCACCGGTATATTGCTTGCGGTCTTCAAACCCTAGCTTGAGCGTTTCGGCAATCACATGGATGGAATCCGCAGATCCAAATTCCATCGACGCCAAATCAAATGCTTCGAGTACATTGAGCATCTCGATCACCTGAACCCCACCCGCGGAAGGCGGCGGTGGCCCAATAACTTCGTATCCACGGTAGCTGCCTGAAACGACCAGATCCTTGACCGTTCGATAATTTTGCAGATCCGCGACGGTCATAATTCCGCCATTACGCTGAAGGTAATCGACGGCAGAAACACCAAGTTCGCCTTGGTAGAGAATATTTGGACCGAACTTTGAAATGTTCTTTAGCGTCTCCGCATATTCCGACTGGACTACCAAGTCACCCTCCCTGATCGGCTTTCCGTCGGGGAGGTACGTTTTCGACGTCTCCGGAAACCTTGACATCGACGACGCGACCGCGCGCACGATGCCGCTCAAATAAGCGGTCGCCCGAAACCCATTCGTGGCAAATCGTATCGCTGGTTGCAGCACGTCCTCGAGCGAGAGCCGACCACACTGATCAAGCGTCTCGCACCATCCTGCGAGAGACCCAGGCACGCCCACCGCAAGTGGTCCAACGTCGTTTTCGTCATCCACCGTTTTCTGATAATCGGGCCACGTATCGGCTACGGTTCGGTACATGTCTGGCGTCGCCGCCGCGGGTGCTATTGCATAATTATTTATGAACCAATGACTCCCATCCTCCCGGCGAACGTTGGCCATCCCGGCCCCGAATATGCCTACCATCATCGGCTCCACCACGGTGAGCGCGAATAGCGCGGCAATCGCAGCATCGATCGCATTGCCTCCCGCAGCCAGCATCTCCGCACCCGCTGCCGATCCAAGGGGATGATTCGTAACGATGACGCCGCGTGATCCCGTCGCCGGATGTTTCTCCAAATGAATATTCACGATGTTTCCGCCCTTACCCACCGCACCCATCATCCGTGGATCGACGCGTGTGCTCAACCATCCACTATGCTTAACAATTAGGGCGACGGATTTCGTTATGATTTCCACGACCCTGAATGGGTCACGACGTGAGCAGCACACAAGGATGACGATGCGCCTTTCAGAAAAAATGAACCGATTAGGTACCGAGACCGCCTTCGAGGTGCTCGCCCGAGCCGAGGCACTCAAGGCCTCCGGTCGCAACATCATCAATCTCGGCATCGGACAACCGGATTTCAAGACCCCAGACCACATCGTCGATGCAGCCATCAAGGCACTCCGCGACGGACATCACGGCTATACACCCGCACCTGGGATTCCCGAGCTTCGCGAAGCGGTCGCAGCCGATATCGTCAAAAACCGCGGAATCGAAGTAGACCCGAAACAGGTTCTTGTGGTACCCGGCGGAAAGGTAACGATGTTTTTTGCGATTCTGATGTTCGGCGAAGCCGGCGCGGAAATACTCTATCCAAATCCAGGTTTCCCCATCTACGAATCAGTCATTGAATTTTCTGGAGCTCAAGCCGTTCCGATCTCGTTGCTCGAAGAACGTGAATTCTCCTTCGTCGCCGACGACGTCCTGAATCAAATTACGCCGCGAACACGATTGGTGATTCTTAATTCCCCCGCCAACCCAACCGGCAGCGCGGTGCCCAAAGAAGAAATCGACAAACTCGTTGCCGGTCTCGCCGAATATCCAGATGTCGCCATCCTCAGCGATGAGATTTATTCACGCATGTGCTACGACGGTCACGATCACATTTCGCTATTACATTACCCAGAAATTCGAAATCGGCTCATCCTTCTCGACGGATGGAGTAAAACCTATGCCATGACCGGATGGAGAATAGGTTATTCGATTTGGCCAACAACCCTCATTGAACAGGCAACCCGACTCGCGGTGAACTGTCACTCGTGCGTCAATGCGAGCGTCCAATACGCAGGTCTTGCGGCCCTCCAAGGGCCACAAGACAGTGTGACCGACATGGTCAAGGCGTTTGATCAACGACGTCAGGTCATCGTCGAGCGCTTGAATGCACTCCCGGGATTTCGCTGTGGAACGCCGGCCGGCGCGTTTTACGCGTTCCCTAACATCGAAGGCACCGGGATGGACGCGAAAACGCTACAGAATCGACTGTTGGACGAGATCGGAGTCGCCACGGTCGCTGGAACCAGCTTTGGTGCATTGGGCGAAGGATTCATTCGCTTCTCATACGCGAGTTCCGTCGAGAGCATCGTCGAAGCCGTCGAACGAATCGAAGGATTTCTTAACCAATCCGTGTAGACCATTGGTTCCGTTTAGGTCGTAGTGAGTCCGTTGTGCCGCAATAAGGCGGACGGATCCGGCTGCCTTCCCCGAAATGCCTTATAGCTATCGATCGCATCCTTCGATCCGCCTATTTCAAGAATTTCTTGAAGAAATCGTTGCCCCGCAGACCGATCGAAAACACTCGTTTCTTCGAAAGCCGCGAACGCGTCTGCGGATAGAATCTCGGACCACAGATAACTGTAATAACCTGCCTCGTATCCTCCGGAAAAAATATGGCCAAATGCCCATGGAAAACGATCGTATTCTGGCGGGCGCACCAGGCCAGTCCGTTGGCGCACGTCGAGCATAGCCTCAAGAGGACCCAGCGCTTTCAGGCTCGTATGCAGCGCCATATCCAAGAGTCCGAACTCGAGTTGTCGTACCATCGCCAAACCCGACTGAAAATTACGCGCTTCCAGTAATCGTTTTAGCAGCGTTTCTGGCAACGACTCGCCTGTCTGCCAATGACCGGAGATGAGACCGATCGACTCGGCTTGCCAGCACCAGTTCTCCATGAATTGACTCGGTAATTCAACGGCATCTATTGGCACGCCATTGATCCCTGACACGGCGGCGCAAGTTTGCCGCGTGAGCATGTGATGGAGCCCATGTCCGAATTCATGGAAAAGCGTCACGACTTCCGAGTGAGTCAAAAGTGCAGGGACGTCGCCTACAGGCGGCGTGAAGTTACAGGTGAGAAACGCCGCGGGTAGCTGCAGGAAATTACCCGACTCGCGTCGAACTCGACAATCATTCATCCACGCACCGCCCTGCTTGTGCGGGCGTGCAAACGCGTCGACGTAAAACCGAGCGATACGATCCTGTTTGCGAAAAATCTCGAAAAACAATACATCGTCGTGCCAGTGATCGGGCGCGACCGCGCGTTGCACTCTGATCCCAAACAAACGTTCAACCACGTCAAACATCCCTACTAATACCTTGTCCATCGGGAAATACGGTCTCAGTTCCTCCTCTGAGACTGCATATTTCTCCTGACGTAGTTGTTCCGACAAAAACCGCGTGTCCCACGGACGAATCTCGTTGATCCCATACTTTTCGCGTGCAAAGGCGGCAAGTTCCTTAAGATCTTCCCGCGCCTTCGGAAGTGACTTTTCGAGAAGATTCTCGAGAAATCCTTCTATCTCGGCAGGATCGTCCGTCATATTCTTCACAATCGACAACTCCGCGTAGTTGCTATACCCCAGGAGTTGTGCCTGCTCATGACGTAGGGACAGTGTTTCGGTCATGATCTCGGTGTTATCGAAGTTATTCGCATGAGGTCCTCTGTCCGATGCTCGTGTGACGTAGGCCTCATGCACTTCGCGCCGTAACTCCCGATCTTCCGCATGATCCATAATGGCCGCATAGGAAGGCATTTCCAGTGTCACCAAGTAACCATCGAGGTCCCGGGTTCGGGCCGCTTCGGCGGCGATCGCCAAATTAACATCCGGCAGCCCGCCCAATGAATCAGGACTGTCGAAGTGTCGAGTCCACGCATCCGACGCATCAAGCACGTTGTTCTGGAATTGACTCGCGAGAACCGCGAGTCTCTCGCTGATATCGGCGAATCGCTTCTTGCTTTGTTTATCAAGACCAACTCCGGATAACTCAAAATCAATCAGTGCGTTATCCAAAACTTTTTTCTGTGCCGCGGACAGTTCGTTGTCGTACGTTTTGCCCGACTGCAAGTTCTTGTACGCATCGTAAAGGGGCTGCGACTGTCCAAGTTCAGTCGAATACTGAGTCAATGCCACTAAACATCCGTCGTGAGCCGCACGCAGCGCATCTGTGTTGACGACTGCGTTTAGATGAGAAATTGGCACCCACGCTTTCGTTAAGCGATCGTCAATCTCCTCCAGCGGTGCAACCAGCGAGTCCCACGTGGGGTCGTCACCTGCACGCCCAACGATTCCTGCGACCTCTTCCCGATTGAACGCTAACAATTTCTTGATCGCTTCCTCGATTTCATCAGGATCGATACAACTAAAGTTCGGCAAGCCGTCGATCTCTGCAAAAGTTTCCGTCACACCATTACACCTATTGCCAGGAATAAAGATCTTCACGGTCAATCTCCTGCAATTCAAGCCGTCATATAACGGGTTACACTGGTTACAGATCCGCGGGAGACGACTATGGCTATCAAGCCCATTTTTGAATCGGTCGATAAACTTAAGCAAACCCTCGAAAACCTATGCATTGAAGCGCTCGTGGAAGAACTTGCGGGACCGAAACCGCCGCTCTTACTCGATATTCGCGAAATTCAGGAGCAGATCGATTTGGGAACCATTCCAGGAGCGATCCATGCGCCTCGAGGCATGCTCGAATTTTGGGCGGACCCTGCCAGTCCTTACTTCCGTAATTACTTTAGCGAGGAACAACGCACCATTGTGTTCTGCGCGGGCGGCGGCCGATCGGCTTTTGCGGCGAAAGCGCTAATGGATATGGGTTATCAGGACGTAGCCCACCTTGAAGAAGGATTTACTGGTTGGTCGAAAGCCGGTCAAACGGTCGAGGAAACCGCGAGTCGGTCGCGGTGGACGCGAAAGTCCGAAGATACAAGACCCACCGTTTGGGTAGGGCACCTCAGCATGACGGTACCCGATCCAGCCGAAAGCAAAGCCTTTTTTGTTTCGGCCGGGATGCGCGACGTGTCACCTGGATCCGGTATCGCCATTCTTGAACTACGCGGCGGAACGCACCTCATTTTGTCGAAAGGTGACCCTGATGACGATCTCAACGCACCGTTTGACCTCATGGTTGACGACGTCGACGCTAGTCATGCTGCGTTCACAGAGCTCGGGCTTGGACCGAGTCCGATCACTGATGCCCGTTTCCATCGTTCCTTCACCCTTCAAGAACCTGGGGGACACACCATCGTCATGCACTCCAGCCATGTTGAAGGGGTTGTCTGATCGAATCGACAGAGAACTCGAAAGGAGTTAGCGCGAGCGAGCCCCGAATCGAGACGACGGATCGTCCCGACCTCGGTAGTTTTACTCAAGGGAGCGTCGTCGGTCATTTGACACGCCTCGGTGGATACATGGCGATGGGATCCATCACCATGAACATCGCTCAACTCGGCGAAGCCGTTTACCTAGGATTCTTAGGCACGGAAGCGCTCGCCGCCATGGGTTTCGCTTTTCCGGTCACGATCACGCTCTTCGCGTTTGCGATGGGAATCGGTACCGGCGCGTC
This sequence comes from Pseudomonadales bacterium, assembly GCA_022448085.1. Classification (GTDB taxonomy): domain Bacteria; phylum Pseudomonadota; class Gammaproteobacteria; order Pseudomonadales; family Azotimanducaceae; genus UBA11889. The sequence goes on along the minus strand of JAKUTH010000019.1, from coordinate 16,161 downwards.
ATCGGTTATTGCACGAGCCGCAGGCAGTGGCAATCGCGGCAACGTTCGACGTCTGGTTTCGCACGCTGAATTACTTGCCGTGCTCGTGGGTACCGTTCTTGGTCTCGCGGGCTACTTCGCTGCTCCGTCCATCACCGCTTTGCTCGGTGCACAAGACACGGTCCGCACCATGACCATCGAGTATCTCCAGGTCTACATGATTGGGATGCCGTTTTTTCTAGTTTCCATTGTTGGATCAACACTCTTAAGGGCCACGGGCAGCGCCGCAAGTCCCGGGATCATCATGACTGCGGGCTCGATTATCCAAATTATCCTGTGCCCATTTTTCATCTTTGATTCGTTCGGGGGTTTCGGCCTCGGCCTCGGTATTGCAGGCGCAGCTTGGGCATACGTCGTCTCGAGATTCATGAGTGTTTTTCTTTTCGCGCTGCTTTTGGTCAGAGCTCGAATGGTCCAATGGTCCTTCGTCGGACTCATCGGTTCCTGGAAAGCCATTCTCTACGTCGGCGGCCCCGCGATCGCGAGCGGGCTGGTTCAACCCTTATCTATGTCAATCATCACGCGACTGCTCTCGTCTCACGGGCATGAAGTGGTCGCCGGTTTTAACGTTGCCTCAAGGGTTGAAACCATGGCGCACATGATCCTCTGGTCGGTTTATTCCTCGGCGGAGCCCTTTATCGGACAAAATTGGGGTGCCAGGTATTACGATCGGGTCAAGAAAGCGTTAACGCTATGCCACAGTTTTTGTCTTGCCTGGGGTGTCTTGACGTTCGCAGTGATGATGCTAGTTGGGACAACACTGGTAGCCATGATTGACGACAACCCTATCGTCATAGAGGTCGCCCGTTCTTTCTTTCTGGTGATTCCGCTCAGCATTGGGTTCATGGGAATGATGTCGGTCGCCAGTTCTTGTTTCAACGCACTCGGGAAACCGTTTCCACCGTTCGTGATTTCCTTACTAAGGACCCTCATTTTGTATGTACCCTTGGCTATCGTCGCGGATCGTCTCTGGGGTTACCAAGGAATCTTCATTGCCACCGCCGTGACCAATGTCGTGGTCGGTTTGATGGCATGGGTCTGGAATCGATCCTACGTATACAAGACGTCGGCCCTACTCGTCTAATCTGCCTCGCGTCGCCCAGTCTCGGCAACAAAACGGGCACCTTGCTCAGCAATCATCACCGTGGGTGCATTGGTGTTACCCGAGGTGATGGTTGGCATCACCGACGCGTCAATGACCCGCAAGCCACAGATCCCCCGGACTCGCAATCGATCGTCTACCACAGCGAGTTCGTTGTTGCCCATCGCACACGTCCCCACCGGGTGGAAAATAGTGGTGCCTATATCCCGAGCAGCATCCAACATATCGTCATCCGATGTGATTTGCGATCCGGGTAGCCATTCTATCGGTTGAAATCGAGCCAGCGCTTCGTCCGCCATGATCCGTCGGGTAAATCGCATCCCCTGAACTGCGACCTCGCAATCTTCTTTGGTCGCAAGGTAGTTGAGGGTAATGGCTGGATGTTTCTCTGGATCGCGGCTCGTGATCCGCACATGGCCCCGACTGGTCGGTTGAAGGTTACAAACCGACGGCGTGATTGCATCAAAACGGTGGAGTGGCTCGCCAAATCGATCCAACGACAAAGGCTGTACATGCCACTCGATATTGGCAGAATTCCTTCCCGGGTCACTTTTTGCGAATGCCCCTAATTGAGACGGCGGCATCGTGAGCGGCCCGGATCGAAACGCCAAATACTCAAGTCCCATTCCTACCTTGCCGAACCACGTTCGTGCTCGGCGATTAAGCGTGACCGTATTACTTACCTTGAAAATGCTACGGATCTGGAGATGATCCTGCAGATTCTCCCCCACCCCCCGGAGTTCGTGAACTATTGGAACGTCATATGTCCTTAGAAGTTCCCGCGCTCCAACCCCAGACAATTGAAGCAATTGCGGCGACCCAATGGACCCTGCGGCAAGCAAGATTTCGCGACTCGTAAGAAACGTCTCGAGGTGATTGCCGATTTTAACGTTGACACCAGTTGCCCGTGGTTCGTCTCGAAGTTCGGTGAACAATATGCGACGTACGTTGGCATCGGTTAGCACCGTCAAATTCGACCGGTTCATTACGGGGCGCAAAAACGCTTTGGTAGCGCTCCAACGTACACCCCGACGCTGGTTCATTTGAAAATACGCATTCCCAAAATTGTCACCCCGATTGAATTCGGTAATTTTTGGAATGCCGCAGGCCGCAGCTGCATCGCGCCAGGCGTCGAGTATTTCCCAGTTCACCCTTCGTTCTTCGACCCGCAACTCACCACCGGCCCCATGCCAGGCATCCGCTCCGTGCTGGTATCGTTCCGACCGCTTAAAAACCGGTAGCACATCATCCCAACCCCAACCACGGTTGCCTAATTTGGCCCAGTGATCGTAATCACTGCGTTGTCCCCGCATATAAATCATGGCATTAATCGAAGAACAGCCGCCGAGCCCCTTGCCGCGCGCATAACCGATACGTCGACCGTTAAGCCCTTCATCTGCTTCCGTTTGATAACACCAATCGGTGCGCGAATTCCCGATGGTGTAGAGGTAACCCACGGGAATATCGATCCAGAAATAGTTATCTTTTCCGCCCGCTTCAAGGAGCAGGACCTTACAATTCGGGTCATGGCTCAGTCGGTTCGCCAGGACGCAGCCTGCCGTTCCTGCACCAACAACAATGTAGTCAAACGTCTTAGACCCTTTAGTTACGACCGCCATTCTCAGGGGCGTTTCACGCCGCAGGCCATGCCGCCAGCGTTACAGTTGGGTCATTCAAATTCGAAATAGGCGTTAGAGACGACGGTCCGCTCGTCGACACGTCCTTCGAATTGGAACCGGCTCTCTCCATCCGCCCACGCATCGATGTGCAACGTCTCACCGAGGAAAACGGGCGCCGAAAACCGCACCTTGATCCGACGAAATCGAGAAGCGTCGCCACCGCAAAGTCCTTCAAGTAAGAGGTGTGCGCAATGACCGAATGTGCACAGACCGTGAAGAATCGGTTCATCAAACCCGCCAAAACTTGCCGACTCCGGATCGATATGAAGAGGGTTGTAATCACCAGATAGTCGGTAAACATGTGCCTGATTGACGGGAATCAACGTATTGGAAGAAAAATCAGGCGGGCGATCCGGAGCGACGAGCTTTTCCGAAAACGTCGCCCCCGCCCCTTCAAAGGGCTCAATGTCTCCAAGCTTTTCGACGCCACGTCGAAATGATCCGTTGACCATCCGCACGCAATCGTTCCCTGACGCATCAGTTACCAAACTTTCGTACTCACAAAAGCCGTTGCCGGTGCCGCGTGGGTGAACGCCAATTAGCCGCGATCGAACCGTTACTTCGCCCGAAATCGGGAGCGGTGCAAGTACTTCGAGGTACCGTTCTGCATCAATGTTCAGAGGCCCGGGCGATGACGGTATTAGAGTCGTATCGACGGGTGCGCCGCTCCCTCCCCAACGAATCGCGAAGGTCGGAAAAACGGCAAATTGAGGGTGGCCTTCATAAACGAAACGAAGATCCTGTGTTCCAATGCCCACGGCATACAACAGGACATCGCGTCGATCGTAACGAATCGCCACGGGTTCACCCCAAGGGCCAGCGTTTCCATCGGGCAAAGCTTGAAGTGCTTGATAGGTAGCCACGCAACGCGTCCCTATTTATCTAATATGTTGATGGTCACGCCCTATCGCTTACCCAACGATCCTTAATCATCGGAAACCAGCACTAGCGTCCCCGTGGTCGACAGCGTTCCGCCGGTACCATTAACGACACACGTGTGCGAATCCGTTTGTTTTCCTTCAATACCGTTGATGCCGTCTTCTGCCGTTCCCGACAGCTGTCGATACGCCTCAACCAGCAATTGCATCCCATACATCCCTGAGTGATTAAATGACAAGCCACCCCCGTTGGTGTTGATCGGCAGCCGGCCGCCGGGCGCAGCATCTCCATCCTTCCACAAACGATAGCCTTGACCCCTGGGCGCCAAACCAAGCATCTCCGCGGTGATTGCCGCGGTGACCGTGAACGAGTCATAGATCATCGCCATGTCCATATCCTGAGGCCCAAGGCCCGCCATCTCGTATGCGATCGCCGACGAGCGTGCCGCGGAGGTCGCCGTGAAGTCATCCATCTCCAACATATTCTGATGTGCCATGGATTCACCAGCGCCCGCGATCCACACGGGGCTCGTACGGAGGCTCCGCGCAATCTCCGGTCGTGCAACGATGACTGCGCCACCATGATCTGTCACCAAACAGCAGTGAAATAATGTCAATGGCCACGCAATGATTCGAGCATCTAAGACATCTTGTACGGTAATCGGGCCGCCAAACGGGTTGGGTGTTCGCTCGCCTAATTTCACCTCTGCTTGAGAAGCGTCCGCGAACATCAGAGCGCGTGGATTCTTCTGCGCCCACTCTCGCGTCACGACCGAGATGTGGGCGAAGTCCTCAACCGTTGACCCGTATTGATGCATGTGTCGAACCATGGCGTGCGCGTATTGCGATGGCGCACCGAAGGTTCCATAGGCCATGGTCATTTCTGCGCCCGGCGACATCTCTCCACGGCCACCGCCACCGCCTCCCGCACCACGATACGACCAACCCGCCTCGCCATGACTGACAACGGCAACATCAATGATTCCCGATGCAATGGCTGCTAGCGCATGGTGTACATGTATCTCAAATGAACAGCCGCCAACCGAGGTTGTATCGATGTAATGGGGCCGGATGCCTAGATGTTCTGCCAACTCCACCGACCATCCAGTAGAAAAAACACCTTCGATATCCGAGATGGGTATACCCGTGTACTCAGAAACGTTCTTGATCGCCTGAATGTGATGTTGCAACGAAGTAACCTTGTCACCCCGTTCCTCGGGATAACCGATTTCGTTCGATTCCGCCGCTCCGACGATGGCTGCGCCCATCGATAAATTTGTTGCTGCCATGGTTACTCCTCCACCACCCGCCAAAATGGGATGTGTGTATCGTCATCAGCTTGGTCGAATTCGACCTTGACCTTTGCCCCTATCTTGATGTCCTCAGGCTTGTTCGGATCCACGCCACGAAGGACCGTCATCATTCGATCGCCTTCATTAAGATCGATATATGCAGTCACGTAGGGAACCTCTTCCGCCCAACCACCAAATGCACGGTGCTGAACGGCAAACGTGTGCAGTCGCCCCTCACCACTGCCCTCGATCCATTCCAAATCCGTGGAGTGGCACGATGGACATATCAGTCTCGGATACCAGTGCACTTTCCCGCACAACGTACATCGCGGCAGCATCAGCTTGCCTTCCTTAGCGCCATCCCAAAACGGCTGGTTGTGCTGACCCTTACGAGGGATGGGTTTGTTATACGCCACGTTCGTCCTTCCTCAATGCTCCTGCCCGGCTGTCAAACTTAGCACGAGAACCGAAACGGCGTTACTAGTTGGTCGTATTCGGCGCATCGACATCCTTGAACTGATCAAATCGGTCACACCATCCTGCTATAGTTTGTGGCGGGAGCGGGCTGGCATGGAGACGGGAGTTTGAATCAATTCCCGCCCGCCACACAAAACGAATCGCGTTACGGCGCTATGATCTAAGGTGTCGCTGACCGACAGGACGGTATGCCTCTGATCGACATTGCATAGAAGGATGTTATGAACTACACCCGATTGAACACCACGATCAACGACGGCGTTGGCCACATCGAACTCGCCGCACCCGACGAATTTAATCGAATGCCCCCCGCGTTTTGGAACGAGTTTCCGGCAGCGGTAATGGAAATGGATTCGAGTGGTACCGTCCGCGCGTTGGTGATTTCGGCGCAAGGAAAACACTTCTCCTCGGGCATGGATACGGCCGCTTTCACTACTCCCGCGCCCCAACAATCCTTCGACGCAGGTCGACGAGGCGAGCGTGCCCGTCGCAACCTCGCAGGTTTACAGGAGGCGTTCACGACCATCGAAAAGGTCCGGATGCCCGTGTTGGCCGCCATTCAAGGCGCATGCATCGGCGGCGGCGTCGACATGGTTTCCACCTGTGACATGCGTTACTGCACATCGGACGCCTTTTTTTGCATTCAGGAGATCAATATTGGGTTATCCGCAGATGTGGGTACATTGCAGCGCTTACCCAACCTCATCCCAGATGGATTGATGCGCGAACTCGCGTACACAGGGAGACGTCTATTTGCCGAGGAAGCGAAAGAAATCGGCCTTATCAACAATGTTTACGCGACCCACGATGAGATGCTGACGTCTGTCATGTCAATTGCGAAAGAAATTGCATCCAAATCCCCGCTCGCCGTAACAAGCACGAAGCATCTGCTCAATTACGGTCGCGAACACAGTATTCAAGAAACGCTGTCGTACCAATCGGTTTGGATGGGTGCCGTATCGCAGGGAACCGAAATGCAGGCATATTTTCGTGCCAAATCCGAAGGCGACGAACCTTCATATGCAGACCTTCCACCACTTGATTAACACAAACTCTGAGGACATTGCCGTGAGTGAACAACCCGGACTTTTTGACACTATGTATAGCTGCCGTGCGATGCGGCGTCTAAAAACTGACCCTGTACCCGAAGACGACATCCTTCAATTGATCGATGCCGCCAACCAGGCACCAACGGGTTCCAATCAACAAGGCGCTCGATGGATTGTGGTGCGCGATCCAGAGCAGCGAAGAGCCCTCGCGGATTTAAACCGATCTGCGGTGGAGGCGTACATCGGGCCAGCATCCGGGCGTCCTGCAGCTTTACCGCATCAAGACACGGATAAGCGGTCGCGAATGCTCAATGCCGTGCTCTGGCAAGCGGAACACATGCATGAAATTCCAGTCCTAATCGTCGCTTGTTACGAGTTTGACGGACCAATCGGCGAAGGCGCCCCCAGCGGTGGTGGCGGGTCAATTTGGCCGGCTGTCCAAAATCTATTATTGGCGGCACGCGCTTTGGGTTTGGGAGCAGCTCCCACTACCTTAGGATTATCGAACCCAGGCGCGGTAAGAAAAACGCTGAACCTGCCAGACAACATGGCCGCATATTGTCTCATCCCAGTCGGTTACCCTCTCGGAAAGTTCGGCCCCTTGACGCGATTACCTGTTGCCGAAACGATGCGATGGGATAGGTGGGCATAGAAAAATATCGGAAACACCAGCAAGCCTAATACCAAGGAAATGATATGGATTTAGCGACATGGTCTTGGATATTCATGGTGGTTTACATCAGCGGCATGTTAGTCATCGGCGTGATCGGACAACGTCGAGTCAAGCATGCCGACGATTTCGCTACCGCTCGCGGTTCTTACGGACCGATTTTTCTAGCCTTCGCGTTTGCGGCGACAACGGCTAGCGGTGCAACTTTTCTTGGCGGCCCGGGCCTCGGATACCAGTGGGGGTTCGCTTCTCAATGGGGAAATTTTCTTTATCCCATTGGTGTTTATTTCGGGGTTCTCATATCCATGCGCCTGATCGCGACCACCGGGAATAAGTTCGGCAGCCGTTCCATTCCCGAATTCTTGGGCGATCGTTACCAGTCCGAAGGTATCCGGGTCATGGTGTCTATTTTTTCGTTGGTTTTGTTTTTCTACCTTGCAGGTCAATTGGTTTCGGGGCTCGTGATGTTCGAAATTTTTCTTGGACTCTCACCGTTCTGGGCACTCCTGATCACGACCACGGTGCTCCTTTTTTACGTAGTCCTCGGTGGCGCCCATGCCGACATTCTTACCGATGGGGTCCAAGGGTTCATGATGCTTATCCTGGCTATTGTCGTGATCGTTTTGGTCCTCACGGGTTCCGGTGTGGACGGGGGTTTATCTGGTTTGATTGACCGTTTGGAGACCCAGAACAGCAATCTAGTACAGCCTCTGAACCCCGAATCAGCGCTCACGCATTCGTGGTGGTCAATCATCGCCGTACTTTTTGCCCACATCCCGCTTGGCTTGCTTCCCCATCTTGGCAACAAGCTCTGGGCCTTAAAAGGTGTAGGCGACCAGCGTACGTTCATCAAACTCGCTTTTCTTTTTGGATTGACACTCGGCATGATGGGGCTCGGCGGATTGCTCGCGAGAGGGCTCCTCGGCGACGCGCTCCTTCTTGAAGGCGCTAACCCCAATCAAGCGCTACCGCTTGTATTTATCGAATTGTTTCCTACCTGGCTAGCGGCACTCGTTGGCGTTGGGATTCTTGCGGCGATCATGTCTACTGCGGACGGTCTGGTGGTCTCTTCATCTCAAATCGTTGCGAACGATCTGTATCGGCGATCAATCGCTCCGCGCCTCAAAAAACCACCGTCCGAAGACCGGCTTGATCAGCAAGTCCTCACAATAAGTCGAGTGACTACGGTTGTCGTACTTGTCATCACTATGGGAATGGCTTGGACACTTATGGAAACCAACATCGCGCTGATTGTTTGGATCGGCACCGGAGGGATGATGGCGGCGTTCGCGGGGCCCCTGGTGGTAGGAGCGTTATGGCGAGGCGTGACACGGGCCGGCGCCTACACCGGCCTCGCGTCTGGTTTCGTCACGTTCCTGATCCTTCACACCCAATTATTGGATCCGTCGTGGTTTGGTAGTGGTTGGTTGCACGGTGCGGTCGTTTGGTTGCACGGCGAGGGACCGAATCCATTTTCATGCGCAGCAATGGGTGAAGCGGTCTCAGTTTCCCTGACCTTCCTGGTGTCTCGAAGCACCCAACCGCTGCCTCAGTCCCATCTCGAAGGCATGTTTACCGAAGCCGCATAAAAACTATATCGCAACGTTGTACGCTACCCGCTATGAGTACAACATTTTATGAACATCTCTTCGGGGTGCGAGACAAGGTCGTCCTAGTCACCGGTGGTACCCGGGGGATCGGCTTAATGATTGCTGAGGGCTTGGTTCGCTGCGGTGCTCGGGTCTATGTCTCCTCGCGCAAGGAAGACGCTTGCCGAGAGGCTGAGGCGCAACTCTCAAAACTCGGTGCTTGCGTTGCGATCCCCTGTGATATTTCAACTATCGCAGGCTGTAGGGAACTTGCCGGGATACTCCAAGCGTCGGAAGACAAACTTCATGTCCTGGTCAACAACGCCGGGTTAACGTGGAGCTTAGATATCGACGAATTCACCGAAAAGGCCTGGGATCGAGTCATGGATTTGGATGTTAAGAGCCCATTCTTTCTCACCCAAGCGCTACTGCCGCAACTTCGCGCCGCCGCGACGCCGGATCAGCGAAGCTCCATCATCAACGTCACCTCTGTGAACGGACTGAAACCGGGTGGACTACGAAACTATTCATACGTCGCAGCCAAAGCCGGCTTAGGTCAATTAACTGCGCAAATGGCGCGAGATCTCATGGACGACCATATCAACGTCAATGCGATCGCCCCAGGACCCTTCAAATCAAAAATGACCGCACCACTTTATGCGACGGAAGAAATGGAAATCCAGGTCCGGGAAAGTTTCCCAATGAAGCGCTGGGGATCTATGGAGGACGTGTCCGGTCTTACTATATTTCTCTCATCACGCGCTGGATCCTACCTGACCGGGGTTACCCTTCCCTGTGATGGTGGGGCAACAACGATCGGCTAAATAACTCGCATACCAGCATGAGAGAACCCCTTCTTCATATCGCGCGACACCGACAGCATCGGCCTGCTCACGCCCCACGGCTTGGAGTTCTGGATCTACATGACCATTCACCAAAGGGGACGAGCGTTCATCCGTTGCCACCCTCGATTCACCGTGTCGCACCAACAGAATTTCCGTGTCACCGGACGGAGCTACAAACGTTTGTTGCCGATACGCTTTATGCATCAAAAAGAAGCGAGTTCCATCGCGAAATCGCAACTATCGCTCCGTACGCCGGACCCTCGAAAATTCAGCCGGGTTTCGAAGCATATGGGCGGCGCCATGGGATTCGTTGATGGCAGCGCGTTCACCGTATAAACGTTCCTTCATCCACCCTAATACTTCGCGATTTTTCGCCACACCAAGTTGCCTTTCAGCGGTCTGCAACGCGACCGGGCGCACGTTCTCCAAGCTCGTGGTCGCGTGCACGAAACCCGCGTCCTTGGCTGCCGGGCCCGTCCAGCGACGTGCAAGTACAACCGTTTCATGAAAGGCGCCCATCGGAATCTTGTGTCGAAAGAGTGCCAACTCGGGCTCCGGTATCGTCATGCCGATTTCGACTTCGTTAGCGCATAAGTAGCCTCGATCTTCTCGCATAATCCGCAAGTCATGGCACAGCGCGATCATGAAACCAGCGCCAAAGGCATGACCATTCACGGCTGCCACGGTGGGGATGGGATAGGTTATCAAGCGGGCACAGAGTGCCATGTATTCTCTACCAAAGGCGTCCCGATCTCCGCCAGGATGTTCGCCCTGTGCCGCCATCCATTCGAGATCTAATCCATTCGAAAAAAACTTTTCATCCACAGAAGCAGTGATCATAGCGACCGGATCCGTAGACATCTCAATCTCATCGAGCGCCGCGTTAAAGGCGCGAACGAACGTCGTATTCCATCGGTTTTCGTCAGCCGTCATCGACACAATAAAGACATCGCCCTCGCGCTCGAGCTGAATCGGAGCATCCGTCATGGGGTCGCCTTCGCAGCTTCTTCACGCGCATGACGGACTTTCTCGTTGGTCTGATTGAAGAGTAGTTCGCGGCGTTGTTTCTCTTCTTCTTCCGACAATTCACGTCTACCCAAATCGCGACCCACTCGATAGCCGGTCTCAACGGCCGGGCGTTCCCGAACGGAATCCACCCATCGTTTCAGATTCGGGAACGTTTCCCACATCGTTTCGTCGATCATGCGTCCGATCAACATGGCCCAAGGCCACGTAATAATGTCGGCAATGGTGTACTCGGGTCCTGCCAGATAGTCGTTAACCGAGAGTTGCGCATCCATAACGCCCGATAATCGATCTACCTCGCCGACGAAACGTTTAATCCCATACTCAAGCTGCTTTGGATCGTCGGCAATGTTACGGCCATAGTTCTTGAAGTGGTTGGCATTACCCATCATGGGACCCAGATTCGCCATTTGCCAGTGGACCCACTGCATCACCCGCGCTCTTTCGCGCGGCGTAGACGGAAGAAACATGCCGCTCTTGTCGGCTAGATACTCAAGAATTGCACCCGATTCGAATATCGTCACGGGATCACCACCGTCCGCCGGTTCGTGATCAACGATAGCTGGCATCCGATTATTAGGGCTGATCCGCAAGAACTCCGGACTGAACTGATCACCACCTCCAATATCGACCGGCACGATGTTGTAGTCCATTCCGCATTCTTCAAGCATGATTGTGGCTTTCCAGCCGTTCGGCGTTGGCCAGTAATGTACGTCAATCATCTGCATTCCCGTTGATCCACTGGGTTGCTTCACTTTAACCGACCAAATCGAAACCGACGAGCCCGGCAGTCAAGTTTTAGAATTCCGATCGGTGCTTAGCCGATATTCCAGACTCCATATACGTGCTCGTTGCACCGAAAAAACGGACTCAACCATCGTAGAAACCCATATGGTGCAGTCCAAGGAGGTGACGTTCGCGATCCGATGTGATCCGTTCGATAGATTCCGGCTGTAAGTGGTTGACGATCGAGGTCGGTTTGATTCGCTGCGCGATATCGCGTCTGGCGTAGTGTATTTGTAAGAAAAACCGACCTTTATCCTCGTCGGACGTCGGCAGTCGTCGGTGCCATACGTCTGAAACGAATAACGCAACGTCACCTGTAAACGCGGTTAAGGCGGTTACCCCTTCTCCCTGCCATTCGAGGTCTACATCGTGTAAACGTTCGACCGGCGGGAACAGACCCGAGTGGTGACTACCCGGAATAACCCCCGTGGGACCGCAGGCCAGGGGACAATCCATCAAAAAGATATGCACTCCGATGGCAAACACCGGATGTGGAATGTGTTCAGGCCAACTTTGGTCGGGACCCAGTGGAATATGTGGCCCGGCATCAATGTGCCATGCGCCACCGCCGTGACGATGTTCGGTCTGGGCAGGATTTCTCCAACACGTATTGGCGATGATGTGGGCGTCTTCCCCAAGTAACGGGTCAATGACATCAAGGATTTCTCTTCGCCCGACGAGTTGTTGACACAGTCCGCTACGATTGAACATTTCGTAGCGAAAGTCGTCTTCGATACCGCCCCGTTTATTCCCCCCTCGACCGTCCGGCGGTAGTTGCTCATAGACCGACTCGATCTCGGCTTTGGCAGCAGCAATCTCATCCGCCGTAAACGCGGTTCGAATAATCGCGTAACCATCTCGCTCTAATTGAACCGCGGCTTCCGGCACCGGATCTTCGCGAACCACCAAATAGCCACCCGGCCGTACCCGTTTCAGCATGTTGCGCCTCCTGTTCGTGTCGTTATTCAGGGCGTGCCGACCCTTAGTTTTCGGCCTCCAGTCGTACTAAGTATCGCTGATTTCGAAAAACAATCCCCTCGTACATCTCGCAACTCGGACTCCGCGGTGACCAAGCGTTGATGACATTGGCGGGGTAATTAACCCGACAACTAATGTCGCCGCGTCGACTCGCCTCGAAACCGCGCTACACTGACTAAAGGTTCGCTGAATGGGTTAATTGTGTCGATACCGCTCTCTGGAATTCGTGTACTTGATTTTTCCCGCATCATTGCGGGTCCCCTCGCTACACAACATCTCGCCGATCTTGGCGCTGAGGTCATTAAGATTGAAAATCCGATTACAGGAGACGAGGTGCGGGGCTTGGACTCAACCGGCCAGCCAGGCATAAGCTCTTTTTTCACGGCGTTTAACCGAAGCAAAAAGAGTGTGGCCATCGACCTTAAAACGAATCGGGGCCAATCGCTCGCTCGCGACCTCGCCAAACATTGTGACGTTCTCGTCGAAAACTTTCGACCCGGTGTCATGACGAAATTCGGCCTCAACGAATCGATCGTCCGATCCGAAAACCCAGCGCTGATCTATGTTTCGATTAGTGCTTATGGAGCATCGGGGTCGATGTCGGACCGGCCCGGATTAGATCCGGTCCTGCAAGCTGAGTCGGGCATGATGGCGATGACGGGGTTCGAGAACGGGCCCCCTTTGCGCCATCCTCTATCAATTATCGATACCCTGACCGCCGTTCAAGCGCTTTCGGCAATATCGGTAGCACTATACGCTCGCACGTCCCATGGCCGAGGCGATTTTATCGACCTCGCGCTCTACGACACCGCCATCGGAGCCTTGAACAACGCGGCGCTCGGCTACCTAACGTCGGGCGATCTACCTCCGAAAACCGGCAACAGTCACATGCAAGCAACGCCCGTCGATCTGTTTCAAACCAAAACTGAACCGCTTTACATGGCCGTTGGAAGCGACCGGTTGTTCCGACGTTTTTGTGAAGACGTTATTGAACGACCAGACCTAGCCATCGATGATCGTTTCAAGACACCTTCCGATCGACGTTTACATCGCGACGAACTGAAAGAAATCATCGAGGGCGCGTTCAAGAACGAACCCGCTGATTTCTGGTTGGAACGTCTACGGCACCTACCAGCCGGTAAGGTCCGTTCCCTCGATAATGCGCTCAGGGCCGATGAGACCCGTGAACGAAACATGCTCTGGACCATCGATCAGGGTGATCGAATTCAAGAAGTTCTAGGCAGCCCCTTTAAGTTCGATTACCACGAATTGTCGCCACCGAAACCGCCGCCTCAACTTGGCGCCGATACGCGAGAGGTTTTACGGGATCTCTTGGCGCTTACGAGCGAAGAACTGGATGATCTGCGTCGACACCGGATCATTCGCTAACGCCCACCGCAAGGGCTTTTGGCATTCGGTTAGCACATGCCGGAAGGCCGTATCGAACGCATCAATGCGTGAGGGCCACTCCCACGCACATATACCCGTTGTAACCTCACGTCTCGTCCCTCGGTCTTCACATCGACCGTCACCAGTAGCCGCGAGCCACCGGCCTCGAGCTTCATCTCCTCACGACCAGTGATATCGTCTCGTCGCGATAGGATGACCAATACACCATTGCTCCAACCTGCTTCGATTTGCCAGAAGTTCCGTTGCGTTCTGCCCCAAGTAACGTCCCGATAGGAACCGTTCGAATAACGAACACCCAGTGAATCGTCGTTCTGTTCAATCACCAGTCGTTCAGCCGCAACAACCGGGAAATCCTGGACCACAAAAGCGGCCGACGCATTTACGTTCTTCTGTTTTCCCCGAGCGATATCCAAATCTTCCGCACGACGAATAGCCCTCGTATCCGGAGCAGAGTCGCTTGCGTTCGCATCAAGCAACCACTCTCCTGTTAGATCGAATCCAATGGGGATCATCGGTGATAAAGACTCGCACGCAGCAACGAGCGCCAATATCAACGCAACCATTAACGATCGTTTTACCTGTGCGTTAGAGAAAGGTGTGAACCGCATCTAAAAAGCCCTCGGGTTTATCGAGCGGTACTGGATGTCCCGAACCAGGAACTTCTACGAGCCTGCAATCATTGGCGATGGACACGAATTTATCCGCCACTTCCCCGGACAATAAGGGGCTATTCTCACCTCGGATCAATAACGTCGGTACGTTAAACGCGGCAACCGATTCCCACCCCTCTTCAACCCCAAGTCGCAACCTTTGATTCCTCGGATCGCGCAATGCGCGGTCGTATCGGTAGGTCCAATTGCCTTGATCCGTTCTCATTAAGGAGGCCCTGACCCGATCATAGTGATGGCCCTCTGGTGGAACAGGGTTATCGGCACGAGCCCTTTGAAAGGCGTCTTCCGGAGAATCGAAAACGTCGCTCCGTGCCACACTCTGTTGGATATTTCGAATTCCTTCCGAGGCGATCTCGGGCGCGATATCGACGATGACTAAACGCTCGAGTTGAACCGGCTGTTTACCGGCATACGCGATAGCAACCAACCCACCCATGGACAGCCCCAATAAAACAAATTCCTCAAGTTCAAGGGCTGAGACGAACGCTTCTAGATCGGCGACCATCTCCAGCGTCCAGTATTGATCAGCTGGTGCCCATGCAGTTTCACCGTGACCACGTTGATCCAGCGCGAGTACCCGGTATTGTTTTGACATGACTTCTGCAAACGCGTCCCACGAACGACAGTGGCCCGTGTACCCGTGTAGCAACACCAAATCTCGTGCGCTGGCTTGCTGCGACGCCCAATCTCGGTAGTGAAATCGTAACCCTCTCAGTTCAATCAATTCATCGATAACTTCCGTCATCCGATTCCTCCCAAACCGATACACTGACGCCACAAGCCGACGAGAAAACGACATGCAGAAACCATCCGTTCCGATGTTACCCAAAGAAGAGGCCGAACGCCGTGCCGGAGAGCAACAGATGCAGGAACGCTTCGCGGAACTGAGCGTATTCCGTATCCTCCTTAATCAACCGTCACTGGCTCGGGAAATTGCGAACACCCTTACCAGCCTACTTTTTGAAGACAACGTTCTAGATCCTCGGTTACGCGAATTACTGATAATGCGAATCGCTTGGGTTCGAGGATCGGATTACGAATGGACTCAACACTGGCGAGTCGCTCGCGGACTCGACATTCCACAGGCAGATCTTTTAGCTGTTCAAAACTGGAACAGTGCGTCCCATTTATCCGCCACAGACCGAGCAGTCTTGCAGGCGACTGACGATTGCCTCGACGTTGGTTTCATCCAACCCAACACGTGGGATTCGATTAAAGTTCACCTGAAGACTGCAGCAGAGCAAATCGAACTCGTCATTGCCATTGGTAACTGGATGCTATTCGCCCAGCTACTACGAAGTCTGAATGTCCCGCTCGAGGACGGAATCCGTTCTTGGCCACCCACAGGATCCGGCCCACAAGCTTAAATACAAACACAACGAATCTTCTCAGTCCCCGGGAAGCGTTTGTCCGAAAGGTCTTCGGAACCGGGTGTCGATTTTGAACAGAACTGCGGTAGTCTTGGTTTTGAGGAACAAACATGAATTACCAGATCATCTCGGCCGACTGCCACATCGACCTCCCATGGCTCCCCGAGGAGCTATTTACCAACGAAGCCGCAGACCAGTTCAAAGATCGAATGCCCTTCGTTTCGGAGACCGAAAACGGTCGATTCTGGGTATCTCGAGCCGGCGCGCAGTTCGGATTACAAAATGGCATGGGTTCGGCGG
>JAKUTH010000018.1 GCA_022448085.1 Pseudomonadales bacterium | reverse complement strand
CACAAAACCGCCGTGGCCAACCCGCGCATCCGTTAACGCCCAGGTAGCGACGGTCAAACCATTGCGCATGACACCATCACTGTAGTGATACCAATGATCAGTCTCAAAGATTCTGGGTCCCCCATGAAGTGCATTGCGTGCGGCGCCCGCCTTCATGAAAATGCAGTAATCGTGGTCGATACGCAGGCGACTTCCGATCAATTCCACTAAGTACGGCAACACTTTGGGATGATCGATCAACTCGAGAAATCGAGGGTGCCAGCGCGATATGTCCTCGGTTCGACGGAGTAGCCCGTCGTCATCTTGTTCTGGCCAAACGCTATCAGCGAGCACCGAAAGTTCCGTGCATTCTTCCTGCGAGAGGACGTCCCTAATAACCAAGTACCCTTGAAGATCAAATTGAAATTTTTCTTCGTCGGTCATGATACCCCTAAGATGCCTCGCCACTTTAGACAGACACTGGGAGGCGCTTTATCAACGCCAACTCGTCGATAAAACGGTTCACGCCCGCGGATCCATGATGGTCACGGTTCCTTGCGCGATTGCCGCAATACGCCCCTCGTTAAGCACTTCAATTCGTACAACCGCTTGGGTCCGCCCGAACGTCTCGATGGTGGCATAACCGTCGACGGCACCGCCACTCACCGGCCGCGTGAGATTGATTTTGAATTCCGTTGTCGCGGCCCATTGCCCTTTTTTCATTACTGGGTAACACACGGTGCCGAGAAGATGATCGCAAAATGCCGATAAAACGCCGCCATGCATGTTGCCGAACGACGTAAGTAACTCCTCTCGTACTTGGAATCTTCCCTGCATTGTGCCTGGACCAACATCCACCGTCTCAAACCCGAGGTAACCATGCAGCCCGCCTGCGACCGAGGCATTGTCCAAAAACGACCGCGCGACTTTTTCGTTGAATTCGAATGTGGGTCGGGTGTCCGGTGTATTCGTCATACGAATCGTTGCTCCAATCAGATCTCTTCGCCCAGTCTACATGAGCCTTAGTGAGGAGGAATCAGGCAGGAATGGATGGATTCGTCGCCGTCAATTTCCCGCGCCAATGTCCGAATCGCTAATTCTGCATCCGCGAGCGGGAAGTTGTGCGTGTGCATCGAGCTGAAATCAACACGGCCCGATTCGATTAGCTTAATCGCGCGGCCATACCCCGACGACGTCACCCCGAACGCGCCCTTGATCGTTATTTCCTTCATGACGATTAGATCACTGACGAATTGATCAACCGGCTTGAATCCCTTAACGCCCGCCAGAACGATAGTTCCTCCGGGTCGAACCATGGACAACGCGTCGACAACGGGTTGCGTAGCGTAGGAACTGACGTCAACGACAATATCCGTACCTTTCCCTTCAGTAAGTTCTTTTACGCGCCGTACGGCATCCTCGTTATCGACGTCAATGGTGTGGTCGGCACCGTATAGCCTTGCTACTTCGAGTTTGCGAGCATCCGCGGCAAGGCCGGTCACGATGATCGTTCCAGCGCCGGCCTCCCGACAGGCAATCACGCTCGCCAAGCCTCGCTGCCCTGGCCCGAGGATGACGATGGTGTCGCCAACACTAGTCTCTGGAATTTCCACAGCCCAACGAAAGCCGGCACCTAATGGGTTAAAAATGACGGCAGTTTCTGCCGGCAAACTCGAATCCATTCGATGAACGATCGAGTTCGGATGCAGGTACATGTATTGCGAATACCCGCCCCATAGGCCCGGTGCTTCGGTAAGCGGGATATAGGAATAGATTCGCCTGTTGTCACATAAGTGGTACGCACCACCCAAACACGGTTCGCAATGGCGACAAGACACCATCGTCTCGATCGCCACACGATCTCCTTCATCAACACCCCACCGAGCAGCCGCAAGATCGCCGATACGCACGATTTTTCCGAGGGGTTCATGGCCTGGAATTACCGGGAACGGCGTTCGCAGGACGCCTTCAAATTGTTCGTAATCGCTTCCACAAATGCCGCAGGCTTCAAGCTCAAGAATAGCGCCATCTGCAGCGATATCAGGAATTGGCACGTCCCTTGCCTCGAGCTTGCGTGGCCCAATCTGAACCATAGCGAAGGAAGACTTGGGAACGTTCATTTGCCCACCCAACGTGGTTCCCGTTTTTCGGAAAACGCCCTCGGCCCTTCTAACGTATCAGCACTACGTTGGCGTTTCTGTTCCCACTCGTATTCACTGTAAAAAGCCTGCGGTAAAGCCATATCGAGACCCCGCATCGCGGCTTCTTTTGTCGCTCTGACGGAGAGAGGCGCGCAACGAAGGATATCTTCAATCCAGCTATTTACAGCCGAATCCAGATCACCGAGTGACACGACCTGGTTTACCAACCCCAACTCGTACGCGCGGTTGGCCGACATGTGACGGCCAGTCAGCATGTGCCCCATCGCAGGTTTTAGTCCGATCTGGCGCGGTAAACGATGGACGCCAACGGCCCCCGCAATGAGGCCTCGGCGCGGTTCCGGTAGACCAAACTCTGCATGGTCGGCCGCGACGATGATGTCACACGCCATCGCCAATTCGAGCCCACCCCCCAGCGCGAAACCGTTCACCCGCGCGATTACCGGTTTGGAGAAATACCAACGTTCGGTTAAGGACCGAGTCTCGATATTCTTCTGAGCCCAAACCGCACGTTGTTCGTCCGTGGCATCTCGTTCCCGCGCTCGATGCTTCAGGTCAGCACCGGCACAAAACGCTCTGTCTCCCCTACCTGTCACCACCGCGATCCAGATCTCGTCATTTTTTTCTACCTCGTCGAAGTGTTGCGAAAGCTCCCAGCGAAGATCCGGATTGAGTGAATTCAACGCTTCCGGCCGATCCAGCGTGATTCGCGCAACGTGCCCTTCTCTCTCAAATTGGCTAACGTCCACGTTCCATTCCCCCCGATACGCTCGTGATAGGCTCCAAAGACTACGAGTAAGCAGGATAACGGGCAAATGCCAGAAAATTCGGCGCGCATCGATCTCCTTGAAGGAGTGCGGGTACTGGACTTCACGCACGTGCACGCCGGTCCGCTCTGCACGTATCAGCTCGCTCTCATGGGTGCTGACGTCATTAAAGTCGAAGCGCCCGGAGCCGGCGACCAAATGCGTTCTATGGGGGTGCAGCTTGCTCCGGGGATGTCGCCAGGTTTTCTCGGCCAAAATGCAAACAAACGTTCCCTTGCCCTAAATCTGAAAACCGAAGATGGAGTCCGCGTCGTGAACCAACTAATGAAAGACGCGGACGTGATCGTGATTAACATGCGTCCCGGAACCGCCGATCGGATTGGCATCGGTTACGAAACTGCCCGGACTGCAAACCCATCCATAATTTATTGCGCGATCTCTGGGTACGGGCAGACAGGTCCGGATGCAGATCGTCCCGCAATGGATCATTTAATACAGGGTGAATCCGGCATGTTCATGGCAACTGGAACCGAAGAACAGCCCGTCCGTGTTGGATTTGCCGTCGCCGACGCCGGCACGGCAATCGTTGCAAGCTCGGCCATTCTCGGTGCGCTGGTCCGTATGGGCCGTGAGGGCGCGGGAGCTTTTTTGGATGTCTCGATGCTCGAATCTTGCATGGCGCTAATGGGACTCAACTACTACAACTTCTTCGCCACCGGCAAGGTTGGACCACGGGTAGGGCCCAACCCGTTAGCCCAAATCGGATCCGCCGGTACCTGGAAGACCAAGGACGGAGTGCTTTTGGTTAACGCCAACAATCAACGCTTGTTCGAACGGATGGCCCGCGCGCTTGGCCGCGGAGATTTGTTGGAAGACGATCGTTTTCGTGACATCAACGCGTCAAGCAAACACCGAGACGAGCTACGTACAATTTTTGGTGAGATTTTCTCGACAGATTCAGCGAATCATTGGGACGACGTACTTCGCAAGGCGGGTGTACCGTCGGGACAATTGAAGAGCCTCGACGAAGTCGTGCAACATCCGCAATTGAAGTTTAGAAAGAGCTTCACAACCATATCCGATGTCCCCGGAATGGATGATGCCCTCACGTTTTTGGGCGCGGGGTTTACAGTTGACGACGCACCCACGGGACCGACATCTGCACCCCCAACGCTCGGACGTGATAGCGATGAAATTCTAACGGAGTCAGGAATTAATCCTTCAGAAATAAAACGCTTACGAAAAATAGGCGTGATTGTATGAAGCACGTGGTGATCGTCGGGGGAGGCAACGCCGCGCTTTGCGCGGCGATTAGTGCGCGCGAACGAGGTGCCGATGTCGTCCTACTAGAACGCGCGTCATACGAATTGCGGGGAGGGAATTCGCGCTTCACAGCGGGCGCGATGCGAACCGTGTACGAGGGCATCGACGACCTCTTAAAAATTATGCCCGATCTCACACCATCAGAGATCGAGCGCACCGAATTTGGAACCTACGCTCGTGAGGATTTCTATGAAGATCTGGGTAGGGTTACAAACTATCGAATTGATCCTGACCTTGCCGAAAGGTTAGTCGAGGAAAGTTTTGAAACCTTGCGGTGGATGCAGCAGCACGGGGTCCGTTTTCTCCCGCTCTACGGCCGCCAGTCGTTTGAGATTGAAGGGACCGCTCGATTTTGGGGCGGTCTAACCGTGGAAGCTTGGGGTGGAGGCCCAGGTTTGGTTGATAGTCTGACCACGATTGCAGAAAGAATCGGCGTGGTAATTCGATACCAAAGTCGTGCAACTCGATTGCTAAGCAAAGCGGGCAACGTTTGTGGAGTCGAAGTTGGTGACGCCTCGATTGCTGCCGATGCGGTGGTATTGGCTTGTGGAGGGTTCGAGTCCAATCCCGCATGGAGGACACGGTACTTAGGACCCGGTTGGGACCTCGCGCCCGTTCGCGGCACTCGATTTAACACCGGTGACGGGATCAAGATGGCTACCGAGATCGGCGCCGCTACCCGCGGTCACTGGTCAGGATGTCACGCCGTTAGCTGGGACCGTAATGCTCCGGAATTTGGTGACCTTGAGGTGGGAGATAATTTCCAGAAACATTCCTACCCTTTGGGCATCATGGTCAACGCGAACGGAGAACGATTCGTGGACGAGGGCGCTGATTTTCGGAACTACACTTACGCGCGTTACGGGCACGAAATTCTAAAACAGCCCGGCCAATTCGCGTACCAAATTTTCGACAAAAAAGTAAGCCACCTACTCAGAGATGAGTACCGAATAAAACAAGTAACCCGCTTACAAGCAGAAACACTGAGTGAGTTGGCGCAACGTATGGAAGACGTGGACACCGAGAACTTCGTGAGCTGCGTGTCCGCATACAATGCCGCTTGCAACGGCGATACGCTGTTCGATCCATCGGTGAAAGACGGGCTTTGTACGCAAGGTCTTGCGGTTCCAAAGTCGAACTGGGCGAACCCCATCGATACCCCGCCTTTTGAGGCATACGGTGTTACTTGTGGAATTACGTTTACTTTCGGTGGCCTCCATGTGGACTCTAACGCACGGGTCATCGACGAAGCCGGAAGTCCAATCCCCGGACTTTACGCAGCCGGTGAAATCGTCGGCGGCCTCTTTTACTTTAACTATCCTGGTGGAACTGGTCTGACCTCGGGTTCAGTGTTTGGACGCGTCGCCGGCAGCAACGCTGCAAACGACTCCAGCGCTTGACATCTTCTACGTTTGATTTATCGATGGGTACTCAAGCTCTCATTCATAACCTCAACCCCATCTTCACGTAACCATGCCAAAAAAATACCCTTCAGGCCCATCGCTAACGCGATGGGTTCCTCGAACATGAGGTGGTGATGCGTTCCGGGGACGCTGAATGAAGGTAATTTTCCAGCCGTCATCTGAGACATAAAGGGTGCCGACTTCGCACCCTCATCACCACTCGTTTCACCAAGAATCACCGCCGAACGGCACAGCATACGAGCAAACTTTTGGTGTTGGTCGGCGCCCATTTCGAGATCATCAAACATGGTCGGGTCGAATTTCCATGTCCAACCACCTTCCACCCTTCGGAGCGAGTGCTTGGCGATATGCTCCAACACACACTCGTACTCTATGGGTTGTTCGGGCAATAAGCGGAATCGGGCTAGCGCTGTATCTACGTCTTCGTATACGCGCGTCCTACGAGGGCCCAACGCCTCTCGTCGCGCTCGAAGGCCCCACTCGTTGTAAGTCTCAGGAGGAGCAACTGTATAGTCTACTAATACAACGCCTCCCAATTGCGGCCCGTATCGATGGCCGGCTTCAAGCGCAACAAATCCACCAAAACTATGGCCGACAATAAACGGGTTCGGGTGCTCAATGGCCTCGCGAGCAACTGCTTCAACTTCTTTCGCGTACGCTTCGCCGCTGTACTGGGACCGCCATTGGCTATTCCCATTGCCCGATAGGTCTAGCGCCACTACTCGAAATTGGTCAGCCAAAAATGGGGCGACAAAGCGCCACCACTCAAGGTGAGCGTTGCTCCCGTGTATTAGCACGATGCCTGGTTGGCTGGTGTCGCCCCAACACGCGTAATGGATGTCAATTCCATCCACCTTGATTGACGAACTTTCACTTGGTGTGCCTAGGGCGCGCGCAAACCATGCGGGTTCACGCCCTACGGATGAACTTCTCATGCACATGTCCCAATACGGCAGCAGAATCACTTAGCGCCGGTTTTATAGTCCAACTCTGGGTAGCAGATGGACAATTGGCGGGTTGAAGATCAAAGAATAACAATCCCCAGACATTCACGCACTGGCCTCTAGAACCGATCGCACGCTGGTATCGGCCTTGTTGGACTAGCGCTTTTTGAACCTGACGATCGTCTAAACAAATTGCCCAAAGCTAACGGGACGATGTGCATTGCTCGGTTCGGAACCGGTTCTTCAAACTCAAACGCTTCTTCTACCGCATCGGATATGTCTACGCGTCTTTTGAGCTTGATTCTTGGGTACTACTTTAGCCCTGACTATTTCTGCAACTTAAACGATTCCTTACGGTTGGCACCGAGATCTTGTTTAATTTTCCGTTCACGAGTTTTCGCCCGAAAAAAAACTATGGCCGCGACAAACAAGCCCAATACCAAGCCGGCCGAGAATGCTATTACCAACCAAACGAACAACGGTAGTTGAGCCGACCGAAATTCAAAAATAGATAACGAAACGACTGATGCGTTTTCAATGGCAAACAATGTTGCAAGCCCTGCAATAGCTATACCAATAATAATCAGCAGAACTTGTTTCACGTAACTACCTGGTTTGCATTCGACCTATCGGATTCTTTACGTGGGGCTGCTAGAACCTATACCACTAGGAAAGCTTATATATCGTCCGATAACGACGTGTCGTCGAGCGACCCATTTACTCGATCTCGCAGCTCTTTTCCAGGTTTAAAATGCGGTACATATTTCCCCATCAAGCCTACGGCTTCGCCCGTTTTTGGATTCCGACCGATACGCGGGACACGGTAATGAAGCGCGAAACTACCAAAGCCACGAATTTCAATTCTTGCTCCACTGGAAAGCGTCCACGACATGTGTTCCAAAATCTCTTTTACCGCAAGTTCTACGTCTTTCGGCGACAGCTGAGAATGGTTGGCAGAAATTCGCTCAATAAGCTCCGACTTCGTCATTGTCCCCAACCAAGGCATCCAGCCCTACCGAAACTATCACAGCAAAATCCGTGCTACAAGTAAAATACCTTATATTTCATGGGGTTGGAGTTCTATTAAGAATCGACTTTAGGAGTCTGGATTAAAGGGACCCCGTCACGTGAGTTCTACCATCATTCGGTCGGGCTTTCTTCTTCCGATTCTTCATGATCGTCATCAGCGCCCATCTGCGCTTTGATCAAATCGCCAAGAGTTGTTGCTCCAGCGCGAGCGTCGCCCTGCCCTTGATACTCTCGATGCGCTTCTTGTTCATCGTCAATTTCTCTGGATTTGGCTGAAAGGGTAATGGCTCGATTCTTTCGATCGAGGCCCAAAATTTTCACTTCGAGTTCGTCGCCAATACTCAGAGACTGTCGGGCGTCATCAACCGATTCAATACTAATTTCAGACGCTTTCAAAACGCCCTCCACGCCCTCCGCAAGAGTCAGAACAGCGTGCTTTTCTTCAACTTCGGATACTGTTGCCTGGACGATGCTTCCTCGATCATGCTCGGAGACAAAATCAGAAAATGGGTCCTTCTCGAGCTGCTTAACACCCAGCGAAATTCTCTCTCGCTCAGAGTCGATTGCTAGAATGACCGTTTCGAGTTCTTCGCCCTTGCTATACCGACGAACTGCTGTCTCTCCATCCTCATCCCACGAGATATCAGATAGATGCACCAATCCGTCAATGCCGCCTTCGAGACCAATGAATATCCCAAAATCTGTAATCGATTTAATCTTGCCCGATAGGTGATCTCCTTGAGCATGTTTGCTTCCGAATTCGCCCCACGGATTCTCCCGACACTGTTTGATCCCCAACGATATCCGACGCCGTTCTTCATCAATATCCAACACCATAACTTCCACTTCATCGCCAACAGCTACGACTTTTGAAGGATGTATGTTTTTGTTGGTCCAATCCATTTCAGAGACATGAACAAGCCCCTCAACGCCCTCCTCGATTTCCGCGAAGCAGCCGTAATCGGTTAGATTCGTGACAACCGCCTGCACCCGGGTATTCTCCGGGTAGCGACCTTTGATTTCCACCCATGGGTCATCTCCAAGTTGCTTCATGCCAAGTGAAACTCGATTCTTTTCTCGGTCGAACTTAAGAATCTTGACCGGCAATTCATCACCCACATTCACCATTTCACTCGGGTGCCGAATTCGTCGCCAAGCCATATCCGTAATGTGCAACAAGCCGTCGATTCCTCCTAAATCAACAAATGCCCCATAATCTGTCAAATTCTTAACGACTCCATTAACTTCCTGGCCCTCTTCGAGCGAACCAAGGAGCGCATCACGCTCTTCGCTATTTTCTTGCTCGAGCACTGCACGCCGAGAAACCACGACGTTATTTCGCTTCTGATCGAGTTTTATCACTTTGAACTCAAGCGGTTTCCCTTCAAGGTGAATCGTTTCTCTTAACGGCCTAATATCTACAAGAGAGCCTGGCAAAAAAGCTCTTATGTCATTGATATCTACCGTAAAGCCGCCTTTGACTTTGCCGTTCATTACTCCAATCACTGGCTCGTTGCTGGTAAATGCCTCTTCTAACATGTCCCAGGACTCCGCACGACGCGCCTTTTCGCGTGATAGCCGTGTTTCTCCAAACCCATCGTCAACGACCTCCATTGCGACCTTAACCTGATCGCCTATTTCGACGTTGAACTCGCCGCTCTCGCTGACAAATTGATTTCTTGGAATCACCCCTTCCGACTTCAACCCTGCGTGAACAACAACCCACTCGCTGTCGATGTCCACTACGGTGCCAATCACAATCGATCCCGGCACCATCTCAACTGTGTTGAGACTCTCTTCGAACAGATCTGCGAAACTTTCGCTCATAGTTTCCTATCTCAGTTGGTAATCAGTAGCCCTTTTCCCCGCGCGGCCACGAGCGCCTTTTCTAAAACCTCATCAATCGAAAGTCCCGTGCTGTCCAGAACATATGCATCCGGGGCTACTTTGAGCGGGGAAAAGTTCCTGGTCTTATCCCGAACATCCCGCTCTTTAAGGCTTTGAAAAAGGTCGGGCAGGCTAACATTCGGACCCTTATCTTTCAACTCGACGTATCGCCGTCGCGCCCTTTCTTCGGGGCTCGCATCCAAGTAAATCTTCAATTTCGCGTCTGGGAAAACCACCGTACCCATGTCGCGCCCATCGGCAACCAATCCTGGCAGCTTGCGAAATTCCTTCTGGCGGACTAACAAGGCAGCCCGTACTTTTTCTCTTTTTGCGACAAGACTCGCAAACCGGGTCGCTTCCTCGCCACGAATTGCTTCGGTTACATCGCTACCGTTCACGAACAAAATTGGACTTCGCTCAGTCGCAAAACGAATCTCAAAGGACTTTACAACCTGTTCCAGCGCATTGTCGTCCTCAACAGATATGCCCAGTAAGTGAGCTTGAAGGCCGACAATGCGATACAGACTTCCGCTGTCGAGAATGTGCCAACCAAGCCTCCTTGCTATCGCCTGCGCCAACGTGCCTTTGCCCGACCCACTCGGCCCGTCGACGCAAATGACTGGGGCTAGATCAACCATCCAGACGCTTTCTATAATCGCTAATGCCCGTCAAGATTCGTTGCAATTCTTCGGGATCGTTTTGGGCAGCGTTTTGAATAGTTTCGAGAACACGCAACAGTTCGTCCAGTTTCTTTCGTACACGACCCGCGTTATCGGTCAATATCTGCTGCCAAATGGTTGGATCGGATCCGGCTATTCGAGTCATATCTCGAAACCCATCACCAATTCGATCGCTGAGGCGTACTTCACTGTTTGCAAGGAGTTCAACCAATGCAAAGGCAACAAGATGCGGAAGGTGAGAAACCATCGCCATATCGTCATCGTGTTCCCAGGGAGTTTGCCGTATCACACGAGCGCCAATGCTGGACCAAGCATTTTCGATTACTGCTGCGGCGGACGCGTCGGTATTTTCCAGAGGGGTCACGATTACAGCGCGATCTTGGAATAGGTCGGCGTCTGCTGCAGCCGGTCCTTGACGGTCGGAACCCGCTATCGGATGACATGGAACAAAGTTGGGAGGAACGGATTCAAAGGCCTCAATTACGGGAACCTTAACGCTACCAGTGTCAAATATGGGGACGTTTGAACCATATTTGCGCTGGGCATCATTTACAGATTCGGCGATCGCATGCGTCGGGACTGCCACGCAAACCAGATCAGGCAGTTGAGTCACCTCGTTCATGTGATCAATTACACCCAGCTTTTTCGCCTCGACGAGCACGCTTTCATCTACGTCCAAACCAATCACGGTTTGGACCAACCGTGCTCTCTTAGCAGCGAGTGCGAACGAGGCGCCAATCAATCCGGTACCAATTACAACGAGGGTGCTCAACTAATCTGACTTAGTGCTTCAAGAAAGCGCTCATTCTCGTCGGGTAACCCGACGGTGACGCGTAAGTGTTCGTTCATACCGTAATTCCCTAGGGGACGTACGATGACACCGCGCTGAAGAAGGGCTTCATAAATCCTGTGGGAAGCTCGCCCACTCTCAAAACTAACGAAATTCCCAGCCGAGGGAATAACTGGGAATCCCAGTTTACCGAGACCTTCGACCACATAATCCATACCTCTGGTGTTCAGCCGTCGGCTCGCGTTGACGTAATCATCATCTGCTAACGCAGCCTCTGCGGCCGCCAAAGCAAGTGCGTTGACGTTGAACGGCTGGCGAATCCGATTCATTAAATCGGCAAAGTCGCTAGAAGTAACACTGTAGCCAATACGCAATGCGGCCAAGCCATGAATTTTTGAAAAGGTACGGGTCACAACTAAGTTCGGATAGTCAACGAGCATCTTGACGCCATCTGGATAGTCCTTCCCATCAACATATTCAAAATAGGCCTCATCCAACACCACCCATACTCGTTCCGGCACCCGATTCAGAAATTTCTCTAAACTGTTCTTGTTGACCCAAGTGCCGGTCGGATTGTTCGGATTCGCTATGTATACGATCCGTGTTGCCGCGTCGACCGCGGCCGCCATCTCATCCAAATCGTGTCCCCAATCTACGGACGATACACGTGTTAACTTGCCGTGTGCTGCCGCTATCGCAAGCGGATACACCACGAAACAATATTCATCGACAACTCCAACCGATCCAGGCGAAAGGGCTACCCGCGCCGCCAGCTCCAAAACGTCGTTGGAACCATTCCCCAACGTTATTTGCGTCTCATCAACGTTCAAGCGATCAGCAAGAATACGTTTCAGCCGATACCCAGTGCTGTCGGGATACCTTGATATACCCGTAATTGCATCGGCAAGTGCTTGCCGCACGCCAGGCCCAGGTCCTCTCGGATTTTCATTACTCGCAAGCTTAATCGCGTCGCCAATTCCGAGCTCGCGACTAAGTTCTTCCAGAGGCTTTCCGGGTTGATACGGTGCTAGCTCGAGCACGCGAGAATTAATGTTCTCCATTATCGTCCCACGGCTTGTGGATACGATCCCAGCGAACGAACGTCCAAAGCAACCGATCGGACTTCGTCAAGTACGGTAGCTATCTCCACTGACGACTGGTGTCCGTCGAAATCGATGAAAAATACATAGCTCCAGTTACTCGATCGTGCTGGCCTCGTTTCAATTCGGGAAAGGCTAATCCCACTGCGGTGGAATGGTTCGAGAACTTTATACAAAGCACCTGGCTCGTCACGGGTGGAAACAAGAATGGATGTTTTGTCATGCCCACTCGGCCCGACATTCTGATCACCTATGACAAGGAATCGAGTCGTGTTATCTGCTAAGTCTTCAATATTCCGGTGTAAGACAACGAGGCCATAGCTATCCCCCGCTACTTCGCCAGCAATAGCTGCGCTCCGCTCCAATTCCCCCGCTAGTTTTGCCGCTTCAGCATTACTAGCAACTGGCCTACGCTCGACGTGAGGAAGATGGGTGTCTAGCCACCCTCTGCATTGAGCCAAGGATTGCTCGTGCGAATACACGCAATCAATCTCATCTTGAGCGGTTCCCATGCCTGCCAGCAGCGCGTGATGAATGGGTAGCTCTACTTCAGCGCAGATGTTAAGCGACGTCGCGATAAAACAGTCGAGCGTATGGTTGACCATACCTTCTGTACTGTTTTCTACCGGAACGACTCCAAAATGAGCATCGCCTGATTCGACTTCACGGAAAACCTCATCAATGGAACTCACTGGACTGGTTGTCGCGAAGTGACCAAATTGCCTGATCGTCGCGGCTTCAGTGTATGTGCCGGACGGCCCCAAATAAGCAATCTTTATCGGCTGCTCAAGCGAGAGGCAGCAGGAAATGATCTCTCTAAAGAGTCTCTCGACAGAATCATCCGAAAGTGGTCCCTCATTTTCAGTTCGGAGACGTTCAATAATCTGCGCTTCCCGTTCGGGACGATAAAACGAAGTGGTCGCCACCCGACCACTTGCACTCTTAATATCCGCAACCTTTAGTGCACAAGCCGCGCGTTCGTTAAGCAAACCTCTTAACTGGCGGTCGATCGCATCTATTTGCTCCCGCAATCCCTGAAGTGCTTTCTCGTCCATTTTCGTTCTACCGTGTGGCCTTTTCGAAACTTTCCATATGTTCGATCAGCGCGTCCACTGCTTCTTCGTCAATTGCATTGTAGAGGCTTGCCCGCATACCGCCCACGCTTCGGTGTCCTTTTAGATTGAGGAGCCCCCTCGTCTTGGCCACCTCTAAGAAGCGATCTTCCAGTTCAGACTCCAACAAAGTGAACGGTACGTTCATGATCGATCGGTGAGAACGTTGCACCGGTGAATGATACAAATCACTCCTATCGATCGCCGCGTAGAGCTTTTCTGCCTTTCGGCGATTACGAATCTCCATCGCTCGCAAACCGCCTTCACGTTTCAACCAATCAAGAACTAGGCCTGCCAAATACCAATTGTACGTTGGTGGCGTATTGAACATTGATTTGTGTTGTGCAAGAACGCCATAACTAAGCATGCTTGGCGTGTGTTTGCGGTCTTTTCCGCAAAGATCCTTACGTATAACAACGATGCATAGACCGGCCGGACCCACATTCTTCTGAGCGCCTGCGTATATAAGTCCAAATCGGTGAGCATCGACCGGGCGAGACAGAAAATCGGAGGACATATCAGCGACTAACGGCACATCACCCGTATCTGGGAATTCGTGGAATTGCACGCCGCCGATGGTTTCGTTTGAGGTCAGATGAACGTAGCGCGCAGATTTGGAGAGCCTCCAGTCGCGAAAACCAGGAACGCGATCGTAATCATGATCCCTAGATGTCGCCGCAACATTTACTCGCGTTAAACGTTTGGCTTCGGTAATGGCTTTCGTCGACCAGGACCCCGTATCGACGTAGTCTACGGTGTCCGAAATACGCGCCAAGTTCAGTGGCACCATCGCAAATTGCATGCTCGCGCCACCATGTAAGAACAAGACGTAATAATCATCATTGAGATCTAGTAATTCACGGAGATCCGCTTCAGCCCGCTCGGCAATCTGTACAAACTCGTGAGATCGGTGGCTAATTTCCATCACCGATACGCCAAGTCCACCGTAGTCACGAAACTCTTGGCGGGCGCGCTCCATCACCGATGGAGGCAGGGAGGACGGACCCGCAGAAAAATTAAATATATTGCTCATGGTTGGGGCGATCTGATGAGGCCGGCCTGGAACGATTACTACTCGACTAGCGTGCTCGATTCGGTTTCGACAATGCGTTCGAGTCCTACTAACTTTTCGGTATCGCGTAAAGCAATGAGCCGAACACCCTGGGTATTTCGACCGACCACAGAAATTTCGTCGACTGACGTTCGAACGAGCGTTCCTTGGTCACTTATCAACATGATCTCGTCGCCCTCAAATACCTGTCGAGCGCCAACGACATCCCCGTTTCGTTTCGAAGTCTGAATCGCTATAACACCTTGCGTCCCGCGGCCTCTCACCGGGAACTCGCTGAGCAAGGTACGCTTGCCGTATCCAAACTCAGCAGCGGTCAACATATACCCACCATCCTCGGGAACAATTAGAGAAATGAGGCGCTGGGCGGCCAATAACCGGATTCCCCGTACACCGCGGGCCGTTCGTCCCACTGCACGTACATCTGACTCTTTAAAACGGACCGCTTTGCCCACACTCGAAACCAGCACGATGTCACAGTGTCCGTCCGTCATCGAAACGCCGACGAGCGTGTTGCCCTCTTCCAGCTCCAAAGCAATCAAGCCACTGGGTCTCGGGCGCGAAAATTGTTCCAGCGGCGTTTTCTTGACCGTGCCGTTGGCCGTCGCCATGAAAACGAAAGAATCGTCATCGAAATCGCCAACGGGCTGTATGGCCGTAATGCGCTCGCCATCCTCTAGCGGCAACATATTGACGAGCGGCCGACCCTTTGCACCTCGACTCCCTTGGGGTATTTGATAGACCTTCAACCAGTAAACTTTTCCAGCGTTCGAGAAACAAAGAAGGGTTTCGTGACTATTCGCTATAACTAGATGCTCGACAAAGTCCTCATCGTTCACCGTTGTCGCCATACGCCCGCGCCCACCACGGCGCTGAGCTTGATACACCTCGAGAGGCTGAGTCTTGGCATACCCCTGATGAGATACCGTCACCACCAGGTCTTCTTCGGTTATCAGGTCCTCCGCGGTCAAATCCAATTGAGAGCTTAGAATTTCAGATCTACGGTCGTCCCCGTAATTTTCTCGAATCTCGTTCAATTCGTCCCGAATCACGGCATGCAATCGATCACTCGAGCCCAATATTTGTTGTAGATCCTCGATTTCTGCAAGAATTCCTTCGTATTCTTCAATCAATTGATTCTTCTCAAGCGCTGTCAGTCGATGAAGTCGCATGTCGAGAATCGACTGTGCCTGTTCTTCGGATAGGTTATAAACGCCACCACGCAACCCATACGCATCGTCGAGATCTAGAGGGCGACAAGCGTCTGGACCGACCTTCTCCATCAGTTTCGAGATGGTGTCCGACTCCCAACCACGGCCCAACAAAGCCGCTCGTGCCTCCGCCGCGTTCTGCGATTTCCGAATTAGCTCGACGACTGCATCAATATTTTCCAGTGCGACGATCTGGCCCTCGAGAAGATGCCCCCGTTGGCGCGCGCGCCGGAGCAGGTATACCGTCCGACGTGTAATCACCTCGCGACGGTGCCTTAGAAACGCCTCCAACATTTCCTTCAAATTAACCTGTTTCGGGCGTCCATCAACGATCGCTTGACAGTTAATCCCGAATACAGTCTGCATCTGAGTTTGGGCGTATAGATTGTTTAGAACGACTTCGCCCGGTTCGCCACGCCGTAGTTCGATAACAATTCTCAGGCCATCCCTATCGGACTCATTGCGAACGTCGGTGATGCCCTCAATCCTTTTTTCTTTAACGAGCTCGGCTATCCGTTCGATCAATTTTTTGGTGGTTAACTGGTACGGAATTTCCGTGACGATGATCGATTCTTTACCAGTGTCTTTACCTACGACTTCGGCGCGAGCTCTGAGGAATATACGCCCCCGACCTGTTCTGTACGCCTGAACGATACCCGCACGTCCGTTGATGATCCCGGCGGTAGGAAAGTCAGGTCCATGAACGTGCTCCATCAACGAATCGACAGAGAGTTCTGGGTTTTCAAGCAGCTCTAAACAGCCGTCAACCACTTCGCGCAAATTATGAGGCGGGATATTGGTCGCCATCCCAACCGCAATGCCGGTCGACCCGTTAACGAGTAAGTTTGGCACCCGTGTTGGCAGCACCGACGGCATTGTCAGCGTCTCATCGTAATTGTCTTCAAATTCGACCGTTTCCATATCCAGGTCGGCCAATAAGCTACTGGCAAAACGGGTCATGCGAACTTCGGTATATCGGGAAGCTGCCGCAGGATCTCCGTCAATCGAGCCGAAATTGCCTTGGCCGTCTACGAGCATGTACCGCATGTTCCAAGGCTGCGCCATACGGACAATCGTGTCGTAGATAGAAAGATCACCGTGCGGGTGATATTTCCCCATGACTTCACCGGATACTCGCGCACCTTTGACCGGACTGCGGTTATGGGTGTTGTTCAGTTCGCTCATGGCGAACAGCACGCGTCGGTGAACCGGTTTAAGACCGTCCCGGATGTCTGGCAGTGCGCGTGAAACGATCACGCTCATCGCGTAACCAAGAAACGACTCGCGCAGTTCGTCCTCGATATTTACCGGAGGGATTTCTGGTCCCCTTGGGGGCAGCCCTCCAGCAACGGCATCGTCGCCCCCCGATCCGGAACCACTTTCGGACTCTGTCGAGTTTTCGTCTTCAGACATCGGAAGAAGGAAACAAGGTGGTCATCCAGTCGTTAAATCACGGTGTCAGGGACAGCGTGATTCTACCATGTTCAAACCATCTTCTGGGGGTTTTGGCCCAATCCCTAACCGGTTTTGCAATACCGTTCCGCTATACTCGCGCAGATGCCAGATCTGACTGTTAAAACACTACTTCTCGCACAATATTTATTGCCTATCTCGCCTTCGAACACGGTTTTAGATGACCACGGTGTTGTTGTAGAAAACGGTCGCATTCTTGCAGTCGACTCGAATCGCTCGCTACTGAAGAATCATCCTGAAGCTGCACGAATCGACTTGGGACATCACATCGTGATGCCGGGCTTAATCAATGCACATGGACATCTCGCGATGTCTTTAATGCGCGGTTTAGGAGAAGGCTACCTTCTCGACTCCTGGTTACGCGAAGTGATCTGGCCACTGGAAGCCCAAATCGTTTCCCGGGACTTCGTCGCGGCCGGAACACGACTGGCGATCGCCGAAATGTTGAGCCGTGGAATAACCACTGCCAGCGACATGTACTACTTCCCCGAAGTGACCGCGGCCATTGCCGCCGAATTGGGCTTTCGCGCCCAGATTGCATTCCCTGTAATAGAGCAACGCAATTCATATTCGAATACCGCGGACGAATGCATCCATCGAGGGGTGGAGCTTAACGATAGCTATCGAAGTGCTAAAACCATTCATCCAGCGTTTGGCCCACACGCAGCCTATTCCGTGACGAAAAACGCCTTAACCCGTGTATTCACGCTAGCAGCTGAAATGGGTATCCCGGTCCAAATGCATATGCATGAAACGCCACAGGAAGTACGTAAGGCCCACGAGAAATTAGGCTGCTCCTGGATTGAGTACCTAGACCGGCACGGAATGCTGGTACCAGAATTGCAGGCCGTCCACATGACGACTCTGACTCAAGAAGAAATTCAACGTATCGCTGAACGTGGCGTCAAAGTGATTCACTGTCCTTATTCCAATCTGAAGCTCAACAGCGGTACATGCCCAATCGCTGAACTTTACGCGGCGGGCATCACCGTCGCCCTAGGTACCGATGGAGCGGCTTCAAATAACGTCCTTGATCTGTTGGGTGAAGCTCGTCTCGCCGTGCTACTCGCAAACTACGGTAACGAGAAACCGTCTCTTGTCACCTCTGACCAAATCCTTGAATCCGCGACGTTGGGTGGAGCACGAGCACTGGGGTTGGAAGCTGAGATCGGATCAATCGAGCCGGGCAAAGCGGCCGATTTAATCGCGATAGACATCGACAACCCGAGCCTTCAACCTTTGTTTGATGCCCGTGCGCAACTCATCCATACATCTGCCGCCAACCAGGTCAGCCACACCTGGGTTGGAGGGAGACTCCTATACGAAAACGGATCCTACAAAGGCCTCGATGTCAAAGAAGTTGTCGCCACAGCTCAAACGTGGCGCGACAAAATATCAATATGAACGTCGACCCAAATGAAATCCAAAAATTCGAATCGCTAGCACATCGTTGGTGGGACCCCGACGGTGAATTCCGTCCGTTGCATGACATTAACAGCACGCGACTGAAATATATTGACGATCGGGCGGCGGTGGCTGGTCTTCGCGTACTGGAAGTCGGCTGTGGTGGCGGAATCCTGACACAAAGTCTCGCCGAACTTGGCGCCGTAACGACCGGTATTGATGTCGCTTCTGGCCCGTTGAAAGTCGCTCAATTGCGTGCGATCGAGACCCAAATGGGCGAAAAGATCCGATACATAGAAACCACCGCGGAATCTTTTGCCGAAGTAGAACCTGAATCATTTGACGTAGTGGCCGCGTTGGAGATGCTAGAGCACGTGCCTGACTATCGTTCTACTGTTTGGGCAATTGCCAAGCTGACTCGTCCCGGCGGCACGGTATTTCTATCGACAATTAATCGTAATGCAAAGGCTTACGTGATGGCTGTTCTTGGGGCCGAGTATCTGCTGAATCTTTTACCGCGTGGAACGCACGATTACGACAAGTTCATTAAGCCCAGCGAACTCGCCAGTGCTGCTCGAGATGCCGGTCTATTAGTAAAAGACATCAGCGGCTATAGCTACAATCCGCTGACTCGTGGTTGCAAGCTAGTTACCAACCCTTCCGTTAACTATCTCGTATACGCCCAAAAGCCGTAGCCCCGTACCCCCTTTGGCATCACGAATCGCGTCAAGATCACCGCCCATACTGACGACGCGCTAAAGACGTGTTAGTTACGATCGCCTTTTGGAGCCGATAGCCCAGGATACGGAATCAATACAGATTTCCCGGCATTAAACTTTTTACTTTTATTCGAGTCTGATCGTACAAACCCAACCTTCAGTAGATCGCAAATACGTCGAACATCATCCGAGCGCAATTCCATCAATTGGCCTCGCCGTAGCGATGAAGGAAGAACCACTGGTCCAAAGCGGACTCGTTTTAGACGAGTGACTTTCACGCCCTGACTAGCAAACAAAAGTCGAACTTCTCGATTACGACCCTCCATTAGCACAACGTGATACCAATGATTAGACCCTTGTCCGTTGTAATAACGTATGTCGGAGAATCGACCAATCTCACCATCGATCAATACCCCGTTTTTTAGTTGCTGGATACCCATTTCTTCTAGTTTGCCTTCGACCCGCACGGCGTACTCGCGATCGATACCTGTACTCGGGTGCATGAGCCGATGTGCTAACAAACCGTCGTTAACGAACAATAAGAGTCCGCTTGTATTGACATCCAGACGTCCAACTGAAATCCACCGGCCACCTGGCAATGCCGGCAATTCATCGAAAACGGATGCAAAATTGTCCGTTGGAGCGGCTGAGACAATCGTTCCAACCCGTTTGTTCATCAATAGCACTCGTGGCGGCGTCGATTTCCTTGCGGCCAGTTCCCGACCGTCAACTACGATGTTCTCTACTTCCGTAACTCGCTGTCCGAGCGTCGCAACTCGACCGTCAACCACAACGCGTCCAGCTTGAATCCACCGCTCCATTTCACGACGCGATCCCACGCCACAAGAGGCAAGTACTTTTTGCAGTTTCTCGGTTTTCAAGGAAGCTGTTCACTCAGTCCGGCGTCGGAAGTTTTACAACCTCAGCTAACGGTCGCTCTTCGTCATCATTTTTTTGCGGGGTCAGTTCGTCCCCATCTTCACCCCCGTTTCCATCGGACTCATCAAATTTTGAAGATTCGTTGATACCGTCCTCAAGCGTTACCACATTCTGTTTAGTCCCCGGTTCAACCAGAGTTTCAGAGCCATCGGCCACGTCGCGATCTTCATCAGCCTCTTGGAATAGAACAGGTTCGATCAGCGCTTTTACTTCCGACAATGGCGGCAATTCACCGAGTGATTTCAGGTTAAAGTAATCGAGAAATCCTCTCGTCGTTGCGTAAAGGGCCGGACGGCCAGGAACTTCGCGATGTCCGATCTCTCTAATCCAACCCCGCTCCATTAACGTCCGCATGATACTTGCACTAACGCTAACACCCCTCACTTCCTCGATATCGCCTCGCGTCGCCGGTTGTCGATATGCAATCAACGCGAGGGTCTCCAACAAAGCCCTCGAGTATCTAGGCGGTTTCTGTTCCCAAAGTCGGCTAATCCATTCCGACAGCGCCTGCCGTACTTGGAATCTATATCCAGAGGCTACCCTCACGAGCTCGTAACCCCTCTCTTGACAATCTGTTTCGATTTCCCCTAGCACTTCTCTCAATAAGGCTCGGGGCTCTTCACTATCCAGATCCCCGTCTACAAAAAGCCGCTCAAGTTGTTCGACCGATAGCGGCTCGCCAGCCACCAATAGCGCCGCCTCAACGATTCTTCGGATCTCCCCGATCTCCATCATTCTTTATCCTCGACCGCTTCACTCGCTATAAGCACATATATCGGCGAGTACGGCTCATTCTGAGAGACATCAACCAGGCCTTCCCGCATTAACTCAAGCAAGGCCAGAAACGTGACGATGACGCCTTTTCGACCCTCTTCGAGTTCGAACAGCTCTGGAAAATTCAAAAAGCCGCTGACTCCTGCTATTTGGTCGAGTATTTTTGACATTCTCTCGCGAACCGAGAGCGGTTCCACCGTAATTGAATGACGTTTATATAACTCGACCCGATTGAGCACTTCAGCAAGCGCGATCGCCAATTCACGAAAGTCCACGCCGGGATCCGATTGTGCTCGAACAAGCTCGGGTTTTTCGACCGTAGCAACATGTATGTCACGCTCGATCCGGGGCATGCCGTCAATGTTCGCAGCAGCTTCCTTAAATACTTCGTATTCTTGAAGCCGACGGATTAACTCGGCGCGCGGATCGGTTTCATCCTCATCGACATCACTTCCCCGAGGAAGCAACATTCGCGATTTGATCTCCGCCAACATCGCAGCCATGACCAGATATTCACCGGCTAACTCAAGTTGCAGGACCGACATTAGCTCGATGTATTGCATGTACTGGTGTGTAATTTCCGCAACCCGAATCTCGAGAACATCGAGGTTTTGTCGCCGAATCAGGTATAGCAAAAGATCCAAAGGTCCTTCAAATGCTTCAAGAACCACTTCGAGGGCATCGGGAGGTATAAAAAGATCATCTGGGAGTTGTTCCACCACTTGTCCTCGAACAATCGCAACGACTCGATCATCCGATTCCGTTTCGACAATCGGTTTTATAGACACATCATCACCCGACTGACCCGATTCATCGGCAATATTACTCATCGATACGAAATCCCTATGGCACTTCGGACATCTTCAAGTGTTTCACGCGCGACGTCCCTTGCTGCTTCTGAGCCTTCAATGACGATCGAACGTACCAAATCATGGTTATTTTCAAATTGTTCCGCCCGTTGAATAAAAGGAGCTTGCTCCTTATTGATCGCATCTATTAGAGGTCCCTTACAGTCGACACATCCGATTCCTGCATTCCGACAACCATCCGAAGCCCAATGCCTAACGTCCTTTTCCGAATAGATCTCGTGCAGTTCAAAAACGGGGCACTTGCTGGGATCGCCGGGATCGTCGCGCCTCACTCGTTGAGGATCGGTTTGCATGGTTCGGATTTTCTGTTCAACGACGATCGGGTCTTCTCGTAGCCGGAGCGTGTTATTTAACGACTTCGACATCTTTTCGCCATCGAGGCCAGGAACTTTGGGAGTCTCCGTCAATAGTGCCTGGGGCTCAGGAAGGATAATTCGACCACCTCCTTCCAAATACCCAAAGAGGCGCTCACGATCACCAATCGAGAGATTTTGCTGTTCTGCAAGTAGCGCTCGGGCGCGTTCAAGTGCTTCGGTATCGCCTCTCTCTAAGTATTCCTTTCGCGCATCGCTATAGAGTCTCGCCGGCTTTCGGCCCATCTTCCTTATCGCCGATTCCGCATGTTGTTCAAATTGAGATTCACGACCGTAAATGTAGTTGAACCGCCTTGCTATCTCACGACTCAGTTCGAGGTGTGCGACTTGGTCAGCACCAACCGGGACATTACCCGCGCGATAAATCAATATATCCGCACTCTGTAACAACGGGTAACCAAGAAAGCCGTACGTATCGAGTTCATGGTCTTGCAGCTTTGCGATCTGGTCCTTGTAACTGGGAACCCGCTCAAGCCAGCTGTTCGGAGTAATCATCGACAACAGCAGGTGCAATTCTGCATGTTCCGGTACTCGGCTCTGCACGAAGATCGTGCACGATCCTGGACTGATTCCGGCAGCTAGCCAATCTATCACCGTGTCGAGAGTGAATTGTTCAATATCGCCCGATTCTTGGTAATGCGTCGTTAGTGCATGCCAATCAGCAACAAAGAAGAAACAATCGAACTCGTGCTGAAGGCGGGTCCAATTCTTCAACACCCCGTGGTAATGGCCGATATGTAGTCGACCGGTTGGACGCATCCCCGATACAACTCGTCGTTCCGAGTCATTGCTGCTCAAAGGAAATCCCGCGATTGTCGAAGACGTGTCAAGTTCATCTGTCGAATTCGAACCGGGACATTATAAGTAAGTCCCTGACTTCAGACCACGGTTGATGCGGAGAGCTCCTTCTAGGAGGCGTGTCGAGACTGGACCTTCAGACACCGATACCGGATGATTCCGACCGCCGAACTGTACGCGCTCGTTATCCCATTAATTTAATGGTCGCTTCAGTGAGAAGAAATTATGAGATCCGAGTTCAATACTACTTCGACGCACTGCGCTTACCGCCTGTCGCCCCTATCCAACGTGCCCCATGAAAAAGTTTCTTGAGGCTCTACCAGGCTTAGTTTTCGCCGCTCTTTACTTTGGTAACTGGGCAATTTTCGGAAACTGGGACATCTATCTAGCGACCGCAGGATTAATGGTCAGCGCTTTCATACAAGTGTTGGTCATGAAACTCTACGGCTGGAAAATTTCCGCGATGATCGGACTATTTTTTTGGCTTGCGATGATTTTTGGAGGTATGACCCTGGTCTTTCAAAACGTCGTTTTCATACAATGGAAACCCACCATCTTTCATTGGGGCGCTGCACTAACAATCGTGACCAGTCGATTTATCGGGGACGGGCACTTCATTCGTGACGCTCTCGGGAGATTTCTCTCGATCGACTTGCCCGATCGTGCGTGGAAGCACCTCACCTGGGGATGGGCAACGGGCTGGTTCACGATGGGCGCCATGAATCTCTATGTCGCGTACCAATTTTCAGAACAAGTGTGGATGGCATACAAGCCGGTCGCCGGTTTTGTTCTTACGCTTGCTTTGGTTTTCGCGAGTTATTTCTACCTTTACCGTAGCCATCTGCTCCCACACAACACGGGGCTTGAGTCAGATAGCAGTGAAACTAATCCGAACAACTAAAGGAAGCACCTCGGGTAAACGACCCAACATTGTTGGCTCGGTGCAACCGCATTAGCAATGGATATGACCGCGCTCTCCGTTAACGTAAATAAAGTTGCTTGGCTACGGAATGCTCGAGGTGGTTCTCGTCCCGATCTTTGTGATATGACCAGAGCCATCATAGGTGCCGGCGCAAACGGGATCACCATTCATCCTCGACCCGACCAACGTCACATTCGACCTCAAGATGTGTTCGATCTACGAGCCGTCGTATCTGCCGCCACCGACGTGGAATTCAACATTGAGGGCAATCCGACAGCAGGGCCGCGAGAAAATGGATATCCAGGGTTCCGTCAACTTGTAGAGGCAGCAAAACCGGCTCAATGCACGCTCGTACCAGACACTGAGCATCAGCTCACCTCGGATCATGGTTGGGACCTCTGCGAAGCTACGACATTCGATAGCGTGAAATCGATAATCTCTACGTACCAAGATCTCGGCACACGGGTCAGCTTATTCATCGATCCGGATCCTGACCAAATTTCTAGAGCACGTGATGCAGGCGCAGATCGAATAGAACTGTATACGGGTCCGTACGCAGACTCTGCAGCCAAGTACGGGATTGATTCCAAAGAAGCGCATGAGTATTGGCAGCGTTACCGTAGAGCCGTTACTCACGCCAAAGAACGGGACTTAGGGATAAACGCCGGGCACGACCTAAACCTAACAAACCTGGCTCGGTTCTGTTCCATCGGGAACATTGACGAAGTCTCGATCGGCCACGCTCTAATTGCCGATGCGCTGGAATTAGGAATAAGGGTAACAATCGAGCGCTATCTTGAGGCGTTGAATACGGCCGCATCGGACGCATGAGTATCGTTGGCTTAAAACGCCAGCAAATCCGATTCCTTTACTGCGAGGATCTCGTCAACTTCGTTAACCCGAGCGTCAGTTATTTTTTGGAGTTGCTCCTCCCCGCGGCGCCCCTCATCCTCCGTCGATTCTTTTTCGCGGACAAGCTCGCGGACATTAGCAATCGCGTCGCGTCGCACATTTCGAATGGACACCCGTACATTTTCCGCTTCACTTTTCGCGTGTCGAATCAGGTCGCGACGATTTTCCTCAGTCAAAGGGGGTAGCGGCAGTCGAATGGCGTCACCTGTACCCGTTGGCGTTAAACCAAGGTCACTTTTTAGTATTGCCTTTTCAATATCGGGTGCAATGGATTTTTCCCAGGGCGTGATAATGAGCGTCCTTGCTTCTTCCACGCTAATAGATGCCACCTGATTTATAGGCGTCAAGGTCCCATAATACTCAACTTCTATCGCATCAAGTAATGAAGGTGTTGCGCGACCGGTGCGAATTCGGGCAAACGCGGTCCTTAGGGACGTTACCGACTTGATCATGCGTTCGCTCGCGTCCTGTTTGATTTCATCAAGCATCGTTTCCCTTCCCCGAATTACAAATCATCATGCCGACGTTCTCACCGCTCACGTTCTTGGTCAACGTAGTGCTATCCACCATGTCTTTGACAACAACGGGAGCATCGCATGACTCTTCCAAAACTCAATCGCCGTTGAATCCATGATCTCGAGTCCACGTTGTAGGACCTCATCATAGAACGCAGTATCAAAGCGGGTCGCATCGGGATGGCCGGTGGGATTTCTGTCGTAAGTGGCATCCAGCTTAGTCGCCTTGATAACCAACTCCATCGATAACTCGACCGCCCGCTGGCAAGCCGCTACAAGGGTCGTGACAATTGCATTCCCTGTTCCAACCGTACATACGACGATGTATCCCTACCCAATGCCTCGTACGCGAGACTCAGAATTAACTTCCGCGATGCCCGGAATGCCCCTGGGACCTCATAAGCAAACCTCGGTGACCTAGAGCTTCTAAAACATCCCGGAACGCCAGTACATTGATGATGGTCCCAAGCATCCCCATTTGATCTGCGGCCACATGCGTTATGCCAACGCTGGCGGCAACCGAACGTAACCCTTTCCCGCGCACAATGTTCCTGGCTCAATTCACCAACGCACCAGCCGTTTTCGTGATTATCCCCTTGACGCCGCTGGCGATCCGCTCAACTGTTTGGGCGTTGATCCCTGAACCTTTCGGACCACCAACCACCTCGCCGGACAACTTGAATAACACTAGCTCGGGCACTCCGACGTATTAACCCGTTCCCGTCGATTCACATCTATTCAAGTTGCGCTGCCACCTCCGCAGCAAAATCCTCATCCTTCTTTTCGACCCCTTCGCCGACCTCAAAGCGGATAAAGCGAAGACACTGTGCTCCAGCTTGTTCAAGAAGATCACCCACTTTGGTATCGGGATCGCGCACGAAGGGTTGGTCCAGTAGGCTCGATTCGGCAAGGAACTTTCGTACTCGGCCATCAACTATTTTTTGAACTATGGATTCCGGTTTGCCACTTTCCAGCGCTTGCGCTTCATAAATTCCACGCTCCGTTCGAAGAACCTGTTCCGGCATTTGATCCGCCGCCAGCACCATGGGGTTCATTGCGGTTACGTGCATCGCTATTTCCTTGCCCAGCACAGCGTCCCCACCCCGAATTTCAACCAACGCTCCGAGCTTGTCGTTGGAGTGCAGATAACTGCCTACCTCCCCACCTTGACTGACGAAACGAACCGCTCGTCGGACCGAGACATTTTCTCCAATTATTTGCACAAGTTGTTCACGAGCCTCTTCAAGCCCTTCCATCTCGCTATCGCCATGCTTTACAACCCATTTAACCGCCTCGTTCGCGAAATCGATAAAGCGTTCGTTGCGCGCAGCAAAATCTGTTTCCGAATTAACTTCGACCATCGCCCCAGAATCACCGTTTTCCGAGACGTGCATAGCAAGCAGCCCCTCGGCTGCGGTCCGATCCGCCTTTTTCGCCGCTTTTACCGCACTTTGCTTGCGTATGATCTCGATCGCTTTGTCAATATCGTCGCCAGCATCCTCAAGCGCTTTCTTACAATCTCCGAAGCCGACGCCAGTGCGAGACCGAACTTCTTTGATGTTAACCATGTCAGCCAATCTCATGACCCCTCGTTAGTCGCGGACGAATTTTCGCTCGACTCGTCGGGTTCACTCGTTTCGTCTTCGGCTGGCGCTTTCGCTTCTGCTGGCGCTGCTGATTCTTGTTCGTCTATTTCTGCAGCTGATGCTTCCGCGCTCGCCTCTTCAGTTTCGTCGCTCGTTTCAACTTCTACGAATTCATCGATGCCCACGTCGACGGACCCTTGGTTCTTACCTTCTAGAATGGCATCGGCAACCGCAGTAACGTACAAACGGACCGCACGGATCGCGTCATCGTTCCCCGGAATAACGTAATCGACTCCGTCCGGATCGCTGTTGGTATCAACCACACCAATTACTGGAATCGCGAGCTTGTTTGCTTCAGTAATCGCAATGCGCTCGTACTCCACGTCGACCACAAACACCGCATCGGGGAGCCCACCCATCTCTTTGATTCCCCCGAGACTACGCTCGAGCTTCGCCATCAAACGGCGTTTCTGCAGCGCCTCCTTTTTGGTGAGACGTTCTAGGGTTCCTGCGTCGGCCTGCTCTTCTAGATCCGTCAAGCGCCGTATCGATTGCCTGATGGTCTTATAGTTCGTCAGCATTCCACCCAGCCAGCGTTGGTCGACGTACGGCATTGCGACCCGCTCGGCTTGTTCACGTACCACTTTTGCCGCAGCTCGTTTAGTACCCACGAAGAGGATCTTCTTCTTTCTTGCGGCCAGCGAACGTACATATGCCAATGCCTCCTCCAGCGCTGGCATCGTCCTTTCGAGGTTGATCACATGGATACTGTTTCGGGACCCGAAAATATACGGTGACATTTTTGGATTCCAATAGCGTGTCTGGTGGCCAAAGTGCACGCCGGCCGCGAGCATGTCCCGCATCGTAATTTCAGTCATTACATTGTCCTTGGGTTGTTGGCGCATGATGCGCACAAGCCGTACAAAACGCTGAATCCGCCTCTGTCAACGATCGAAGCAAAGGCCACCCGCAACGTACTTACTACTGCACGGCACTCAATTTCGCCATACTGCAACAGCGTTACACACTGTCCTTTATGGCGGGGCGCGCTTTATACCATAATTCCCGCTCACCAGCCCGAGGCTCAGCGAGTAAGAACATGACCGTACGTCTTCGAACCAACGACGAAATCGAAAAAATGCGAACGGCCGGTCGGCTAGCCGCACAGGTGCTCGAGATGATTGGAGAATATGTCAATCCCGGAGTAACCACCGAAGAGCTCGATCGGCGATGCCACGATTTCATCGTCAACGATCTGGCATGCATACCAGCGCCTCTGAATTATTCGAACGCTCCTGGTCAGCCACCCTTTCCAAAGTCAATCTGCACATCCGTCAACCATGTCGTCTGTCATGGAATTCCCACTGAGCGAAAGACGCTCAAATATGGGGACGTCGTCAATATCGACGTAACGGTGATAAAAGATGGCTTTCACGGTGATACGAGTAAGATGTACTTTGCGGGAAAACCCAGCGTACTCGCAGAACGACTAGTCAAAATAACCCAAGAATGCTTGTACCTCGGGATCCGGCAGGTTCGTCCGGGAGCACACCTCGGTGATATAGGACACGCGATCCAACAACACGCCGAAAACAATCGTTTCTCCGTAGTTAGGGAGTTTTGTGGCCATGGCATAGGTGACCGTTTTCATGACGAGCCTCAAATTCTTCATTACGGTCGCCCAGGGGAAGGGCTAGAAATTCAATCAGGCA
Source organism: Pseudomonadales bacterium (assembly GCA_022448085.1). Lineage (GTDB taxonomy): Bacteria > Pseudomonadota > Gammaproteobacteria > Pseudomonadales > Azotimanducaceae > UBA11889. The sequence continues at coordinate 16,045 of JAKUTH010000018.1, read as the reverse complement.
TGACATTCACCATCGAGCCGATGATCAACGCGGGGAAACGTCATGTAAAACTTCTTCCTGACCATTGGACCGTTGTTACCAAGGACCACAAACTATCCGCTCAGTGGGAACATACTATCTTGGTCACAGACCTAGGAGCTGAAGTCATGACCCTTCGTGATGAAGAAAAGGCAGCCTGACTCGGCACCGGTCGACGTCGCCGGACTCAAGCGAAGAATCTCAAAGGCGGAAGATGTCTTAGCTAAGCGATTCTGGGAAGGCGAAGACGTCGAGACGCTGGTGCGGGAAAGATCTGGTTTCATCGACGCATTTCTAGCTGAAATATGGCAACACTGGTTCGAATATAAACACGACATCGCATTGCTCGCGATCGGCGGGTACGGTCGCGGCGAGTTACACCCCTACTCAGATATCGACCTGCTGATACTTGTCAAGAACAACCGTCTCAAAGACTCCGATATCGAACACTTCGTTCAATTGCTTTGGGATTTGAAGCTCGATATTGGTCACAGCGTCCGCACCGTCCGCGAGTGCCGTTCGGAAGCAACCAAGAATGTGTCGGTAGTTACATCTCTCTACGAACGTCGATATCTCGCGGGTTCACAGGCTCTCACCACGAAGCTGAGCCGATTTCTAGATCGTAAAAGTTTCTGGCCAAGCTCCAGGTTCTTTGCCGCTAAGCAGGCCGAGCAGGCCGTTCGACACGCTCGATTCGACCACGTCGAGTACGACCTTGAGCCAAACATTAAAGGCTCGCCAGGTGGATTGAGAGACATTCAAACCATCAGTTGGATCTGTCAGCGGCACCTCGGCACCTCCGATTTAACAGAACTAACCCGATCGGGATTCTTGACGAAACTAGAATGTGATTTGCTAAAAGATGGCCGCCGATTCCTCTGGAAAGTCCGCTTCGGATTGCATTTATTGGCGGCACGTAGAGAAGACCGGCTGCTATTTCATCACCAACGCGAACTCGCCAAGCGATTTGGCTACGTGGGTTCCGAAGGCCTGCTCGCAGTCGAAACATTCATGAACGACTACTATCGCCGCGTGCTAGAACTCCGTGAGGTAAATGATATTTTGTTCCAGCACTTCGAAGAAGCGACCGCTCAGAGGTCTCGCCGACCCAGGATCGAGATCGTAAATCCAAGATTTCAAGTCCATAACGAGTACATCGAAGTGACTTCTGACGAAGTGTTCACTTTGCATCCACCCGCTCTGATCGAGATTTTCCTGATCATGGCAAACCGAACGGATATTGCCGGTGTTAGGGCAACGACTATCCGCCTTATTCGCGAACATCTAGACCTCATCGACGGTAGTTTTCGTCGAAATCCTGAGGTCACTAAATTGTTCATTGAGCTTTTGAAAGCACCGTATACGCTTGTCAGCCAGTTGACTCGCATGCGTCGCTACGGCGTTCTAGGACGTTATATCCCAGAGTTTGGGAGGGTCATCGGTCAAATGCAGCACGACCTTTTTCATATCTACACTGTAGACGCCCACACCATGATGGTGATCCGTAATATGCGTCGTTTTCACCAAGGAACGACTCGAGACGATTTTCCGGTTGCTTGGAGAACTGCGAACAACCTACCCAAGATCGAGTTGTTATACATTGCGGGGCTATTTCATGACATTGGTAAAGGGCGCGGCGGCAACCACTCGGCGCTAGGAGCGACCGACGTAACCGAATTTTGTGAGCGTCACAACTTGCCTCCCGCCGATATCGAACTAGTTGCGTGGCTTGTTAGCAATCACTTGGAAATGTCAACAACCGCTCAGCGCAAAGACATTCACGATCCCGAAGTCGTGATCGAATTCGCGCAAAAAGTAGGGTCAGAGGAAAGACTGGAATATCTCTACACGTTGACGGTAGCGGACATTAACGCCACAAATCCAACGTTGTGGAATAGCTGGCGTGCAACCCTGATGCGCCATCTCTACTTGGAAACTAAAAAAGCACTACGGCGCGGCCTTTCCAACCCCATTTTACGAAGCGATTACATAAACGACTGCAAAGCAACTGCATATTCGATATTGGCCGAGCAAGGCACGACAGTTGGTACAGCCGAACTCATTTGGAACGATCCAGGCCAGGACTTTTTCCTTCGGCACTCAGGCGTACAAATTGCCAATATTACGAATGAGATTGCTAACCACGATCCAGATAACGGCCCCCTAATTACCGTTCTAGATGTGGTTGGTGAAGTCAGCTCCGAAGGAGCGACGGAAATATTTCTTTACTGCCCTAACCGCGCCCATCTCTTTGCCGACAGCGTTGTTGCGCTCGATCACCTAGGGCTACACGTCGTGGACGCAAGCATTGCTACCAGCGCAAACGATTTTTGCTTCAATTCTTACATCGTGCTTGAAGATGACAGCAACCCCGTCCGAAAGTCTGAACGGAAACGAGAAGTGTACGAAAGCCTACGTCATGCCCTCACTCAAGGGACGCGGCCATCGAGCAGCCCTCCTCGGAAAATTTCTCGGCGCCTAAAACAATTCGTGACACGGACCAAGGTCATAATCACGAATCCCAACGACAGCGCTGAATCCATTCTGCAGATCGTTTCATCTGACCGGCAAGGATTGCTGTCGATGATTGGAAGCCTATTCGTCGAACTAGGCATCGTCGTTCACCAAGCTCGTATCACAACGCTCGGCGAGCGGGTTGAAGATGTTTTTCACATAAGTGACTTAGAGGGCAATCCCATTCGGGACCGTACCCGCATAAACGAGATCGTTTCGAGATTGGAAGAAAGAATCGATTCCGAGGTAACGGAGGCCGTTGCATGAATCCATACCTTGGGCACTTGCTTCCGTATCCTTTCGAGCGGCTAAACGACCTTAAGAATGGACTAACGTCGAATTCAAAAAACGACCACGTTTCCTTGTCCCTGGGGGAACCAAAACATGCGCCACCAAATTTCGTATTGGAAACACTCTCTGACAGAAGTGTTCTCGAGTCGGGATTAGCAGCATATCCATCAACGCGCGGAGGTATAGACATCCGCAACGCAATTGTTGAATGGTTGGCGAGCCGATTTCGGATCCAAGCTGACCCGGTCCACCACGTTTTACCCGTCAACGGTACGCGAGAAGCCCTATTTTCTTTCGGCCAAGCGATTTTGAGCGGCGCTTCGAATGGCTACACGCTTTTACCGAACCCGCTCTACCAGATCTACGAGGGCGCTGCACTACTGAGGGGATCTACTCCCATCTACGTACCGAGTACCGACAGACCGGATTTCGATACGGTGGACAAGAAAACGTGGGATCGCTGCGAACTCCTTTATATCTGTTCTCCCGGAAACCCCTCAGGGGCATTTATCGAGAAGGCCGTCTTGGGAACGCTGATCGAGCTTGCCCACAAACACGATTTCGTTATCGCCGCCGATGAATGTTATTCGGAAATTTATTACCACGAAGATGAACCACCCAAAGGCCTACTCGAGGTTGCAACGGAGCTTGGAGTAGATGACTTCCGTCATTGCGTGGTCTTCCACAGCCTCTCCAAACGATCAAATTGTCCCGGGCTACGTTCCGGATTCGTCGCAGGTGACGCCAACATTATCGATCGCTATTTCCAATACCGCACATATCACGGCTGTGCGATGCCCGAACACATACAACATGTGAGTTCCCGCGTTTGGCGAGACGAACAGCACGTCGTATCAAACCGTCAGGCCTATCGGGAAAAATTCGACGCCGTTAATCCTATTCTTTCGCGAGTCTTCGACGTAGAGATTCCACCGGGTACTTTCTATTACTGGCTTCGACTCCCTGGCGACGACGAATCTTTCGCGCGGGATCTTTTCGTCACCGAGAACATCACCGTCTTGCCAGGCCAGTACCTCGGTAGAGATTGTCAAGGAACGAATCCTGGACGAGATCGAATCAGAATAGCGCTCGTCGCGCCCATCGCGGACTGCATCGATGCGGTTAGCAGAATGGCGGGTTTCATCGAAGGCTATTACGGATGACCGAGGAGGTATTCGATCTCACGTCCGACCTTATTAGTTGTTCCTCCGAAACGCCCAACGACGGGGGCTGTCAGCAACTCATTGCACAACGGCTGACCACCGCTGGGTTCAAAGTCGATCACCTTCCCTTCGGGCGTGTATGCAACATGTGGGCACAGGTTGGAGATGGAAAACCACTAGTGGTATTCGCTGGACATACCGATGTCGTTCCTCCAGGTCCATTATCCCAGTGGACGTCGCCGCCATATCAACCAACGGTCGCTGATCAATACCTCTACGGCCGCGGCGCCGCAGACATGAAATCGAGCCTAGCTGCTATGGTGGTGGCGACGGAACGATTCTTGCGGGGCCATCCGGATCACGCCGGATCGATAGGGTTCCTTATTACCAGCGACGAGGAAGGTGAAGCTAAAGACGGAACCGTAAGAGTCATCGATTACCTAAACCAACAAGGCACTAGGATCGACATGTGCGTGGTCGGAGAACCGTCATCCGCCGAAAAAGTCGGGGATGTGGTGAGGGTTGGTCGTCGGGGATCTCTCAACGGTCGAATCCGGCTCGTCGGCGAGCAAGGACACGTCGCCTACCCCGACCAAACGCGCAACCCAATCCATGCCGCAGTCACCGCACTATCCCAACTCGTTACACGGGTTTGGGATTCGGGCAACGCCTATTTCCCACCCACCACGTTCCAGATATCCAACATGAATGCCGGGACAGGCGCGGCAAATGTTATTCCGGGCGAACTCGACATTCTGTTCAACTTTAGATTCAACACAGAACAAAGTGTCGAGGGGTTGCAAGCGACTGTAGAGGATCACTTACTCACTAACGATCCTGGGATCGAGGTCGTATTGGAATGGCAACTATCAGGACAGCCGTTCTTGACTAGGAAGGGAAAGCTGCTTACCGCCGTTCAGACGGCTATACGTTCAGTCGTATCGCTCGAGCCCGATCTCTCGACTTCTGGCGGAACATCAGACGGGCGGTTCATAGCACCAACCGGTGCAGAAGTTGTAGAGCTGGGCCCCGTCAACGCATCCATCCACAAGATCAACGAATGCGTCCGCATTAGCGAGTTAGAACCGCTCGCAAAAATATATCAAAGCATCCTCTTCCAACTGCTATGTTGAAGTCTCGCCAACTCTTGCTCTTAGGCTTGGTTTTTTTTCTATCGTTCCTCGTCATCTTTCTGCCAGCGAGCTCAATACGCCTCGTAACAAATGCGATACCCGCGATAGATTTCTCGACAACGGAAGGGAGTATTTGGAATGGAAACGGGAGATTGCGCGTAAGCAAGCTATATGTTGGCTTACTGAGATGGTCCGTTGACCCAGTCCAACTAGTTTTCGGCAAACTCGCCTTTGAATGGGTGCTCGAAGATCAATCACATACATTCGGAGGCTCTGCGACGATCCGATTAGGCGGGATGGCTTTCTCGTTTGACGGATTGATAGAGGCCGAAACGATTAACCGAGTATTGGCGGCCTACAACATGAACTTGAACGGCACACTTCACCTCAGATCGGTCAAAGCAACTATCAACAAAAGCGAAGGCCAGATTCGAATCCAAGGAGATATGCGGTGGGATGGCGGAACTGTGCAGTACCGTATGTCCAACCAACGGTTTCAGACAGAACTACCCGCGTTATTAGGCGAATTGCAAATGGTTGAGGGCGTCCCTTCGATGACGGTTAGATCCGAAACAGATAACACACCACTGTTACGCGCAAGGCTCGACAACGACGGTTGGGTCCATATCGGCATCACGAAACGGTTTACGCGTTTGATTGGCCAACCTTGGCAGGGTAACGAACCGGACCCTGCTATCGTGATGGAGGTGTCGGAAAAACTTCTTTAAGATTGGCCATCTAATTCTCGGCCACCAACGGTGTTCGATTTCAGCCCCAAGCTCATCAATAGTGCGCGAAACGCTGCATTGGTCCTATTGGTGGCGCTGATTGCTTGGTCGCTAAAAGAATCCGTGCAGTTCTTTATGTTTCCACCTGAAGAGAAATTTTCAAGACTACCTAGTGGCATCAGAACCAATAATGACCCCGATGTGGGTTCAATTGATCACGTAACGTCGCTAAACCTGTTTGGGGATGCCTCGCGGTCCCAGTTGAATCCGACGATGACGGTGACCGAATCTCTAGCAGAAACCCGGCTCAACCTGGAACTTGTCGGCGTATTCGCGGCGAGCACCGACGATCCGGAAGACTCTGCAGCGTTGATTTCGGAGAAACGCGGGACTGCCAAGCTATTCCGTATTAATGAACGTGTACCGGGCAACGCAACGCTAGTCGAAGTATTCGCTGATAGCGTCGTTCTGGAGCGGTCCGGAAAACGAGAATTACTGCGCTTTCCAACCACCAAAAACAACTTCACACCCCAGGAGGAACCTGGGCGGACAATTATTAATCCAGCGCTTTCTCGTTCGCTAACGGCTCTGGAGGGTTCCCAAATCACCGGTGCGTCATCGAATGCAACGCGCATCGAGCGTGCTGCAGCGGAGAATCCGGCAACTACCGGACGAAACACACAGCAGTCAGTCCGACAAGTTATCGCTTCGTACCAGGGTCGACTCGAAAACGACGCGGAAGGTACACTCGCGGAACTAGGGATTAAACCTATTTCAACAGAAGTTGCAGGGGGGTATCGGCTGGGCAGCTTAGCTTCGCATCCAGCATTGAAGCAAACGGGGCTTCAACCCGGCGATATCTTGCTCTCAGTAAATAATAGGGCCATTGGTAACGTGGCTGAAGACAAACTCGAGTTCGAGAACGTGCTGGCTCAGGGCTCTGCTCGTCTGGAGATTAAAAGAGGCAGCAGGAACTTTTTCATCACCGTTTCCCTCAAATAGAAAATATGCGAATACAACGTCTCCATTGGCTCGCTCTCGTTTGCTGTTTACTCACCACACCAACGTGGCCCGAGGCCCAGACGTGGAAGATCAACCTTAAGAACGCGGATATTCGCGAGTTCATTACGCAAGTTTCAACCATCACGGGGACAACGTTTGTCGTTGATCCAAGGGTGAAAGGCAATGTAACAGTCGTCTCTGACCGAAAACTCGACACCGAAGCCGTCTACGCGTTATTTCTCTCGGTGCTTCGGGTGCACGGTTTCGGTGCGTCGCGCACCGGCGACGTAGTCCGCATTGTGCAAAGTGCCACAGTAAAACAATCGGGGGCGCCCGTTAACGACGACGGAGGGTCGTTGTCCGAACAAGTTGTGACACGGGTGATCTCGGCACGCAATGTTGCTGCGGCAGACCTGGTCAAGATTCTCCGTCCCCTGATCCCACAGTACGGCCACATTGCCGCCGTACCCCAAGCGAACGTCGTCATCATCAGCGACCACGCCGATAATATCGGACGCTTACTAACGATCATCCGCCAGGTTGACGTCGCTGACGAAGATGAAGTCGTGGTGGTAACTCTCGAACAGGCGTGGGTGGGGAGCGTGGTCGAAATTCTTGAACAAGTTGCACCTGATCAGATTGGCAAATCTGCGGCGGGACCCCAACGAGTTCTTGTGATTGGAAACGATAGAAATAACACCCTGGTTTTAAGGGGCAAGAGCGCAGCAATCGCGGAGGTACGTTCGTTAATAGAACAACTAGATCAACCGGCAACATCGTCCGGTTCAACTCGCGTATTTCAGTTAAACCACGCCGATGCAACTAGGACAGCAGAGATCCTTAACGGAATCCTGATAGAGCCTCGGGGACGGGGCGACAACACAAAATCCGAAAATATCAGCATTCAAGCTGATATCTCGTTGAACGCGATTGTTGTCAGAGCGGATCCCGGCACAATGTCGGAAATCCAAGAAATCCTACGACAACTTGATATACGCAGGGCCCAAGTACTCATTGAAGCTGCCATCGTGGAAGTCTCCGTTGATGCAACACGCGCCATCGGAATCGAAGCTGGCGTAGCAGATGCCGGCGGTGAATCGGTACCTTTTGCCAGCACCACGCTCAATGGCATCATTTCCAATTTGTTAAGCAGCATCAGCGCGACGGTTGTCGACGGAAAAATTGATCCAGTGCAAGGAATAGCGAGTGTCGGTTCTCCCACGCTTGCGGTAGCACGACTCGACCCAGACGGCGTTTCATTCGGCGCCATCCTCAACGCCATAGCCATCAATACATCGGCTGATCTGTTATCAACACCCAGTATCCTTACTCTCGACAATGAGCAAGCCAGTATCCTTGCAGGCCAAACAGTACCCTTTCGTACTGGGTCGTTTACGTCGACCAACAACGGTGCCAGTAATCCCTTCACCACCATACAACGACAGGATATTGGCATTGAGCTAACCGTCACACCTCACATCCACGACGACTCGTCAATTCGACTCGAAGTTTCCCAAACGGTCGAAAACGTCATCAATACCGGCCTAGAAATCGGCGAGGCCGGATTTTCAGATGTGGTTACCAACAAGCGTAGTATTGAAACAACCATCTTAGCGGACGACCGGCAGACGATCGTGCTTGGCGGCCTAATCCAAGACGACGTAAGAGCAACGCGGAAAAAGGTGCCCTTGCTGGGGTCGATCCCATTTCTTGGTCGCCTGTTTCAAAATCGATCGACGACCCGAACCAAGGTCCACCTTTTGGTATTCCTACGACCCACCATTCAGCGCACGCGTGAAGAAGTCGCCGAAACCACGGAGCGGAAATACAATGGCATTTGGCAGGTACAGATTGAATCCCGCGAATCCGGAAGCGAAAGCGAACCACAACTCGAACAGATCTACGAAGGTCGGCGCGACTAGCGAGAAAGCTCGTCTAGGCCCGGGTTACTGAGTACCGCAAGTCACTTCGTTACCATGTAGCCTCTTCGCCCAACACAGTGCGGCTATAACCACAACGAAAGATGCGCAGCCAACAGACAACTGCGAAGCCCGCCGGATTGATTTATCGCGCGTCGCGTACCTTGTTGGCTCGTCTGGTCAAACCCAATCTCGTTGGCGACACGAACTTTGAAGACCCGGACGTTTTGTATGTCTTACCCCAACGATCCCTCGCAGATCTTCTCCTCCTGGATCTCGCTTGTGAAAAAACGTCCTCGGCACGACCTTTGCTACCGCTCTCCAAGCCAAATGAGGCGACCCGATTTTTCTTTTTGAACCGAGGGAGCGGTTTCTTCGAAAAAAATACTATGCGGACCTATTCGGAACGCATGCTGCGAATTGACCAAGCCCACGCGCAGGACCCAACGTTACGCCTTACGGTTGTTCCAGTCTCGATTTTCTGGGGAAGAGCCGCAAATAAAGACAAATCGCTTATTCGTTCGATGGTGTCTGAAGAATGGTTGATTTCCTCGAGACTGCGCCGATTGCTCGGACTAGTCTTCAATCGCTCGGACATTTTGGTCCGGTTCGGAACGCCTCTACCTTGGCCACAAACGCCGGCTTCTCATCAAGGTAGTAACCGTAACGTGCGCAAATTGGCCCGAATACTCCGGGTCCACTTTCGTAACGAGAGGACAGCCGTTCTAGGACCCGACCTTTCAAACCGTCGTTCCTTGGTGGCAAAAATCGTTGCGAGTCGCCCGGTGCAAGACGCCATCGAATCGGCGGAAGGCGATTGGGCTACTCTCGAAGAGGAAGCACGTCGTGACGCGTTCGCGATAGGGTCCAATATGTCGTACCCCACCATCAGAGTTTTAGAAGGCCTCCTGACCTGGTTTTGGCACCGTATTTACGATGGCGTAGATATTCAGGGGTTCGAGCCGCTTGAGCGGGTTGCCCAAACCCACACGCTTGTGTACACACCTTGTCACCGTTCACACGTAGATTACCTCGTCCTATCGCACGCTCTTTTTGGCCTGGGATTGATGATTCCGCACATAGCCGCTGGTGACAATTTGAACATGCCGGTGATCGGAAAATTGCTTAGACGGAGCGGCGCTTTCTTCATGCGGCGCTCCTTTCGCAACGATCCAATTTACCGCGCCGTTATCAGCGAGTACCTCAATGAGGTGTTTTCTCGAGGACATTCGGTCGAATACTTCATCGAAGGAGGCCGAAGCCGGACCGGGCGGATGTTACCACCACAACTTGGCATGCTCCGTATGACGCTAGCTAGCTATGCTCTAGGACTACCGCGGCCTGTGGCCATCATCCCCGTATATTTCAGTTACGAGAAACTGATCGAGGCAAATGCGTATCTGTCCGAACTGAGAGGACAGAGCAAACCCACGGAGAATGTGGCCGACGTATTCCGCAACTTGCGATTGATTAAACAGAATTTCGGTCGCGTGACGCTCCGATTTGGGACCCCCATCAATCTTGGGACATTCGTCAACAATTTCAATCTCGAACAAAACCACTCATCGCTAACCGCAACCGCCGCCCAAGCCCTTGGCCACGAAATACTGACGGCGGTGAACGATTCAGCCTACGTCAATCCGGTCAACCTCGTCGCTTTAACGACCCTGTCGATGCCTCGATTCACCATAGAAGAGGGCGTTTTAATACGACATTTAGGCTATCTGAAGACACTGATTACAACCAATTGCGAGCACCATAACTTTAGCGTCACAGATCTCTCGCCAACTCAGATACTCGAACACGTTGAACGCTTGGACATGCTTCAGCGTGAAGAAGCTGAGGGGGAGCGACTGGTAGGACACGACTCCGCGACCGCTATTTTGATGACTTGGTATCGGAACAACGTATTACACGTCATCGCGCAATCGGCGATGATTGCGTGCTTACTCGTCAATCGCAGACTGCCGCTAAAAATTAGTGCGCTGGAGCGTCTTATGGCGACGGTGCTCCCATACATTGAGGCGGAGCTCTCGTTTCGATCAGGAACAGAAGAGACGAGCCGATGCCTGTTGCAACTTGAAACACTTGGTCTTTTATACCGTACGGGCCAGGCGGTCAGACCGCCCAGGGAAGACGCCAAGGGCCGAATCCACCTTAATCTCCTAGCGAATGCACTGATGCCGACCCTCGAACGCTTCTATATCGCGATCGCCCTACTCGACAAGGCCGGAAACGCTAAATACACACGCGTTACTTTGGTCGAAAGCGCTTGTCGAACCGCGCGTCGTTTCTCCGTCTTGTACGGGACGAACGCGCCTGAGTTTTTTGACCCTGCTCTCTTTCACGGTTTGATCACCACGCTCGAAGACCGCGGGGTCGTCCGCACAGATAGTGACGGTTACCTTCACTTCGACTCATCGATCAGGGAACTCATTCGAGCATCTCATCACGTCATCAAGACAGAATTACAACAGTCCATCCCACCCTCGCCACTGGCCTGATTTGTAGCCTAATTTCGGTCGGCTCGATAGATATCGAAGCGCACGCTCCGTGCTCGAATTTGCCAATCGGGGGCCCTTATTACTGGTGGTGCCTTTATTCGGTTCTTAACCACCACGCGCTGGTTGGCACGTTCGATCGACCACTCAGCGATCTCACGAGCGTCTGATTGCTCGGCTAAATCGGCGAGCACTTGCATAGGGTACGAAGGCAGAGCGGTTTTAGGGTGTGCGGGGAACATGGGGTCTAAATACACGACATCCCAGCACCGCGTTCGATCTGCTAACAACTCGCGAACATCAATACGCGTACAATCGAGTGAGCAAAGTTTGAAGCGCTTGATCCGATCGTAAAGCATCGCGAAAACTAGCGGTTGCAACTCACAACAAGTGACTACGCAACCGAGAGTCGCGAGCGTAAGGCCGTCCGTGCCCCAGCCCGCGAATGCGTCAAGAACTGTCATACCATCGCGAACACCACACGCTCTCGATAAAGGTGAACGCCGTCCAGATAGCGAACGCCTTCGGATCTCATCCAGTGATAAGCGCATCGATTGTTTGACCGGATGTCGAAGAGTCAAATCGGACCCATCGAGATAGAGATACCAGTCATTCGGTGCGAATTTGGTCGGAGCAACCCCGTATCCGATCGCCGAGGTGAAATCCCGCGCACGCTCTTCTGCATTGTCAAAATAGACGATCAAATCAACAGTCTCGCTGCGAGTCTCTGTCAATCCAAGGTCGTGAAAGCAAATTTCTTTCCTTCCTCACCAACCGGCCAAGGTTATTGGTCTGCCGTACCATGCCATGGCGTGTCTCCCTCCACGTACACAGGAAGCCCCTGCTCCGCATTGAGCCAACCACCAACTTCGCACTGCGCAATGCTTAATACATGGCGCGCGGAAAGTGCAACTTGAGAATCACTGACAATGCGGTGTCCCACGCGGTAAACATTCTCATCGACCAACTGGTCGCTCGAAGTAATTGTTAAATTTCCAACTCTCGAATTAAACCCGGCGACATACACAAAACTTTGTCGAGATCGTCGGGACGTCACGAATTCAGTGAGTCGACGATCTTGTTCCAAGCTGGATAAGGCCATCGCTTTCGAGGTCTGCACCGGACAAACCGGAATATCCCATGCCAAGGCGATCCCTTGCGCTATTCCAGCAGCGATCCTCACACCCGTAAAAGAACCCGGTCCAGCGGAAAAAGCGACGCAGGCGACCTCGTCGCGTTCAATCGGCGACGCCGACAGAACTGCGTCGACCATCGACAGCACGATTTCGTTGTGCAGCCTCATTGCCAGCCGTGTATCCTCAAGCACCATTTCGTTATTACCAATAGCGACCGAACAGAGTTCAGCGGTGGTTTCCAAAGCTAATAACGCGGCCATACGTGCATGCTAAACGTTGACGATGCGTTACGAAAACTCGGTGATCTAACCTCGCCGGTCTTAGACACCGAAGTGATCCCTCTAACCGAATCCAAAGGACGTGTCGTGGCGTCCGCCATCGACGCACCCATGGACTTGCCACCCTTCGACGCGTCGGCCATGGATGGGTATGCGCTTCACGCGAACGACCTCAACCAAGACCGAGAGCTTGACGTGGTTGGCGAAAGCAGGGCGGGATACGTTTACCAAGATCCGTTAGCGCCGGGTACAGCCATCCGCATATTTACCGGAGCCCCGATACCCAGAGGCACCGCCGCGGTTGTCATTCAAGAAGACGTTGAAAGGAATGGGGATCAGATTCGTTTTCGTGCATCGCTTGAAATCGGCGAAAACATTCGGAGTCGGGGTCACGATATAGCCAAGACGCAACTTCTCGCAAAAGGTGGTGATCGGCTCGATGCATACAAGATTAGTTGGTTGGCTGCTTGTGGAGTGACCAACGTAACAGCTGTACGTCGGATCCGTGTGGCTCTATTTTCAACAGGCGATGAATTAATTGACCCCGGCACACCGTTGGGCCCGGGCCAGATATATGACGCCAACCGTACCGCTCTTCGCGAACTAGTTTCGGAGCGCCCGGTTGAGGTGTTGGATCTAGGAGCTCTTCCCGACGATCCTCAAGCGATCAATCGGACACTAGAAACCGCCGCGGAAGCTGCAGATGTCGTAGTCACGAGTGGTGGCGTCTCCGTGGGCGATGCTGATTATGTTAAAGACGCAGTGGCCCGGATCGGTTCGTTAGATTTCTGGAAAATTGCATTGAAACCGGGCAAACCACTCGCGGTGGGGCGAGTCGGCAAAGCACTTTTCTTTGGCCTCCCTGGGAATCCCGTTTCGACCATCATTACTTATTTATTGTTCGTCGCACCAACGATCGATCGGCTTTGCGGGATGCCTGACACCACGCCCTATCGGTTATCGGCAATCCTGCAAGGAACGATTGAGCACCATCAAGGGCGCCGAGAATACGTGCGGGGTATTTTCGGCATGAACGACGATCGTGTCACTGTATCGCCAACCGGAGACCAAAGTTCCAATCGCCTTGCCACTTTTGCCAATGCAAATTGCTTAATCGTGGTGCCTGAACAAACCGGTGACATCAAGCCAGGCTCGATTGTGGACATCGTGCTATTGCCGACTGATCGTTCCCATATTTGGACCGGGTGAGGCGGAATCTGTGCCGCGCGCAGTCCCGTTCAATCATTTAACGCGTCAAATACATTCTTGGTAATGTCTTGGACGGATCCTGTTCCATGAATCTTTGAGTATCTAACCGTACTGTCGCGGTAGTACTCAACGAGGGGTCGAGTTTGATCGTGATAAAGCTTAAGACGTTCTTTGACAGTTTCTTCGGTATCATCGACTCGCTGCACCAACATATCCCCCGTCTGATCGTCCTTACCCTCCACTTGAGGGGGATTAAACACAACGTGATAGACACGGCCACTTGCCTCATGTATCCGCCGTCCAGTGATCCGCCGAATCACTTCTTCATCGGTCACATCAATCTCCAGAACATGGTCGAGGGCAATGCCATTCGACGTAAGCGCCTCCGCTTGAGGGATCGTTCTCGGAAAACCGTCGAATAGGAACCCACTTTTGCAGTCGGGCTCCAGCAAACGCTCCGTAACGAGCTCGAGGATCACGTTATCCGATACCAACGCACCCGCGTCCATAATCGACTTCACTCGCTGTCCCAAGATCGACCCTGCGGCAATGGCCGCACGCAGCATGTCCCCTGTCGATATCTGAGGAATGCTAAACCTCATGCAAATTGCGTGGGCCTGCGTCCCTTTCCCGGCACCCGGCGGTCCGAGTAGGATCAAATTCATGGACAAATCTCCGACAAACTAAGGCGCGGAATGAATCGCCGCCGCACTCAGGCTGCCTGCCAGATTAACAAAAGGATCCATCTTACTCGCAAACAGTTCGCGGTCTTTAAACGAACGTTTCGAGCATTCGTCAAGAACGCTCTGACCGACCAAAACTACCCACTATTTCTACGTGATTTGTATGCGGAAACATATCGAAGACCTGGACTCTTTCGAGTTCAAATCCAATTCGATCAAGTACGGCCGCGTCGTCAGCAAACGAGGTCGGATTACAAGAAACATACACCACCCGTTTTGCCCGATGGGCGAATCGCGCGAACTCCGGTCCCGCGCCCGAGCGAGGGGGATCCAGCAACATTTTATAGTCTGTCTTCGTTATTTCGTTATCTATTGGTCGGTATAGGTCGCTCGCCAAGAATTTTGCCGTTCTCGACAGATCATTCCTCTCCGCATTCCGTCGCGCCTGTTCAACAGTGGTCGAAGAGATCTCCAGACCCAGAACCGACTTCGCTGTTCGAGCCACCGGCAGACTGAAGTTTCCAATTCCACAAAAGAGGTCGATAACCCGATCCTCACTTCCTAAATCGAGCTCCTTCAACACGGCTCCGATCAAAAGATGATTGATCTCCGAATTGACTTGAATGAAATCGGTTGGTCCGAATTCAAGGCTTACGCCATCGTTCGCGAGTTCATACGTGAGCTTTGCGTTGGGATCCCCCGGTGGGAAATGACGGGTTACGGTTTCGTACCCCCCACTTTGCCCATATACCCATACGTCATAGGAATTTGAGAATGCGCTCAGTAGGTTAAGGTCTGAAACCGACAGGGGCTCCAGGTGCCTCAATACCAGTGCTCGAGCCTTATCCCCGGCGACTACCTCAACTTGAGGAATTCTTTTCGGCGTACTCATGCGTGTTATCAGGTCGCGTAAAGGTCCAATCAATTCGGCCAATCCTGAGACCAAGGCTGGGCACATATTCATGTCGACGACGTAACTCCCGAACGTTTCTCGAAAGCCAACATAGACTTCGCCAACCTTGTCTATCCATCGAACCCCGAGACGGGCGCGACGGCGATAGCCTGTGGTTGATCCATGCTGAGTAGGCAGAAATGATTCATACCGAAGCTGGCGCCGAGACAACTCACGCCGAACCCAGTGTTCTTTAAATTTTAGCTGCTCCCGGTACTCCCACTGCTGATTGCTACACCCACCGCACCGGGGGAATACCGCACAAAACGGCTCCGTCCGATTATCCACCGCGTTTTGGACCGTTTCCGTTATCGCGAGAATTTGACCCTTGCGCTTGCCCAGGACTCGAGCAGAGACCACCTCACCGGGAAGCGCTCCTTTGACAACGCACTTTCTCCCAACGGCCATCCCGAATCCATAACCGTCCTCGGTCTGTCCAAGCACCTCAACT
Organism: Pseudomonadales bacterium; assembly: GCA_022448085.1. Lineage (GTDB taxonomy): Bacteria > Pseudomonadota > Gammaproteobacteria > Pseudomonadales > Azotimanducaceae > UBA11889. The sequence continues at coordinate 67 of JAKUTH010000018.1, read as the reverse complement.
TCACCCGTCCGCGGTGATCGCCGTCTAGAAAGCACGATTAGAACAACGAAAGAACTGACGCGACGCC
>JAKUTH010000017.1 GCA_022448085.1 Pseudomonadales bacterium | reverse complement strand
ATCTCGATGTTGCACCGAAATTGGCGCGCAACTTGGATGAATTTCGACGACGCCCGAGCATGCAGCCCCCGCTTAGTACCGCTACGAAGATCAACGCATCGCATTAGTCGTGGTATTGGTTTCCTGGTGCCGTACCAAGACGTCAGGATACTTTTTCGAAAAATGCTTCGCCAATCTTTCGACCATATACACCGACCTGTGTTGGCCACCAGTGCAACCTATAGCCACCGTTAAATATGCGCGATTTGTCTTTTCGAATTCGGATAACCAAGTTTCAAGGAAGCTACAGATGTCGTTGACCAAAAGGGTTGCTATTGGTCTTGAATCGAGAAAATTGCGGACCGGGTGATCAGTCCCGGTCAAAGACCGGAGATCCCTTTGCCAATACGGATTCGGTAAACAGCGGGCGTCGAAAACGAAATCAGAGTCCGTAGGAACTCCATTCTTAAATGCGAACGACCGAAAAAGAAGTGACATGCTATTAGCGGATTTGTTGATTACACGGGCTTTGATCATTGCCACGAGGTCTACGGCAGTTAATGTTGTAGTGTCTATCTGCAGGTCGGCCAACTCAGAAACGACAGCAAGGACCTCTCGTTCCATGTCGATAGCCTCGCGTAAATCGTTGGAGAGGTGAGTGAGGGGGTGTCGACGGCGGGTTTCACTGAAGCGTTGTATCAGAGTATCGGCACGCGCATCGAGAAATATGACTTGAATTTTCAGATCGATTTGGTCGAGTGCATTAAGCCGCAGGGGCAGTTGTTCGAGATCTTTTGGTACATTCCGCGCATCGATACAGACTGCGAGATCTTGGATGATTTCGGCCTCGAAATTAGATTGAATTAGTTGTGGTAGCAGGCCGGCCGGAAAATTATCAATACAACTGAAACCCTCATCTTCAAGAGCGTTAAGTGCAGTGCTTTTCCCTGAACCTGACCGTCCGCTGATGACGATCAATTTCACTCCGCTAATGCCTCGGCAACTTGGCGTTGAAAAACTTCGTACAGTTCTCGATCGTTTCGCGTTTTTCGCAGATCCTGAGCATTTGGTTGACGGTCGAAAACTCGTGCCAGAATAGCCAAGAGATCCAGGTGCAGGCGGGTTTCTTGTTCCGGTACAACGAGAACGAATAGAAGGTCGATTTTTTGATCGTCAAAACCAATAGGGTCGGACAGGTAAAAGAGTGAGGCGACGGGCTTTTGACAGTCCGGATATCGACAATGCGGAATTGCAATGCCATCTCCAAGGCTAGTGCTACCTAGCTTTTCTCGCGCCATCAACGCCTCGAGTAGGTGTCGTGCACCGATACTCTCTTGAGTGGTGGCGATCAGCTCAGCTGCCGTTTCAAGAGAGGCCTTTCTTGAAGTGGCGTCTAAGCCTCGTCGCACACAGCTAAAGGGTAATATCGATCCGAAATCAATCATCAACGTTCAATACTCTTTGAACCGACTAATGTATTCCGTCGTACTTGAATCCCCAATGCCCAATAGTGTTTTTTGCGTTTGTTAGACGTTGGAATTGCCATGATTTCCCGATATTTCGTAACCGTTCGTCGGGCTATTTTCATCCCGTCAGACTCAAGTAGTTTTGAGATCGAGTTGTCGGATAACGGATCCTGTTTTTCTTCGCGATTTATTATGTTCCGGATCAATTCTTGAACGGCAATACTAGCTACTGGTTCCCCATCGCTTGTGGAGATGGTTTTGGAGAAGAAATACTTCAGAGGAAATAACCCTCGGGGCGTCAGTAGGTACTTGCGAGTCGTGATTCGCGAAACCGTAGATACATGTATGTCCAATTTAGACGAGATATTGGCTAGAGACAGCGGCTTCATTGCACTCAACCCTTGCTCTAGAAATCCGCGTTGGTGCTCGACGATACAACGAGAAACGTTGGCCAAGGTTGAATTTCGATGTTCTACACCTTGAAGAAATAGCTTTGCATGTCGTAAGTTTTCGCGAACGTAATCATTGGACCGAAATTTCGTCGACATAGTTGAAGGTTGATCGTATATGGGATTAATTCTTACTCGGGGTGTAACGTCTGGGTTTAATTCAACCAGCCATCGACCATTGTCCTCGCGGGCGATCACATCGGGTGTGACGTATTCAGTGAGAGCGGAACCAATTGCTGAACCAGGCCTCGGGTTGAGTGATCGGACCAAATCGACTGCTTCAAGCAAGTCCTTGGTTGGTATATTCAAAATGCGGGAAAGCCGATCGAAATCTTGCGACGCGAGAAATTCAAAATGATCGGCTAATACTCGTATTGCGACCCTTTTTGAATGGGAGTCCTTAGGAAGAAGTCGCAGTTGTATCAGGAGACATTCCTGGAGATTTCGGGAGCCCACGCCGGGCGGATCTAGATCTTGAATAACCTTCAGGACCTTCTCCATTTCGACCAAAGACGCATTTACCTCCGGGCGAAGGCTCGCCGCTATTTCGACCAAACTGTTTTTCAGCATCCCATCATCATTGATGCCGTCGATAATTGCCTGGGCTATTGCGTCTTGTACAACCGTGAGTGATGCGAAATCTATTTGCTGGGTAAGATGATCTGACAGCGACACCGAATGATCAGCAACTTCGTAGGCGTCCACGCGGGATATATCGATATCGGATCTCTCATGAGCGGGTAGCCAATATCGATCGATGCCTGAATCTTCGTCAGCGTATAGGTCGTCCTGGTCTTCAATACGAGTATCGTTCGGCCAATCTGAATCGCTTCTTATCGATTCGTTGTATGGATTAGAATTCGTATCTACGACCTCATCGACGAATTGGTGAGGGTTATTGTTTTCGATTTCGAGGAGTGCGTTTGTTTCGATAGCTTGCTGAATTTCGAGCTGAAGTTCGCTGCCGGAAAGCTGTAATAGCCCTATCGCGTTTCGCAACTGTGGCGTAACCTTGAGCCGTTGGCGGGTTTTAATTGAGGGAATGTGTTTCATATTCCAATCGGTTCGATGGTTATTGCTGGCGATCTGTAATCGCTGTCTAAATAGAGAACCGCTGCCCTAGATAGACTCGTTGTACCACCTCATCTGATAGTACGTCGTGTGCCGTTCCATCGGCAATGATGCGGCCTTCGTTTACGATGTATGCTCGATCGCAGATATCCAAGGTTTCTCGAACGTTGTGGTCGGTGATGAGTACGCCGATTTGACGAGTTGCAAGTTTGCGAATTTCAACCTTAATGTCGTCAACAGAAATTGGGTCGACGCCAGCAAACGGCTCGTCGAGCAACAAAAAACGCGGCTGGTTTGCGAGCGCGCGAGCAATCTCTAGTCGACGCCTTTCTCCGCCAGAAAGTCGCTCACTAATCACTTCGCTAATCTCGTGTAGATTAAACTCTGAAAGAAGCTGTTGTGCTAAAGCTTTTTTCTGCGACTTGTCAAGATCACTCCTCAATTCAATGATGGCATGCAAATTGTTCTCAACGGAGAGCTTTCGAAAAACACTCGGTTCCTGGGGTAAATAAACCAATCCTTTCTGGGCGCGTTGATGCATGGGTGCATTGGAGAGGACGTGCTCATCGATTGATACCGTGCCACTGTCCAGTCTCACCAGCCCCACAACCATGTGAAAACTGAGGGTTTTCCCGGCACCGTTGGGTCCCAGAAGTCCAACGATTTCTCCGCTCGAGACGTGGATGGATAAATCGTTAACAACCGGTCTGCCGCGGTAGCTTTTGTGGAGATTAGCTGCTCGTAGGATTGACATCGAGAACTTATTCTCGAGGATCCCAGATGAATTCAACTCCTCCCGACATTCCAGAATCGGCCTTTACTAGGCCGGCTCCGATGTCGTAGAGAATTTTTTCGCCACGAAATAGGCTGCCTCCTTGTCTAAGAAACGCCATCCCCTGGAGTTCTATTTGGTTGAGCTCACGGTGATAGATTATGTTGCGGGCCCGCGCATCGATTGAGGAATTGTCCTTGCTAATAGTTCGCGTGAAGTGAGCTTTATCTCCGTTTGCTGTAATTCTTTGCACTTCACCTTCCAACCAATCGATCGTCATCGAGTCTGCCTCGACATGAATATTTCCTTGATCCAATGTTACTGAGCCACTGATCACTGTGCGGGTCGTCATGTCTCCGCGCAGATCGTCGCCACGAATATGGATTGGCGTTTCGTTATCAAATGAGGAATCGGGGGCAGAAAGCGACGTTAAACACCAACAAACAGCAATAACTTCAAATCCGCGTTTTCGGAAGGATGATAAAGTGAACCCGCTGATCGGTTGAGGATCGAAGTTGCAAAAAGTTTTGTTCAAGGTCGCATTCAAAACTCGCGGCGCGGGCATTGCTTGAAGATGTTTCGATAATAACAGGCTCGTTCGATTCAACGCGCTTTAGTTCCGGAAAAATTGTCAACGATTCACCCTGAAGCTCCATGAGTGTTTGATTGTCACGGCCTCTTGAAAGCCGCACTTGACCCGTGAAGTGAATCGATGTTCCAGGACCGATCGCGTCACCGGGCGGCGCGTTTTGGGCGCTTGAATACCGTTTGATCTCTCCGAGCTCTGAGTAAATATACCAGGGAGATTCACCCGGCTGATGGAAGGTCAAGGAAGGTTGTACCAGAGTCGAGTGACCCGTCGCCCCATGCTGGCTGATCGCCTTTGACGATATCGTGTATTGGTTTAGACCATGCGAACCAAATTGGCTGATTCTTGCGTTTTCAAGGTAAAGATTAGGCCGATCCGACAATTCTGGTGGTAAGGTACGGTGCAACATTTCTTCGGACTCCAACCCCCAGAAGGCGAAGAATGTGGCGACGACGAGTCCGGCGATCAGGTACCAGCGAATCATTCGTTTCCTTCGAGACGTGACGCCAGTATAAGTTCGCACACTTCTCGCACCGCACCCTCACCCCCCTTTGCTTTCGTGACGAAATCGGCACTTTTTCGTACTTCTACACGCGCGTCAGCGACGGCAATCCCGAGGCCGACGCTTTGAAACAGAGCTAGGTCCGGTAGATCATCTCCGACATGGGCCATGTGCCGAGGTTCGATGCCGCTTTCTTGGCGTAGTTCCTCAAGGACTTCGTTTTTCTGGGCGACGTTTTGAAAAAGAAAGCGAATATTCAATTCTTTGGCCCTTTTTTCGACGATATCCGAGGTACGTCCAGAAACGATGGCGATTGAGATACCTTCCAGTTGGATTTTCTTGAGTCCGTAGCCGTCATGCGCATTGAAAGCCTTCATTTCAATCCCCCCGGATCCGTAGAAAAGTCGTCCGTCGGTCAAGACTCCGTCCACGTCAAGAATAAGCATTTCAGTCCTAGCTAGCTTTGAACGAAGATCTTTGTTCACTCAGATGCCTGCATATAGAGGATCACGTTATAGCCTATCCAGATAGTGAGCATTAAAGCTCCTTCGAGTCGCGAAATAGATTCGCGACAAAGAGCAAAAACTATGAGAGCAAGGGTCAATGCGGTCATTACGCCGTAATCTCGCCATAAAACAACGGAGTCAATTCCGATCGGGTGCATTAGCGCGGGCACGGAGAGAACAGCCAGAACATTGAGAATGTTTGAGCCGATAATGTTGCCGATTGCAATGTCAGAGTGCCCTTTAACAGCGGCACTAACACTTGCCGCGAGTTCCGGTAAGCTAGTGCCGATAGCAACGATCGTTAGACCTATAATGAGCTCGTCAATGGCTAGTAGTTGGGCTATTTTTACAGCCTCTTGCGTCACAACTTCGGCTGATAAAAGTAAGAGTAACAAGCCGAAAATGAGCCAAAGTACCCCTTTTTGCTTGGGCATAGCAGGTATTTGACCCAGTTCATTGTTCGCAACGCCGTGCAATCGCGGTCGTAAACGTTGTTTGGCGAACATCAGATAGAGAATTAGGCCTAGTCCCGCCAACAACAGCAGCCCATCCAGCGATCCCAGGAACAGGTTAGCGAGACAAAATAGTCCGAGCAAAGTCGCGCCGATAAGCCAGCGCACTTCGTTCTTAACTATCTCGTGGGAAAACGGCAATGGGGCTGCAATCGCTGTGACGCCGAGCACGAGGCCGATATTGGCAATGTTAGATCCAATGGCGTTTCCAATTGCTAGTTTCGGAGCAGCTTCCAGTGATGCTGAAATTGCGACGAGTATTTCGGGCGCCGAAGTGCCGATCGACACAATTGTAAGACCGATTACGATCTTGGAAACTCCAAGGTTGGTCGCGGTGACTGCTGCTCCCGATACGAAACGTTCGGCGCTCCATACGAGGAGTATTAAGCCGACGACAAGAATGGCGGTGGACTGCAACAAAATGAAAGTGAATTACTAGGAAGTGAAATCAGAAGGATTGTAGCAAGACTCTCGAACACACAATTACCGCGCTGTTATAGTGCGCACGTATAGGCCCCGTGTCAGGTGGTCGGTCGCATAAATTTAGGCGTAGAACAGAGATGGAGACCGAACTCAGAAAGAGGCTTGAAATTGAATTTCCAAGCGCAGAGATTACGGTCGATATGGATGGCAATCGGGCAGCTATTCGAATCATTGCTGATGTTTTTGAAGGCCTTGCGCCTGTCAAGCGTCAACAAAAGGTCTACCGCTGCATAGCTGATCTCATTGAGTCTGGAGCTTTGCATGCGATTACAATTAAAGCGCTCACTCCGCACGGTCTTTAGCCAATCGTTTTAAAGAGAATTTAGTGGATAAATTGCTGATAAGGGGTGGAAATCCCCTGACTGGCACGATCACTATTTCGGGTTCAAAGAATTCGGCCCTGCCGATTCTTGCAGCGTCAATTTTGTCAGAAGAATCGCTTCGAATAGCGAATGTCCCCCACCTCAATGATGTGACGACTATGATCGAGCTCCTTGGAACCATAGGCCTCGATGTCACAGTTGAAGAAAATATGACGATAGAAGTTCGCACTCGGGATATCGTGAATCTCCGGGCGCCGTACGATCTTGTTAAGACGATGCGGGCTTCGTTCCTCGTTCTGGGACCATTGCTAGCAATCCACGGTCACGCCGAAGTATCGCTACCAGGAGGTTGCGCGATTGGCCCCAGACCCGTTGACCAGCACCTCAAAGGGTTGTCGGCGTTGGGCGCTGACATCCAAGTTGAAGAGGGTTATGTCGTTGCAGATGCAAAGAAAGGGTTGACGGGAACAAAAATAGACATGGACGTAAAAACAGTTGGAGGTACCCAAAATTTGATGATGGCGGCGACGCTCGCGCGTGGTGAAACCACTATCCACAATGCCGCGTGTGAACCTGAGGTGACAGAACTCGCGGCATGTTTAGTGGCGATGGGTGCGCGAATCGAAGGAGCTGGTACAGATACTCTAATGATAGAAGGAGTAAGTTCTCTCCAAGGAGGAGAAATCCGAATCATGCCTGATCGAGTAGAAACAGGTACGTATTTGATTGCTGCAGCAGCCACTCAAGGGCATCTCTTGCTTCGGAATACGTGCCCTGGACACATCAAGGCTGTTACTAAGAAACTTCAAGAAAGTGGCGTTTCGATTACGATGGGTGATGATTGGATAAGAGTAGATGCGGGGGCTCACGATCTGACTGCTGTCGATATCTGTACTGAGCCCTATCCAGGATTTCCGACAGACATGCAAGCACAGTACGTTGCCCTTAATGCCATTAGTAACGGTACCAGTCGTATAACCGAGACAATTTTTGAAAATCGGTTCATGCATGTTCATGAATTGGTGAGGTTAGGCGCGGACATATCGTTTGACGGTAAAACCACAGCCGTCGTAAAGGGGGTGACGGGACTACGGGGCGCTCCCGTGATGGCGACTGATTTGCGAGCATCATTCAGCTTAGTTATTGGAGGTCTGGTCGCGGACGGTGAGACCCTAGTGGACAGGATTTACCACATTGACAGGGGGTACGAGTGTATTGAGGAAAAATTGCAATCAATTGGGGCCGACGTACAGCGTCTTTCGTCGCGTTGAAATCAAGGTAAATTCTTGGTCAACATAGTAAGAATCGATACCGACGAAGCTGATTTCGAGAATCGTCTGGGAAACCTTCTCGAGTGGGAGGCGCGGGAAGATGCGACAATCGAGATCAGGGCTAAAACCGCCATCGAAAGAGTCAGGGCAGAGGGTGACAGTGCTCTCATAGCGTTGACCGCAGAATATGATCGTTTTGAAGTCTCGTCGATGGAGCGGTTGACGGTCTCTCCAGGTCAATGTCGTGAAGCATACGAACTACTTGTCAACTCCGATAGAAAAGCCCTTGACGAGGCGGCGGCGCGCATTAAATCGTTTCACGAGGCGGAAATTGACGAATCTTTTGAGACTGAGGACGAACATGGCAATTTTCTGGGGTACCGAGTAACGGCAATACAACATGTAGGCGTATATGTACCGGGCGGTCAGGCCGCTTATCCGTCTTCAGTACTTATGACAGTAATTCCCGCGCGTATCGCTGGGGTTCGCGAGATCACTGCCGTAGTGCCAGCTCCCATGGGTGAATGCAATCGGCACGTGCTCGCGGCAATGCACGTGGCAGAAGTCGATCGGATATACACTATTGGTGGTGCGCAGGCGATAGCTGCGCTCGCGTATGGAACAGAGACGGTAAAGTCCGTAGATAAGATTGTCGGGCCGGGAGGGGCATTCGTTACGGCAGCAAAACGATTGGTCTTTGGACCTGTAGGAATTGACGGTATCGCCGGTCCAACTGAAACTCTGATAGTTGCTGACGGGTCCGTTTCCGCTCGATGGACGGCCCTGGATTTGTGCGCCCAAGCAGAGCACGATCGTACTGCCCAGGCAATTCTGATTTCCCCGTACCGACCGTATCTCGAAGCAGTGTATCGTGAGATCGAAAAGTTAATGCCTGGTCTCGAACGAAGCGAAATAATAGAAAGATCCTTTGCGGATCGTGGCGCATTTATAAAGTGCCGTGATCTTGAAGACGCGATTTCACTTGTTAATCGTTTTGCGCCGGAACACTTACAGCTTGCCGTTTCGGAACCCGACGCATTGTTACCGCTAGTTCAGCACGCGGGTGCAATATTTATGGGTGGGTATAGCGCAGAAGTGCTTGGCGATTATTCGGCGGGACCGAGTCATGTGCTGCCTACTTTCGGTTCGGCACGATACGCTTCCGGGCTCAGCGTTCGTGAATTCCAGAAACGTAGTTCGATCATCCGATGTTCACCTGATGGTGCTAAGAAAATAGGTCGAATTGCAGCGACACTTGCCAATACGGAGGGTCTTACAGCCCATTCAGCGGCGGCTCGCGCTCGTGTCGAAGATCCGTGAACTAATGCTGAATAATTCGTTGCCGGCAGTTTCATGGTTATTGTCGCGATGGACATTTGTTTGGTTCGGTCGGCGTGAAGCCGTAAAAAACAACTGTCCAGGTTCGCGCCCCGATCCTTCTTTGTAACGTGGACGATTAACTAAGGGTGCGGTGGTCAAGCAAACTAGAAATAATCCGTCCGGACGCGCGATATGAGCGGAATATTGAGGCCGGTTATGTTGACGACGTTCGCCAACGGCGAATTGTCGAAATCTTCACGGACCTCCACCACAACATTATGCTTCGTTATTCGTCGCCTTCGCTATTATCACGCGTTAAGCATGGTCTAGGATTCAACGCTCGGGATCCTATTAGAGGTCTTTACCTATGGGGTGGGGTGGGCCGTGGCAAGACCTATTTAATGGATTTGTTTCACGAATCACTGCAGCCGGGTATATCCGAACGACTACATTTCCACCACTTTATGCGCCGGATTCACGAAGAATTGGCTTTGTTGGAGGGTACTGTGGATCCCATCGATGCGGTTGCCTCTCGATTTGCTAGGTCCGCCTCGATAATTTGCTTAGACGAGTTTTTTGTTTCGGATATCGGCGATGCGATGATACTCGGGGGTTTATTGGACGCTCTTTTCGCGAAGGGCGTTACGCTCATAGCTACGTCCAACGTTGCGCCAGTTAATCTGTATGAAAATGGCCTACAGCGAAATCAATTTTTACCCGTAATCGCGCTTATTGATCGTCACATGCGTGTAGAAAAACTTGAGTCGGGGACCGACTACCGGCTGAATTTCCTTCGGAAGCACTCGGTATATCGAGTTGCGGGCACTGATGATCTTTTCTCTGCGGTCGAGTTTGCAACTTTAACGGGAGGAACATTTAAGATTGGCGGACACGTAACGGTCAATGGTCGTGATATTTCTGTTCGTTATAGAGCAGAAGGGGCGGTTGGGTTTGAGTTTTCAACCCTATGTGGTGGGCCGCGCAGCGCGAATGACTACATCGAGATCGCACGGCTTTTCCATACGGTTGTTATTTGGGGGATTCATCAGCTCGACGGGGAATGTGAAAGCCAGGCGCGCCGCTTCATAAGTTTGATTGACGAATTCTACGATCACGGAGTGAAGGTTCTATTTAACGCTTCGGTGGAGATTGAAACTTTATACGTCGGTTCGAAGCTATTGCGCGAATTCGAGCGTACTCAAAGTCGCATTATCGAGATGCGATCGAACGCCTATCTGTCGAGCCCGCATCGTCCTTAGCACCGGCTGATAGGGCATGGTTAGAGTTGAAAACAATTAGGGCGTGAACTAAGATTCGCGCTCCAATTTCTCCGAGTTCCGAAATGAAGACGGTGAGTGTGCGTCAACAAGATGTCGCGCATGACTGGTATGTGGTTGACGCCACGGGTCAGACGCTTGGGCGTCTAGCAAGCGAAATTGCGCGTCGTCTCCGAGGCAAGCACAAGGCCGAGTACACGCCACACGTGGACGCGGGTGACTACATTATCGTGGTGAATGCCGAAAAGGTCTTCGTTAGTGGAAGCAAGGAAACAAAAAAAATATATTACAGGCATAGTGGATATCCAGGGGGAATAAAAAGCACGTCTCTTAAGAGGTTGCGTGAGGCCAAGCCTGAAGAGCTATTAGAGAAGGCAGTGAAGGGAATGCTACCCAGGAATCCCTTGGGTCGCGCAGTTTTCCGTAAATTAAAAGTGTATGCCGGCGATACGCATCCACATGGAGCGCAGCAGCCGAAAACGATGGTGCTAAGTTAAAGAATGGGTGATTCGAAGTACGGGACCGGGCGTCGAAAAAGTTCTGCCGCGAGAGTGTTTCTACAGAGCGGAACGGGTCGAGTTTTAGTGAATAATCGAACGCTCGATGAATATTTTGGACGTGAAACCGCTCGCATGATTGTCCGACAACCTTTAGAGGTTGCGGATGCGGTCGATCAATTCGACTTGCGTATAACGGTCGAGGGCGGCGGCGGTTCAGGGCAAGCGGGAGCTATTCGGCTAGGTATAGCTAGAGCTTTGGTGGATTACGATGAAAAATTACGGCTACCGCTTCGACAAGCGGGGTTACTAACTCGTGATGCTCGAGAAGTAGAACGAAAGAAAGTTGGGCTTCGAAAGGCACGAAAGCGACCGCAATATTCGAAGCGCTAGGGATCGGCCCTTCGCTGTTAGCGTGAGGTTTCTATTTAAGCATTGTTCGTGCTGAAACACGGCAACGTTCAGGATCGGAGATAATATGAGCTTCGCCACGAAACGGGCGTCAATGACGCTTTTCTCTGACCCGCGAGATCATTACAGTCACCGCGTACGGATGGTTTTGTGTGAAAAAGGGGTATCCGTCGACGTCGTAGATGTCGACCCATTACAGATTCCCGAAAATCTTTCGGAAGTCAACGCCTATGGAACGCTTCCGACTCTTCTAGATCGAGAACTGGTGTTGTACAAAAGTACTGTAATTATGGAGTACTTGGACGAGCGGTTTCCACATCCACCCTTGCTGCCCGTATACCCTGTCGCACGGGCTCAGTGTCGTTTATTGATGCACCGCATCGAACTTGATTGGAGTAAGAGAGTCGATGTGTTAATGGCGGGCAGAGGACGAGAGACTGCGATGGATAAGGCTCGAAAAGAGCTACGAGAAAGTCTTACCGCCATAGCACCTGTATTTGCTGATCGCTCCTTTTTTATGAACGACGAATTCACTCTGGTGGATTGTTTTGTGGCGCCTATTCTCTGGCGCCTGAATGCATTGGACTTAAAGATGTCAGCTCGTCAACTTAAGCCAATGCAACGATATATGAACGATATGTTCGAACGTGACACGTTTCAAGAGAGCCTTACAGAACCCGAAGTGGATATGCGCGAATAAGATGCGGGTAAATATGAAAGAGCGATCTCGCGCAGCCGGACAATGCGACATTTCGGTTTACGGCTTGAGCTCAAATATCATTTAGACGAAACCGATGTATACATAGCATCGTGCTGATTCAATCTACGTACTCGATAATCTTGACCACCTTCTGAACACCAAAGACCGTTCGTACCGCCTCGACGGCGCGGTTTGCTTCATCTCGAGGAACCAGACCCATTAAGAAAACTACTCCGTTGTTGGTAACCACTTTAAATCGGTTTAAGTTCACATTTTGTGTAATCAACAACTTTGACCGTACCTTCGTGTTGACTAACGCATCGCCAGCGCGAACGGTGATGCTTGTCGGGCCGCTTACCGTAATTTCATTGTGAATATGCTTTACGATGCGGATTTTGAAAATGGCCGACTCAACTAGTGTAGCCAGCGCTGAGTTTTCGACCTGACCAGTCAAGAGAACTGTACGATTAAAGGAATGAACTGAGATATTGCCGGCATTAATTTTTGGTTCGAGTCTTCTGATTTGGCGATGTGCGATTCGTTGGATAAATCCATCGTCAATTATTCTTCCTGGAGTGCGGGCGGTTGGGACGCTTTTAAAAGAGTTGCACGAGTTTAGGAACATCAAAACCAAAAGTAAGCTTGTCACGCTGGGTTTAACAGACATGTGAAGCCTCGTTAAATGTTTATTGACCTATTATAAGTTCGGTTGACAAAAACGTGTGTTTTTGGCTGATCCAAGAGATGTGGGAAGTGTTCTATTTTCAACAGCCGTGTACGTAGAACAGTTTCCTATTCAGAAAAGAGACTATGGGTGGTCACTCTGTTAATCAACGATCGAGAGAGGGCGGGCAATCTGTGAATTATTCGTTATTTGGCCCCAAGCTGGTGCTCGCTGTATCAAACTGTTTCGACTTAGTTTTAGATTCCCGGTGGTTGCTGGGATAGATATGCCGGCCATAAGCCGTTCAAATTGGTTTGCAAGTCGATACGCATCGATCCCGAGTGCGTAGAAAGAAGGATTCTGTTTAGCTGCAGGGAATGCGTTTTCCAGGTTGTGTCTAAGTCGAGAGGGAAACAGTGTCAGGGGTAGTGCAACAAATCGCGTTCCGTTTTTCTTTTTTATTGGGGCGTCTGATCGCAGTGCGGCAGAAGTTACGAAAAGTGGTATGTCGGATCCGAAATGGAAGTCTAAAGCGGCAACCAACGATGCGTATTCCCTAGACCCGACTAGTCCAACTACGGCATGTATATCGCTCCTTCGCCTTGGGACAAACTCAATTTCTTTTCTGACTAATCTTTGGACGTTTGTATGGCGTATAAGGCTTGCATCAATGTCCAAGGCGCGACCAACTGCGTTTGTCACATCCTTTAAATCATCGAATGTCGTTAAACTTACTATCTCTACGCTGTTTGATATTGAGGCGGCAAAAGCGGCGTACGCCCTATGCGACCACGAAGTGTGGTCTCGAAAAACAATTATCCGAGTCAATCCTTCGTTACTGATACGCTTTGCTAATTCCAAGGCCTCGTCCTCAACTGCTAGGGACAATTGAGGAATTCGTCCATTAGGTCCACGCGCTTCGGTTCTTTTCGGTTGGAGGGTGGGATTTACTCGGTTCAAAGCGATGGTGGGGACGTCTGTTTTTAACGTGCTCATTGATTGAACATTGGATTTGGATAAGGGGCCCAATAGGATTTGTGCGCCGTCCGCTTCGGCTCGCGCGACAACGTCTGCCATCGTGTTTCCAGAAGTGTCATAGACCAGAATTTTCTGCCGTCGATTTGCCTCGATTTCGTCAGTAAGTTGCGTAGACCAATAAGCCGCGACGAATCCGTCTCGAATAGCCCGCGAGGCTTCGGCTAGTGGACCGCTTTGAGGCAACAGAAGCCCAATGGTTCGGGGCTCATCGGGTCGTATTGAAGTTTCCGATGGGGGTTGCATATTCGCGAGATGGGTGGGATTTGCCGATCTCCAAACATCCCACCCACGCTGTTGCAGAGTAGGCGTTAATGGGCGAAGGAATTTTGTGGCAAGGTCCCACCAAGCGAACTCGTCTTCGGTATTAGCATTTCTTGCGAGAGTGGCACTGTATCCCAGTGGTAGTTCTTTTATTGAAGACCAGATCCTCACCGCAAGTTGCTTTTCGTCGACACCCGGGTAAGTGCTAAGTTTTATTAGAGTTGTAACGGCGCCGACATGATCTCCCATTGAGATTCGAATCTGCGCTGCCAGCTCCAACGCGGAGATTTCTTGTGCGAGGGTGGTCGGGGTAAGGGCTTCCAATTGTTTTACCAGATCGTTTTTGTAGCGGGGATTAGTGCCCAAGTAGTTCAACTCTAGATCGATGAGCTCGACTTCGAAGCGATCAGATCGACTGAGACGGCTAAAAAGGGCAGGATCACTTTTGATGCGAGCAATAATGGATTTTGTTTGTTGTGTCCCATTGTGAGTCGACAAAAGCCTCGCAGCAGAAGAAAAAAGTCGCGCAGTTTCTGCCGAACTTGCGTTCATTGCGGCTCGTCGAATCTGTATTTCCAGGTTGGACGAAATGGGATATTGATCCCTTTGGATGATTTCCAGCGGTGTGATTTGACAGCCCGCGACTCCTAGAATGACCAAGACGGTTAGGCCAATAGGGAATGCCATGAAAGAACGGTATGGAATCTTATATGTTGTCGCGACCCCCATCGGGAACCTCCACGACATGAGCGAACGAGCGATATCAGTTTTGGAGAGTGTTGATGTCATTGCGTGTGAGGATACTAGACGATGCCGCAAGCTTTTGAGCGCTTTTGACATTCAAGCGACGAACCTCATCTCCTTGCATGAACATAACGAGGAGAACATGACTTCTCGTGTTCTTGATCTAATTGCTGAAGGTCGCGATGTTGCGCTCGTATCCGACGCAGGTACGCCGCTCATTTGTGATCCGGGTTTTGACCTAATACGCGCGCTGTGGAAACGAAAACTCCACGTTGTCCCTGTTCCGGGCCCATCGGCAATTACGACGATTTTGTCTGTCGCGCCGATTCCAAACCACGATTTCAGGTTCGCAGGATTCATCCCTGCTCGCGCAAGAGCGCGTGAGGACCGACTAAAGCAACTGTTGATTGATGGCGGCTCAGTATTGTTCTTTGAAACTGCGCGGCGACTTTCGAATACTTTGGATGCCCTATGTAAGCTCGAAGCTAATCGGCGACAAATTTTTGTAGCGCGTGAACTTACGAAGATCCACGAGAGTCTCTACTTCGGAAGCGTGGAAGGCGTTCGAGATGAAATCGCATCGAACGAACAAGTTCGCGGCGAGATCGTTTGTCTTCTTGGAGGAACGACGAAGGTCCTCAGGGCCGATGTTGACTCGACACTCCAAATTCTCTTGGCCGAGCTCGCCCCCACTCAGGCGGCAAGGTTGGCCGCTAAAATAACGGGCGAGACGCGCGCGCGCGCGTACAAAAGAGCACTGGTCCTAACGAGTAATGGATAGTACGCTCTTCTTCGAGTCGGCTAGGCGATCGCTGGCATGATGATTTGTCAGAGGAAAGTCCGGGCTCCATAGGACAAGGTGCCAGGTAACGCCTGGGGGGCGTGAGCCCATGGAAAGTGCAGCAGAGAGTAGACCGCCATACAGTTTATGCATGGTAAGGGTGAAAGGGTGCGGTAAGAGCGCACCGCAGGCTTCTGGTAACAGGCCTGGCTAGGTAAACCCCGCCTGGAGCAAGGCTAAATAGGAATCCATTCGCGTGGTCCGCGCGGGATTTGGGTAGGCTGCTAGAGACATTCGGTGACGGATGCCGTAGACGAATGATTGCCCAAGACAGAACCCGGCTTATAGGCCGACTCAATTTTCCGAACACGATGCAAGAACCCTTTACGAGCTTGGATTTAGGCATCAAGTTAAAGTACTTTCGAGGAAATGACTTCTACCATCTATTTCTAATAGATATACGCACTCCAGTGAACTATTTGTAATCCCATAAATCTCCGAAATTTCCTTAGTTTTCTGTGGGTTAGGTGCTATTGATCCTTGACAAAGTTAACGTCCAAATCTAGGGTCGGGGTTTGTGTGGAAAAAAGTGGGAAAATCAGGTTAAAGGTGGGTTGATTACCGTCGAAGGTAAGAGCCTTGATCTGAAGTCTCAATCTTATGTTTCGAGGCATTGCAAGCGTAACAATGGACTCGCGTGGACGGATGGCCCTGCCCTCGCGATTTCGCGAGGAAGCAGAGCAGCGCACGGAAAACCGCCTGGTTGCAACGATTGATACTAACGAACAGTGCTTGCTCCTCTATTCGCTAGGAGATTGGGAAGAAGTACAGCGTCGACTCGAGGCACTTTCGAATATCGGTACTTCGGCACGACTGTTGCAACGGCTATTAATTGGGCATGCGACCGACGTGGAAATGGATGCTCAAGGACGGGTCCTCATTCCACCGATGCTGCGGGAGTACGGGGAATTGGAGAAGAAAATCGTACTAATGGGCCAAACCAACAAACTCGAGATATGGAGTGAACAGATCTGGAGAACTCGAAGAGAAGAATGGCTGAAGGCAACACGCAAGACCGCTTTCAGCGATTTGAGTGATTTGGATGGTTTGTCTGTATAGAGACAACGCGAAAATGACGCACCACATACCTGTGTTGCAGGACGACATGGTTAACGCAGTTATGACGGATCCGGACGGGACCTACCTCGATGCCACCTTTGGGCGTGGAGGACATGCACGCGCCCTTTTAAGGCAACTGTCACCTAAAGCCACGCTGTTGGTGCTTGACCGCGATCCTGACGCTTATCGTGTGGCCATCGATTTGTCACGAGAGGATTCGCGCGTGCATCCAAGGCGGGGGGTTTTCAGCGAAATAAATTCGATACTGTCCAGTAATCGGTGTGTTGGGTTGAGCGGTCTCATGATGGATATAGGCGTGTCGTCTCCTCAGCTTGATGACCCAGCCCGTGGATTCAGTTTTATGCGCAGCGGTCCCCTGGATATGCGAATGGATCCGGAGAGCGGAGAGAGTGCTGCTTCCTGGCTAAATAGAGTCGATCTCGCAGATTTAATAAAGGTCTTACGTGAATTGGGTGACGAAAAAAATGCACGGTCGATTGCGAAGTCCATCGTCAATGAAAGGCCGTTAAGCACCACAGCTGAATTGGTTTCCGCCATTAACAGCGCTGGATCACGACGCGATCCTCGTAAGCATTCCGCTACTCGTGTGTTTCAGGCCGTTCGAATGCACGTTAATGATGAACTCGTCGAATTAAAACGGGGGATTGAAGCCGGGTTCCATCGCCTAGCGGACGGAGGACGGATCGGGGTGTTGACGTTTCACAGCATAGAACACTCGGTCGTACGCCAAAAGTTTCGGAGTCTTGTGCGTCCAGAGCTGCCTAGACGTTTACCTGTTCGCGGAACGTCCTTGGGGCGCGCCACATACGTGGTCAAAGCGAAACGCCCGGATGCGGCTGAAACCAATAAGAACCCGCGGTCTCGAGGTGCTTTGTTACAGGTCGTAGAACGAATTGAGTAACGCCAGAAGAAAGCGTTTCCGCGACTCTTCCTGGTTCTTTTTCGGGGTTCTCGCTTTACTCGGTGTTGCGGCGAGCGGTATCCAGGTTATTGGTGTGACTGATGATCGCCGGGGGCTGTTCCACGAACTTACCGGCAATCAAGAAATTCAAGACAGCTTATTGCAGGAATACAGCCGCTTATTGTTGGAGCGTGGGACTTTGTTGTCCTATCAAAATGTCGATCGCATTGCACAAAGACGCCTGAATATGCGATTTCCTGAACAGGTGACGGCAGTAGTTCGCCAGCCGAAAGCGCAATCGTGGGCACAAGATCGGAACATCCGATGAACCGTCCGCGTCATTTTGTGCTGACTGGGTTATTTACACTTGCATTGTTGGGATTGGTAGGTCGTTCCAGCTATTTGGCGGTGACCGAACGAGAGTTTTTACAGAATCAAGGGGAGGCGCGGGCTACCCGAGTAGCAGAGATTCGGGCCCACCGCGGTGTTATTTCGGATCGCAATGGCGACCCGATGGCCGTGAGCACACCTGTTGTATCCGTATGGACGGATCCAAGTGTGGATAGACTGGACGCTCGCGAATTGGTCCTCGTCGCAGAACTCCTCGATCGGCCCGTTGATGGGCTGATGAAACGACTTGAGCGAAGTAAACACACCCAATTCGTCTACCTGGCTCGTCGCGTCAGTCCTGCGATCGCGAGATCTCTGCGTTCACTAGAAATACCAGGGATTCGGTTTAAGCGCGAGTATCGGCGGTTTTACCCGTCTGGCGAAATATCGGCTCATGTCGTAGGCAGAACCGATATCGATGACGTGGGCCAAGAAGGTATCGAGCTCTCGATGGACCACGTTCTGCGAGGTGTGCCCGGTTCCAAACGAGTCCTTACGGATCGACGCGGACAACGGGTAAGAGATCTTGATTTTTACGATGCTCCTGATTTCGGGGACGACGTTGAGCTCAGTATTGACCTTCGTCTTCAATTTCTAGCGTACCGGGAACTTAAATCAGCCGTTGAACACAGTGGAGCACGGTCCGGGTCTGTCGTAACACTGGATGTTACGACTGGAGATGTACTTGCGCTTGTTAACCAACCTTCCTACAACCCCAACCGAGTTGGTGCTCGCGATTTCGACGGCATGCGCAATCGCGCGATCACGGATCTTTATGAGCCAGGATCTACGGCCAAGCCGTTCGCTATCTTGGCGGCTCTGGAGACTGGTCGATATTGGCCCGACACCGTAATTGACACGGCGCCTGGCTACTTGATGGTGGGTCGAAAATTGATCGAAGATCCGCTCAATCGCGGTCAACTCACCTTAGCGGAAGTTCTCGCTAGGTCTAGCCAGGTAGGCGTCGCGAAAATAGCGCTCGGGCTTGAGGGGTCTCATCTGTATGACGTTTTTCATCGATCCGGTCTCGGTTCCATTCCAGCGACGGGACTGCCGGGTGAGGTGTCAGGTCTACTTACTGACAGGGATATCGACAATCCAATCGTACGTGCATCGTTGGCATACGGTTATGGCGTCACGGCTTCCGCAATGCAGCTCGCACAAAGTTATCTGACGATAGCGTCGGGGGGCGTTAGGCGCCAGGTGAACTTGATACGAGGATTACCACGGGCATCTGAGGAGCGGGTCTTCGAAGAAAGTGACGTCGTATCTTTACTCCGCATGATGGAGGGTGTTGCCAGTTCAAAAGGAACGGCACCGAAGGCTCAAGTTCCTGGTTTCGCAGTCGCCGGAAAGACAGGGACATCGCGAAAGGTTACATCGGGGACTTATGACGACACGCGTCACGTTGCCCTGTTCGCTGGTATTGCGCCGTCCCGTGATCCCCAGGTCGTTGTTGTAGTAATAATTAATGAACCACTAGGGGAACATGTGGGGGGCGGGGAAGTCGCGGCTCCGGTCTTCGCACGCATTTTGGCCAGATCCCTACGGATATTAGGCGTTGCCCCCGAAAACCTAGTAGTGACGGACCGAGAAAACGCGCGTGAGGGTTTTGATCGTGCGGCTTAACGAGCTACTCGACCGCACTGACGTCGATCCCATAAAAGTGGATGGAATTTGCATCGATTCGCGCGCAGTAACACCGGGAGATTTGTTCTTTGCTCTCCAAGGTAGCAAGTTCGATGGTCACGATTTCGTCGATGAGGCCCTTCGGCGTGGTGCGGACGCGGTCTGCGCTGAACATCAAATCGCCGGGTCGTTTGACGTTCCGATTGTCGTCGATCCAAATTTGGCCGTGCAGTTGAGCGCAATTGCAGGTCGATTCTGTAACGAACCTAGTGAAAGCTTGTTTTGCATCGGCGTTACAGGCACCAACGGTAAGACATCGATTGCGCACCATTGTGCCGCTTTAATGGAGCGGACGGGGTTTATGGGAACAATTGGGTGGGGAGTTATCGGGAACCTTCGCCCGTCGCATCTAACGACAGAGAATGCCGTAACGGTACAGCAAAGGTTGCGGTGCCTTTGTTCGATGAAGCAACGGTCCGTCGCTATGGAAGTAAGTTCGCATGCGCTAGAACAAAACCGAGTTGCCGACGTGTCGTTCGATGTGGCCGTTTTCTCGAATCTTAGCCGAGACCATATTGATTACCACGGCGGCATGGACGAATACGCTGTGGCGAAGCGAAAGTTGTTTGAATTTGGCAGCTTGACGGCTGCCGTGATAAATACCGATGAACCGTTTGGTCGAGAACTCGTGTCCCAATTGCGGGCTCGCGATTTGACTTGTGTTACGTACGGCACAACTAAAGAAGCTGACGTTAGTTGGGTTGTGGACAAGTACACGCGAGATGGCGTCGTCGGAAAATGGCATACGAAGTGGGGCGAATCCGACTTTGATCTGCCGCTGTTTGGAGACTTTTCCGTGGCAAACGTTGCCGCCGCTTTAGGGGTTGCTCTGCATCGGGGGTACGCGCTAAGTGAAATCACTGCTTTGCTTAAGCGTCTTCCTTATATTCCTGGCCGTATGGAGACGTATCGAATCGATGGCAAGCCTGCGGTCGTGGTTGATTACGCGCACACGCCAGAAGCACTGAGACTAGCCCTGTCAGCTATCCGAACCCACATGGGTGGACGCTTAATATGTGTATTTGGTTGCGGTGGAGATCGCGATCAAGGCAAGCGACCGATGATGGGAGCGGTCGTAGCCGGCCAGGCGGATATGGCGATCGTCACTGCGGATAATCCGCGTTCAGAAAAAGTCGACTTCATCAATAAGCAAATTGTGGATGGATTTGGAAACTGGGATGCGTATCGCTTGATTCCCGACCGGGCCACGGCAGTTCGCGAAGCCCTGCACGCTGCGTCTTCCGATGATGTCGTGTTGATTGCAGGTAAGGGTCACGAGAACACGCAGGAAATCAAGGGCGAGAAGAACGTATTTGATGATCGAGATTTCGTCAAGAACCTACTAGGGCTAACAGACTAATGTTCCTTTGGTTGACCGACTATTTGTCGCAGTTTGTAGCCGCCTTCGGAGTATTTCAGTACTTGACCTTTAGGACGATGGTAAGCGCAGGCACCGCCATGTTCTTGTCTCTAACCCTAGGCCCGGTTCTTATTCGCAAGCTCTCAACTCATCAAATTGGCGAAGTCGTTCGCGAAGATGGGCCGAGGTCTCATCAAAGCAAAGCCGGTACGCCAACGATGGGCGGCGCACTGATTGTTGTAGTGATTTTGGCGACCACGATATTGTGGGGAGATCTTGGTAGCCGATATATACGCATTGTTCTGTGCATCACTCTCTCCTTCGGCGCTATTGGATGGATTGACGATTTCGTAAAGATTTCGCGGTCAAGCCCCTCCCACGGGCTTTCTGCGGGTTGGAAGTATTTGTTTCAATCGGTGTTTGGTATTGGAGCTGCGGTTGCTCTATACAACACCGCCTCGTCGTCGGCCGACACCACTCTAATCGTGCCCTTCTTCAAAGCAATATCGATCCCTCTTGGAGCTTTCGGATTCGTCTTTTTGGCATACCTAATAATTGTGGGCATGAGTAACGCGGTAAATCTGACAGATGGGCTGGACGGGCTGGCAGTTTTACCCACGGTTATTGTCGGCGCGGCGTTGGGCCTCATCGCTTATCTTGTCGGTAACATTGAATTCGCGACGTACCTGCAAATTCCCTACGTCGAGGGCGCCGGTGAGCTTTCCGTGTTCTGCGGAGCGTTAATAGGGGCTGGTCTTGGTTTTCTTTGGTTCAACGCTTATCCCGCGCAGGTCTTTATGGGGGACACGGGATCGCTTGCACTCGGGTCGGCTCTGGGTGCTGTAGGGGTAATGGTTAGACACGAGATCGTCCTCTTGATCATGGGGGGCTTATTCGTTCTCGAGGCTTTTTCCGTAATTGTTCAAGTAACTAGTTTCAAGCTCACGGGTAAACGTGTTTTTCGGATGGCGCCTATCCACCACCATTTCGAATTGAAGGGGTGGCCCGAACCCAAAATAATCGTTCGATTCTGGATTATCACGCTAATGCTCGTGATGTTTGGATTGTCCACGTTGAAACTAAGATGAAACCGAACGGCATTTTAGTTTTAGGCGCTGGTGTTAGTGGTATGTCGTGCGTTAGACATCTTCATGGGAAACGAGACCTCATCATCTGCGATACGCGATTTGACACCGATCAAAGTCCGATTCCAAATTCGAAAACTTTTTATCAAAACTTTCCTCAAGCATCCCTGATAAAGCCAAAGGACTTTGGTCGTGCGATCGATTCGGTTTCGACATTGATCGTTAGTCCGGGCCTCCCTCTTAACCATTGCTTGGTGAAGAAAGCTCTTTCTTCGGGGATCGAACTTGTCAGTGACATAGACTTATTCATGGAAGCGGCAGATGGCCCAGTGATCGGAATTACGGGCACCAATGGAAAGAGCACAGTAACGACACTAGTAAGCTCGATGCTTGAGGACCGAGCGTTCGGCGTCGGGGGGAATCTAGGACCTCCGGCCTTGGATCTACTTAACGGTGGTTTTGCAGGTTACGTTCTTGAGTTATCGAGCTTTCAACTGGAACGACTGGCAGCAAGAAGTTTCGATGTCGCCTCGATCATTAATATCAGTGACGACCATCTAGATAGACATGTTTCGCTTGAAGCATACGCATCGGCTAAACGAAGGATATACAGAGATTGTGGATTTGCCGTTTTTAACGGCGACGACCCCCTTTCTCGACCGCCAGATGACGTGCCATCCGTTGCGGTCAATAAAGATGAACGATGGCGTGTAATCGAAAATGGAGTAGTTATTGACGGAAGGTTTGTGCATAGCGACGCGATTAAGCTTACGGGTGATCACAATCGATTTAATGTCGTAGCGGCTGCGGCCATCGCACATTTTGCCGGCGCCAGGGTCGATGTTTGTCAACAGGTTATTAGAACCTTTGAGGGCTTGCCCCATCGGATCCAGACTGTTGGTCGTATTGACGATGTCACGTATGTGGATGACTCGAAAGCTACCAACTTGGGATCGTGCATTGCCGCAATTGAAGGAGTGATTACTCAACCGTCATCTCGAAGAATCGTCCTGATCGCGGGGGGGATGGGCAAGGGCGCAGATTTCGCCGCGTTGGGACGGGCTATCCCTGGCCATGTTCGAAGCGTGGTATTGATTGGTCGAGATGCGAGACTTATCGCAGCGAACATTCCGGGCACGCCCGTAGCCTTTGCTTCTGACCTTGACGACGCGGTGGTGAAGGCACGAATGGACGCGCTTCCTGGCGATGTAGTTCTGTTCTCGCCCGCGTGCGCGAGTTTCGACATGTTCGAGAACTTCGTAGTTCGTGGACAGGCTTTTACTCGCATTGTGGAAGGCATGTCCAAGTGACTGCGAATTTCGATATATCCCTCGTGATCACTTGGCTCATAGCATTGGTGATCGGCGTGATTATGGTTGCTTCGGCTTCATCGGCGTTCGACGTCACAGGTATCTCGTATGCAGTTAGGCACGTTGCGCACGTCCTCGCGTCAATATGTGCGTTTGGGGTCGTGGTTTCGCTGCCTTTGAAGCTATGGGAATTCGGACACAAAACGTGCTTGTTCGTAGCACTCTTGTTGGCCGTTGTCGTGTTGATTCCGGGTATAGGAAGCGTGATTAACGGCAGCAGACGTTGGATTGATTTCGGATTCTTCACTTTCCAAGCATCCGAATGGATTAAGTTTTTGGTTCTTATCTATATCGCTGGTTCTCTGTCTCGCTCTGGTGAAAAAGTAAAGCACGGAGGTACCGAGCTCCTACGCCCGATGCTTTGGCTCACGCCTGTTTTTCTCCTAGTCCTGATAGAGCCCGATTTCGGCACTCTCGTTATTCTATTGGTGTTGGTAGCAGGTTTAGCGTTCCTGGCTGGTCTGCGGTTGCCGCAGCTTTTGTTAGCCGCAGTTTTTGTTAGTGGCGCACTCTTCTTACTTATCTTAATCAGCCCAGAAAGGACTGAACGTCTCGCAACGTTTCTTGATCCCTGGGCTTCGGCATCTAGTGGTGGTTATCAACTCACGCAAGCGTTGATAGCGTTTGGTCGTGGAGAAATAACAGGTATTGGCCTAGGCGATGGGATCCAGAAGCTCTTTTATCTACCCGAGGCGCATAACGATTTTATTTTTGCCGTTATTGCCGAGGAACTTGGCCTTGTAGGTGCGGTTTTCGTAATCGGCCTTCTGGGTTTTATGGTATTGCGTGGCTTTAGGATTGCCCGAAAAGCCGTTGATGCTGATCGTGCGTTCGCCGGATATTTGGCATACGGGGCCAGCCTCTTAATAGGATCTCAGGTTCTCATTAACGTCGGAGTAAATACCGGTGTTCTTCCGACGAAGGGTTTAACTTTGCCATTCATAAGTTATGGGGGAAACAGTCTTCTCGTCTGTTCAATGTTAATGGGCCTAATCCAACGCGCCAGTTTTGAAGTTTCGGCTAGAACCACTCGAGGACGCAAGTCTTGAGACGAGAGGTTGAAAAATCTAGCGTCGTACCTGAAATGCCGCGGGTTAACCGCATTCATTTTGTTGGCGTAGGCGGTTCGGGTATGAGCGGTATCGCAGAGGTGCTGTTGAACCAAGGGTACTCTGTGACGGGATCAGATATCACGGATTCTCGTGTTATCCGTCGGCTCGTAGAACTAGGGGTGCAAGTTTCTGTGGGACACGAACCCAGGAACGTCGAAGGTGCGGATGTAGTCGTTGTGTCCAGCGCGGTGGATACTGACAACCCAGAAATCGTTGAAGCCCATCGGCAGAGAATACCCGTTGTCCCTCGGGCCGAAATGCTAGGGGAATTAATGCGCTATCGACATGGTATCGCTGTTGCTGGTACCCACGGTAAAACTACTACGACGGGGCTTATCACCAGTATATTCCAAGCAGCTGGTCTTGATCCGACATTCGTCGTTGGCGGTTTACTCAAAAGCGAAGGGCGAAACGCCAAGCTTGGTGGTGGAAAGTATTTAATTGCTGAGGCGGATGAAAGCGACGCTTCTTTCCTGTTTCTTCAACCCATGGTTGCCGTAATCACGAATGTCGATCAAGACCATCTTTCAGCCTACGACCATGATTTTGAAAAACTCAAACAAACATTTATTCAATTTGTCCATCGTTTGCCGTTTTATGGCCATGTCTTCTTATGCTTAGACGATAAACCTGCGTTTTCATTGATGCCAGAATTGGCGAGACCGGTGTACACATATGGTCTCTCTGCAGAAGCCGATTTTCACGCCAAAGACGTGGAATACGACCAAAGCAATTGGCGGTTCACGATCGAACGTCCCGAGGAACGTAGTGAATTAAATGTGGAACTTCCGTTGCCGGGGTTCCACAACGTTAGAAATGCGGTGGCAGCGGTGGCTGTCGCCACCGAAGAAGGAATCGCCGACGGCCCGATTCGAGAGGGCCTAAGAAATTTCCGCGGCATCGGCAGACGGTTTGAAACACGGGAAATAACGGTTAAAGAAAAACATCTAACCCTAGTCGACGACTACGGTCATCACCCCACAGAGCTTGCGAACGTGCTCGATACCGCGCGTCGCGTCTGGCCTTCAAGACGGTTATTCATGGTCTATCAGCCGCATCGATATACTCGAACGCGCGATCTATACGACGACTTTGTCCGGGTTCTTTCTGAGGTTGATGCGCTCATATTGATCGAAATTTACTCAGCGGGAGAACAAGAGATACCCGGAGCCGACAGCAAAAATTTAGCAGCGGGAATACGGCAAAGGGGCGGCGTCAATCCAATAGTTGTATCGGACCCTAACGAAGCGTGTGAGATGGTAAGGAAACTCGCGAACGAGGGTGATGTGGTAATTGTTCAAGGGGCGGGCAACGTAAGTCTCGTCTCGGCTGGCATGGAGTCTTGTTAATTTGGTTAGTCGATCACTCAGCGTTATAACTGCTCTTGCTTTGCTGGTGCTGGCGGTTCAGAGCGGCCGGACCGTATGGGGATACATAACCGGGCCACTTGATCTCGTTCGTGTTGAGGGTGACTTGTCGGACGCCGAACGGACGATCGTCGTCGCGGCGGTGAATGAGGCGATGTCGATGGGTGGTGCCATTAACCCCTCGGACCTACAGGAAAAAATAGCGGATATCGATTGGATTCGGGCTGTAACAGTTCGAAGAAATTGGCCGAATTCCGTACATGTCACTGTGAATCGAGAGTTACCGACCGTGCGGTGGGGATTTGACGGGTACCTAAATGGGAAGGGCGACGTTCTCAGCATGGCTGAAAACTACCAAGGTAATCTTCCATTGGTTAATGCTACGTCCTCGGATTCCGCCACATCTATGAGGTTATTTGAAACCTTTTCCACGTTGGTCGGGCGGTCAGGTCTGCGCATTGTTGAATTGGATGAATCGAGAGTAGCTGGCTGGACCGTAACTTTCGCTAACGGGCTTTCGGTTACGACGGGCAAGACGGACGTTCTGAATCGTTTGAGACGCTTTGTCTGCGTGTACGAAGAGGTACTTCAAGGTAATGAAGATCACGTGGTAAGGGCGGATGCGAGATACCCCAGTGGCGTCGCGATCGAGTGGGATGAGGAAATTTCTACGTTAGTGGCTTCACGCGGGTTATAGGTATGGCTTCAGACAACACAAACAACCAAATCGTAGGCCTCGACATCGGGACCAACAAAGTTGCCGCCATCGTGGGCGAAATCAACGAGCTGGATGAAATTGAAATTATAGGTATCGGATCCCATCCGTCGCGAGGATTAAAAAAGGGCGTTGTAGTGAATATCGAATCGACGGTCCAGTCAATTCAGAGGGCTGTGGAAGAAGCTGAACTGATGTCGGGTTGCGACATTGAAGAAGTCTATGCAGGTATTGCTGGAAGTCATATTCGTAGTCTTAACTCGCATGGGATCGTAGCTATTCGTGACCGGGAAGTGATCCCGCAGGACGTAGAACGGGTGATCGACGCTGCTCAGGCGGTAGCGATACCGGCTGACCAAAAAATCCTCCACATTCTTCCACAAGAATATGTAATCGATAGCCAAGAGGGTGTTAAAGAGCCTCTGGGGATGTCAGGCGTTCGCCTAGAGGCCAAAGTTCACCTTGTGACAGGCGCGGTTAACGCGGCTCAAAATATTGAGAAGTGCATTGAAAGATGTGGCCTCGCAGTTAGGGGCGTCGTCCTCGAACAGCTGGCCTCAAGCCTCGCTGTTCTAACCGACGACGAGTTAGACCTGGGTGTTTGCCTGGTGGACATCGGCGGTGGAACAAGTGATATCGCTGTGTTTACGGACGGCGCGATACGTCACACGGCCGTGATCCCGATCGCGGGTGATCAGGTCACGAACGACATTGCGATGGCGCTTCGTACACCGACCCAACACGCCGAAGAAATCAAGATTCGTTACGCCTGTGCACTCACTCAATTAGCTCAAGAAGGTGACTACATCAAGGTTCCGGGAGTAGGCGATAAGCGCGCGCGTGAGCTCTCTAGGCAGGCGTTGGCGGAAGTGGTTGAGCCGCGGTATGCCGAGCTTTTTACTCTTGTTCAGGCTGAATTAAGACGTAGCGGTTTCGAAGACCTTGTTGCGGCGGGCATCGTTCTTACAGGTGGATCTTCGAAGATGGAAGGCGTAGTGGAATTAGCGGAAGAGATATTCCACATGCCAGTTAGCCTCGGTTTTCCGAAAAACATATCGGGCCTAAAAGACATAGTAACCAACCCAATTTATTCCACCGGTGTTGGTTTACTAGCACACGCCAAAGAAATTGAACAAAGGCGTTCGGAGCAAAGGAATTCTAGAACCTTCGGCTTTTTTAGCGGAGTCAAGAAGTGGCTGGACAAAAATGTGTGAATAAACTCTCAAATAGGAAAAAACTATGTTCGAACTAGTCGATAGTCCTCCTCAAAGCGCGATTATCAAGGTGATTGGAGTTGGTGGTGGCGGCGGAAATGCGATTCAACATATGGTTTCAAAGAATGTTGAAGGCGTTGACTTCATAGCGGCAAATACCGATTCCCAGGCTCTAAAGAGTTTGGACGCCAAGACCATATTGCAACTAGGAGCATCAATTACCAAGGGACTCGGCGCCGGTGCCGACCCTGAGATCGGCAGGTTGGCAGCAATGGAGGACCGTGACCGGATCGCGGAAGTTCTTTCTGGCGCAGACATGATATTCATTACTGCTGGTATGGGCGGTGGTACTGGTACAGGAGGGGCACCGGTCGTAGCGCAGGTGGCTCGCGAGCTCGACATCCTAACAGTGGCGGTCGTCACGAAGCCCTTTCGATTCGAAAAACGAATGGAATCTGCGGAGCAGGGGATCGAAGAACTTGCCCAGCATGTTGATTCGTTGATTACGATCCCGAACGAGAAACTTTTGGCGGTGCTGGGAGAAAGAACATCAATGGTCGATGCTTTCGCGACAGCTAACGAAGTGCTATGTGGTGCCGTCCAAGGTATTGCAGATCTGATTATTCGGCCGGGTATGATCAATGTTGATTTTGCCGATGTACGAACAGTTATGTCTGAAATGGGAATGGCGATGATGGGTACTGGGAGAGCGGCCGGGGAGAATCGAGCGCGAGATGCAGCGGAAGCTGCTATTCGAAGTCCTCTTCTAGAGGATGTTGATCTTCAAGGTGCCAGGGGTGTACTCGTTAACATTACAGCGGGTCCGGATCTATCCATAGGTGAATTTACTGATGTTGGCGAGACCATTAACGCATTTACTTCGGAGCGAGGGCTCGTTGTTATTGGTACCGTAATTGATACGGAAGCTGCAGAAGAGCTTCGCGTTACGGTAGTTGCGACGGGACTTGGCGAAGCCCTACTTCCAAGCGTTGTCGTCGACAATACATTCGAAGGTGACGATACCGACGGCGGGGAAGGGGGTCGGCCCGATTATGATGACTTGGATAGGCCCACGGTAATGAGAAAAAAGCGTCGGGCTAGCAGTACACGAGAAGTGCCGTCCGAACAATCCGAAAATATGGATGCAGATTATTTGGATATTCCGGCCTTCCTGCGGCGGCAAGCAGATTGAAGCCAACTGTTCCGTTCCCCTAGGAACGACAAGCTAACAGAGTATGTGAATTGTCCCGCGCCCTAATCTCTTGATCGGGATCCAAACAAACTTGAGCCGGCTCGATTTATCCGGCAACAGACCGATACAAAAGGTTACAACTTAACCAATTGGCTTCGTGGCCATGGGGACCCGCGATTGCTAACATCCAGCGCCGTTCTTGAACCCTGTTTTAAACGTGGGGCTATGGTTAATCAAAGAACACTGAAAAACCTAATACGAGCAACGGGTGTAGGGCTACACACTGGGGAAAAGGTTTATCTGAGTTTACGGCCTGCGCCAGCTAACACCGGCATTGTGTTTACGCGCACGGATGGTGATTCCCCGATACCGGTGAAAGCGAACGCGGTCAATGTATCTGACACCACAATGGCGACTTCGATAGGCGAAGGATCCAATAAAATTTCGACGGTTGAGCACTTGATGTCCGCTATGGCTGGGCTGGGGATCGACAATGCTTTTGTCGACGTTAGTGCGCCAGAGCTGCCTATTATGGATGGGAGTGCGGCACCCTTTGTATTTCTAATTCAATCAGCTGGATATCAAGAACAGGATGCGCCTAAAAGGTTCATCCGCGTCCTAAAGGAACTCAGTTACGAGGAAGGTGGGGCGAGGGTAACGATTTCTCCTCACACCGGTTTTCGAGTCGAATACACGCTGGATTATGACCACCCAGTTTTTAGGACACATGTCAGACACGCGTCGATTGATTTTTCTACTACTGCTTTTGTGAAAGAGGTTAGCCGTGCCCGAACGTTTGGTTTTCTCGCGGATTTTGAAAAGTTGCGTTCAATGGATCTTGCCCGAGGCGGTAGCTTAGACAACGCGGTGGTCGTCGATGACTTTAGGATCCTTAATAACGATGGCCTTCGGCAAGGGGATGAATTCGTCAAACACAAGATTCTTGATGCGATCGGCGATTTATACTTATTAGGGCATAGCGTCATTGGGGCTTTTTGTGGCTTTAGATCCGGTCATTCGACGAATAACGCTTTAGTTCGACGCTTGCTTGCGGATCGTGACGCATACGAAGTCGTAACGTACAGCAATGAATCTGATAACCCAATTTCATTTGGCGAACCTGCATACGTAGCTTCCTGAAGTTCTTTCTTGTAAACCATTTTATTTGATTCCAGCGAATCGTTGTCCGGAATCTTGTTCAAGCGGGGCTACGCTTTTGGATCATGTCCAGTTGAATTCGTCCGTCCGTGCTGAGCGAGTTTTCGTAATGCACTTTTTAATTCAGCTTGTTCGGTTCGAGCGGCGAGCTCTTCAAGCGGTTCGTTCGCTGGCGTCGACATGTTCTCCGAGAGGCTACGGTGAGTCACAGAGGGCTCGAGTGATGACACAGAACGAATTTTTATCTCTTCGATTTGAGAAAATTCCTGGAGCTCACAAAGTTGATTGAGCAGCCTCGGTGTGTCGAACCGGAGCCGGGTTGCCCAGGAGGCGTTTTTTGCGAGAATTGTTAATCTGTTCCCACGAACATTCGAAACCTCGAATTGGAGGGCCATGTTTGCAGGCAGGATAGATCGTAAGATTTTTGTTTTGTGTTCTTGGTCTAAAGCTTGGTTTACAAGTCGGTAGAGGGGTGATTTCGAGCTATCAGAATGAGACCTTCGGCGTAACAGAGTTTTTATTTTGTTTTCAGGCACGGCATCTAGATTCAAGAGTGGTGAATGTTTTCTTGCTTTACTTGAACTTGATCTAGACATAATAGATCTAAGATATACATTTGGTCGAATGCTAGCGCTTGATATAAGTGACCATACCGTTCGGACGTTGGCCACGCTATGGACGTTCCCATGTTGCGGCGTTGATTCGAGTTAAAATAACGTTTTCCCAACCCCCTTAAGATTATGTTCGGCCAGTTAATCCGTAATTTGTTTGGAACTCGCAACAGCCGCGAACTCAAGCAAATGGAGAAAACGGTTGCTCGGATCAACGATCTAGGCGGTGGTTTGCTCGGATTGTCGATTCAAGACTTAAAGTGCCGAACTGCCGAATTTCGGGAACGACACCAGAACGGTGAAACGCTGGACGACCTTTTGCCTGAAGCTTTTGCATGTGTCCGTGAAGTTGCAGAAAGAGTGAGTCGGACACGCCACTATGACGTTCAACTTATTGGTGGGATAACGCTGCACGAGGGCAGGATTGCCGAAATGCGTACCGGTGAAGGGAAAACGCTAGTAGCGACGTTGGCAGCGTATTTGAATGCGCTTACTGGACACGGCGTTCACATCGTTACCGTCAACGACTATCTCGCGCGCCGAGACGCAGACTGGATGGGTCCGATATACGAAGCGCTCGACATGACTGTCGGCGTGGTGCAGTCGGGTCAAGATATGGAAACGAAGCGCGCGGCGTACGCTGCTGATATTACCTACGGGACCAATAACGAATTTGGATTCGATTACCTTCGCGACAACATGGCTTTTAGGAAAGAAGACCGGCTGCAGCGACAGCTCAGCTTCGCGATTGTCGACGAGGTTGACTCGATCCTAATTGACGAAGCGCGGACGCCTCTAATCATTTCGGGGCCGGCCGAAGAGAGCACCGATCTCTATCGGAAGATCAACAAACTCGCACCTAAATTGGTCCAACAGGAGCAGGTCGAGGTCGCGTTGCCTGCGATTATGGGTGGCGAGGAAATAGAAGACACTGGTGACTTTTTTGTCGACGAAAAAAATCGTCAGGTGGAATTGACAGAACGAGGGCACCTCGCCGTTGAGGACGAGTTAAAACGCAACGGGATGCTGGGCGAGGGGGATAGTTTGTATGCGGCCTCCAATCTGGGTCTGTTACATCATGTTCAAGCCGCCCTGAAAGCACATTTTCTATTCAAGCGCGACATTGACTACATGGTTCGTAACGATGAAATCGTCATCGTCGACGAACACACGGGCCGTGCTCAACCTGGACGTCGCTGGTCCGATGGTATCCATCAGGCAGTGGAAGCGAAGGAGGGGGTCTCGATACAAAACGAAACCCAAACAGTCGCTTCAACGACCTTCCAAAATTACTTCAGGCTTTACGGAAAGCTTGCAGGCATGACGGGGACCGCGGATACGGAAGCATTCGAGTTCAAACAGATATACGGCCTAGATGTTGTAGTGATCCCAACGAACGTTCCCATGATCCGTGAGGACCGGACGGACCTCATATATCTAACTGTCGAGGAGAAATTCGAGGCGATCGTAAACGAAATACGAAAAAGCGTTGACGCAGATCAACCCGTTCTAGTCGGAACAGCGTCGATCGAATCGTCTGAAAGGATTTCCCATGAGCTGGATCGAGCCAAGGTCTCTCACAATGTGCTCAACGCCAAACAACACGAAAGCGAAGCGGAAATTATTGCCCAAGCGGGTCGTCCCGGGTCCGTGACTATTGCTACCAACATGGCGGGTCGAGGCACGGATATAGTGCTAGGAGGTAACTGGCAGGCGGAGGTGGAGAAACTCGGTGATGAACCCGACCCTTCTGCAGTCACTAATGTCAAAACTGCGTGGAAGGAAACCCACGAAAGAGTGATCGACGCGGGAGGCTTGCACATTATCGGAACAGAGAGGCACGAGTCCCGCCGGATCGACAATCAGTTGCGCGGCCGGGCAGGAAGGCAAGGCGATCCCGGTTCCTCGCGTTTTTTCATTTCTTGGGAAGACAACCTGCTTCGAATTTTTGGAGCCGACCGGGTTCGCGGAATGTTAGACCGAGCTTATACCGAAAAGGGCGACGCAGCCGAAGGGGCGATATTTGATCGCTCGATTGAACGAGCTCAACGCAAGGTCGAGGGCCGGAATTTCGATATTCGTAAGAATCTCCTCGAGTATGACGATGTTGCAAACGATCAACGAACTGTGATCTACCAACAACGAAATGAATTAATGGAAGCTAACGATATCCGCGAAATGCTAGAGGACATTCGTACAGAAATAGTGGACGAAGCAATTTCCGAGCACATTCCGCCTGAAAGCATAATGGAACAATGGGACATACCGGAGTTGGAAAAGACTTTGGTATCGGAGTTCAACTCCACCCAGCCCCTAGGAAAAATAGTCCAGGCGGAAGACGAGGTCACTGAAGACGATTTGCGGCGAAGAATTAGCGAACAAGTCCAGGAGGAATATGGGGCTAAGGTTCTTGCATGGAAATCAGAAGGTATAGATATGAATCGCGTCGAGAAGGAAATCATGCTCAACGTTCTTGACCAAAAGTGGAAAGAGCATTTAGGGACGATGGACCATCTTCGCCAAGGAATACATTTGCGGGCATATGCCCAAAAGCAGCCTAAGCAAGAATACAAACGCGAGTCGTTTGAACTTTTTCAGGACATGCTCTACGGCATTAAGCGGGATGTGATTCGGATTCTATCTCGCGTCGAATTGGACCGTGGCGAGGATCTTGGCGACGCGGAGAGGAGACGTCGACTCGAGAACAGTAAGCGTATGCAATTTAAGGGCTCCGAAGCCGCGGAAGCGAATATCGATCAAATGGGCGTTTCGGGTGCTGACGTAATGGCTCCCACGGCAGTAGGTAAGCCACAAACGTTTGTCCGAGAGGATCGTAAGGTTGGACGTAATGAAAAGTGCCCCTGTGGTTCAGGTAAAAAATATAAACAGTGTCATGGGCGACCAACATAGCTGCGCGAGGTTGATTTAAGTGTCTGTCAATTTGCCTGTTATGGGCGTACTTGAAGAGGTTCCCGGAATTAGGATAGGCACCGCGGATGCCAGAATTCGCGACAACGGTCGTGACGACATTGCAGTGTTTGCTTTCGAACCTGGAGCAACCGCTGGCGGCGTGTACACAAGCAACAGTTACAGGGCGGCACCCGTCGAAATCGCGTCAGCTTGTCCCGGTCCCGCCCGCGGTTTCATTGTGAATAGCGGGAACGCCAATGCTGCGACCGGAGAGCGCGGCGTCAACGATGCGATGCAAACGTGCTCACACTTGGCTTCGCTTCTCGAGTGTGACGTTACAGAGATATTGCCATTCTCGACGGGAGTTATCGGCGAATTTCTACCGATGGAAAATATTCTTGCCGGTATCGATCAGGCTCACCAAGCGCTTAGTCCCAACCATTGGGCCCAGGCAGCCGCAGCGATTATGACGACTGACACTGCTCCGAAGGGACTTTCAAATCGCTTTAAATTAGGTGGTCGTGAAGCGATTGGTACCGGAATCGTTAAAGGTTCAGGGATGATTCGACCCGACATGGCGACGTTGTTGGCTTTCGTCGGCACGAACGCGTCAATAACACCAGAAATTGCCCGAAGATTAACTCTCGATCTCGCAGAACTAAGCTTTAATCGTATAACGGTCGATGGGGATACTTCGACCAATGACTCGTTTGTGGTGGTGGCGTCAGGAGCAGGAGACCACGATGCAATACATGACAATTCGTCGAGCGAGTATTTCGAATTGTTCCGTGGCCTAACTCCGATCGTTAGGGAATTGGCGATCCGGACAATACGGGATGCCGAAGGGGCGACGCGCTTTATTACCATCCATGTGCATGGGGGCCGTGATTCTTCGGAGTGCATGCGTGTTGCCTACACGGTTGCACATTCTCCGCTTGTCAAAACAGCCTTGTTTGCCGGCGATCCCAATTGGGGACGTTTCTGCATGGCCATCGGTCGAGCAGGTATCAGGGATTTGGATCCATACGGGGTTTCGCTCAATTTAAATGATGTTCGCGTGGCGATAGGAGGTATGGTTTCAGACAGTTATCGAGAAGAGGATGGGGCGGAAGTTATGGCTAAAGACGAATACGATATAACGATTGATCTCGGTCGAGGAAGCTCTCAAGAAACAATATGGACGTCCGATCTCTCGTACGAATACGTTCGCATTAATGCTGAATATCGTTCCTGATCGACATTAGTCGTTCGAGTCGCTCGAGCTGAAGTCGTCAAAGTTTCGTTCGCCTGGGATTGCTTGTTTTTCGTCTGCCCATGCGCCGAAGTCAATCAGCCGGCATCTTTCTGAACAAAATGGACGAAACTCGTTTTCCACCGTCCAACGTAAGACTTTCTTGCAAGTAGGACAGGGAACGATCTGGGTGGTCTTCTCAGGCAATGGCCATCTCTATATAGCTCCTATGTAGTTTTCGTACCTTGCTATTGAGCCTCAGCAATGAACCCTCGTTCTGGATGACGTCGTCGGCGAGCGCAAGTCGACCAGCCCGACCGAGCTGGCTGTCCACAATCGCCTGGGCCTCTTTTCTGACGATCTTGTCTCGTTCCATCGTACGCTCGATCTGTACTTCAACGGCTGCATCAACCACGAGTATGCGGTTGACGTATCCTCCACGGGCTCTAAGAAGCGGGTTAACAACCATTGCATATATGGATTGGACGGCTTGTAACTGTCGCAACGTCCATTCATTAATCAAAGGGTGCAACAACTTTTCCAACCAACGTCTCTCTGTCGGATTGCCGAACACTTGTTGCCTCAGTGCCTTCCTGTCGAGATGCCCATCTGATCCGACTACGCCGTCGCCGAAATGGCTGGATATTTCGTTGAGTGCTTGGGTGTCTGGTTCAACAACTACACGAGATGCAGTATCGAGGTCGATGACATCTATTCCTAGATTCGAAAAGCGATCCGAAACGGCAGTCTTACCACTGCCGATCCCTCCGGTAACTGCAACGACAAATTTCGACATCAAAGGGAAAAGAAAGCCGTTGGAAAATCGCTGGTCGCGAGAGTAACGCACCCTCCAATACTTAAGAAGGGTCCGAAAGGAATTGCTTGTTTCACCGACAATTTGCCCAAGGAGATTAGAAACAAAGCATAGGCTAGTCCCAGTATTGATGCGACGAGTATGACGGTCGGCAGCGCTTGCCAGCCGAGCCAAGCCCCCAGTGCGGCTGTCAATTTGAAATCGCCATTACCCATACCGTTCTGGCCTCGGATTAGT
This sequence comes from Pseudomonadales bacterium, assembly GCA_022448085.1. Lineage (GTDB taxonomy): Bacteria > Pseudomonadota > Gammaproteobacteria > Pseudomonadales > Azotimanducaceae > UBA11889. Next base: position 8,996 of record JAKUTH010000017.1, on the reverse strand, counting down.
TTGAACACTTGGTTGATGGCCCAAAGCGATGCATAGCCGACAATCGCTCCTACTAGAGAAGACATAGGGTGGGGGAAATCGCTAGCGTCGACATACTGGTGCGATACGATAAGCCCCAGCCAGACGAGAGGCAGCGTGATTTGATCTGGAAGAAGCGTCGTTTCGATGTCGATAACTAACAACGTTAATAAAGATGCAAGGAAGACAAAGTAAAGCAACGCTGCAATTGAATATCCCCAGATCGAGATCGTACCGATTGCCAACAGGCACGTGATGCTCTCAATCAAGGGATAACGTACCGAGATTGGACTTGCACAGAGAACGCACTTACCTCTTAGCATGACCCAGCTAATCAATGGGATATTGTGCCATGGCGAGATAATGCCGTTGCACGAAGGGCAGTGGGAGCGCGGATGTACCAAGTCAAATTTCGTTTCGGTTGTAACGTTGATGTGGAGCACTCGTTGAGCCTCCCGGCGCGTTTTTCGCTCAAGCATTAGTGGAAGCCGGTAAACGATTACGTTTAGGAAGCTTCCGATCGCCAGAGCGACGAGTCCCATGAACGGCAGCGTCAACCAGCCCACTGATAGCATTTGGCTTAGATTCTCTATTCCGCTGGCGGGCAAATATTCATACTCTTTGAAAGTGGGTTTGCTCTCGAGATAACCCCAATGGGTTATACCGAAGCCATTGGGTTTTTCACGACACGAATATTAGTCCTATTAGCTTCCCGGTCCTATTTTCCTTTTTTGGAGAAGTGATGAAGTAAAAAATTAGGCTTTAACTTATACGACAGTCGATGCCGATGATTAATAGCGGAAGGCATAATATTTCTGTAAAGAAAGAAAAGCCCGCCGGGCGAATCTCATTATTGAGGAACACTTGTTGAGACGTTAAGCTTCGCGCCGCCTGCGCCGGAATAGCTCAGTTGGTAGAGCGACTGATTCGTAATCAGTAGGTCCGCAGTTCGATTCTGCGTTCCGGCACCAGCTGTCAACGCGAACGCGAAGCCATCAAACGACAATCGACCATATGGATGACGGTTATCGCACGGTTATGGTGAATTATTCGTTACACCGAAAAGATACTGTCCTATCAAATAGATATAATCAGCTCAGAAAACCGCCTGAATTATCCGGTCGCGCTCTGCTGTCGCGAATAAAAGGTTAACGATGACGGTTAAGTATTCTGCAGATCGGACAATAAATTAGATTGATAATTGGAACTATTAATCTGCATTTTACGTACATCTTATTTTTATTAAACAAACAGATCATTTATATAAGAGTGTTTACAAATCCAATTTCATTATGTAACTTTATTATAGTTTCTTGAAATGGGAATAGTAAAAGGGATTATGGCTGCAAAAAAACTTTCGGTACCCGAGCTTCAAGCTCTTATCCGTGACGCGAAATCTGAAATAGAAAAGCGACACAAAAGATTGGATCGGGTTAAAGTAAAAATAGACACGATATTAAAGAACGAGGGCGTGACGTTGGATGATCTTTATGCGACGCGAATCCCTTCTAAAAGGCCCGCCGGTGCTAGTAGAAAGCGGAAAGTAAAACCAGTTTACAAGTCCGGGAAAAATACATGGACGGGTCGCGGTCGATCTCCAGGGTGGGTCGTTAAGATCTGTGAGAAGGAAGGAGTAGACGTCACTAAGTTCAAGACTCTGTCTCAGTATAAGATCCAGTAGTGTCGCCTAAAGTGTCGATGGCTTCGTAAATATTTTCGAAGCTATCGGATGTTGGTGTTGTCGTGAATCAATGCATGAAGAGACATGCATAGCATTCATTAGGGCCGTCGAGTTTATTTCTCGGGCTTGAAACGCAAAGAGAGATCCATCGGTTCGATATTTTTCGTTATCTCGCCGACTGAAATGTAGTTCACTCCTGTTTGAGCGATCGAGACTACGTTTTCGAGTGTGATACCACCGGATGCTTCGAGTGGAATGTTTCCGTCGCTAAGTGTTACCGCTTCGCGAAGCTCTTCCATTGAGAAGTTGTCCAGTAATGCCATGTCGACGCCTGCTTCGATTGCCTCCAACAATTGGGGAATCGTCTCGACTTCAATTTCGATTTTGATATGGGGATTTTGTCGTCGCGCAGCATTGACACTCTCGGTGATCCCGCCGGCCGCGGCGATATGGTTTTCTTTAATCAGGTACGCATCAAATAGTCCCATTCTGTGATTTTTCGCACCTGCAACGGCAACCGCATATTTCTGGGCTATCCGAAGGCCGGGCACAGTCTTACGAGTGTCTAGAATCTTTGCGCTGGTTTCCGAAATAGCTTCGACATACTGGCGTGCGGCAGTTGCTGTTCCCGAGAGTAGTTGAATAAAGTTCAACATGATTCGTTCACAAGTTAGCAAGCTTCGTGCGGGTCCATGCGCAACTAGCAGGGCATCGCCTGGTGTTACGCTTTGGCCATCGTGTACTAGCCATTCGATGGTAATTGATGTGTCAATTTGCTGACAGGTTTCGTCTGCCCAGGGCTGACCACAGAATACGCCTGCGGTTCGAGTAATTAGATGGGCCGTGGCAATTTGTTCCTTTGAAATCAACGCTGCGTTAATGTCTCCCGCACCAACGTCTTCGACGATAGCGGCTTGGACGTTGCGACGAACCTCGTTGAAGAAGGCCTCGTTGACCGCTAGGGGTGATGGATCCATAGTCGTCATTATGTCATTTCAGCGAAATCGAAGAGCCGCGTAGACGTGGTTGTAACCATCGATCACTGGTTATCGAGAGTTATTCGGAAACCATCGATCAATTGCGATGATCGACCCACGGATGCCGCGGTTACACTCGTCGTAATTCACTCGATATCCCTTCCAGCGGGCGTATTCGGAGCCAATCTGGTGCCTGCTTTTTTTTGTAATGAGCTAAATTTGGATGACCATCCCCAACTTCAATCGTTGGAAGGGATGAAAGTCTCGCCGCACGTATATATTACCCGACGTGGTCTGGTGATCCAGTTTGCACCCTTCGATCGAAGGGCATGGCACGCAGGGGTTTCTTCTTTTGGATCACGATTGGCGTGTAACGATTTTTCCGTTGGAATCGAACTAGAAGGGACAGATCACAGTAGGTATACGAATTCTCAATACCGCAAACTCGCCGTCATTTTGCGGGCGCTTATTGCCAAATACCCCGCCCTCTCGCTTGGCCGAATTGTTGGTCACCAGGAAATTGCACCCTCGCGTAAGAAAGATCCCGGTACGGAGTTTGAATGGGAGCGGATCTATACAGAAGTGGTGAGACATTCGAGTTGACGATGCGTATAGGAATTGACCTAGGTGGTACTAAGATTGAAGGAATCTTGATGGATCGTGAGGGCAACGTCACAGCAGCGATTCGACTGGCCGCGCCTAAAGAAGAATACGATCAAACCGTTCAAGCAATTTCGGAACTTGTTCGAGAACTTGATGATGAAGCGGGGATCAAATGTCCGGTTGGAATCGGTACGCCTGGAGCCTGGATTTCCAACCGGTCTGTGATGAAAAATTGTAATTCAACTTGGCTTAACGGACGCCCCTTGCTGGACGATCTGATTGAGTCGTTGAGTCGGCCTGTTCGAATCGCGAACGATGCCGATTGTTTTGCTTTATCGGAAGCTGTGGCGGGTGCGGGTCGGGGAAGTCAATGTGTCTTCGGCATCATCCTAGGTACCGGCGTTGGTGGTGGCTGGGTAATGAATGGCCGACTTCTTGTTGGCCCGAACCGACTGAGTGGCGAGTGGGGCCATACGCCCTTGCCTTACTTCCGTTCCGACCGCTATGCGACCCCTGCGGAGGCAGATCTTCCCGATCGAGAATGTTATTGCGGTCGGGTCAACTGTGTCGAAACCTTTTTGTCCGGGCCAGGACTTTCATTGACGCATCGTTTGTTGACCGGCGAAAACCGCGAAGCGGATACCGTTGCGGGCTCCGAGTTCGGCGAACGTTCGTATGCTTTGTATACGTCAATGTTGGCGCGAACCTTGGCCCAGATAATTAATGTGATCGATCCCGACATAATTGTTTGTGGAGGAGGAATCTCTAATTCGAATTACTTGTATCGCGACTTACCAGTCAAAGTGGTTGAATACACCTTCACTTCGGAAGGCACTACTCAAATCGTACCGGCTGAACATGGCGATGCAAGCGGCGCACGCGGCGCCGCATGGCTGAATCCAGCGTAAGATGGTTCATGCTCTACGGGTTTTCGGGCGAAGCATGATCTTCGGCAACTGGAATTGGGTGTAATGGCGTCTCAAGGGGATAGGGAGGATACCAATCCTACAGAGACACAAGAGTGGTTAGCTTCACTCGAATATATTCTCGATAACGAAGGGATTGAACGGGCTAATTTTTTGTTGAGACGATTGTCTTCTCGAATGACTAAAACGGGCGCCTCGCTGCCCTACACCATCACCACGCCCTATCGGAATACCATCCCAGCCCATCTTGAGGCGTTCATGCCGGGCGATCTTTTCACGGAAAGGCGGATCCGCAGTCTTATTCGCTGGAACGCGCTAGCAATGGTAGTCCGAGCAAATCGCCGGGACGGGGACCTGGGTGGACACATTTCGACGTTTGCTTCTTCGGCGACTCTTTATGAAGTTGGATTCAACTACTTTTTCAGAGGACCGACGCCGGAGCACGCGGGAGATTTGATCTATTTCCAAGGGCATAGCGCCCCGGGTATCTATGCGCGCTCCTTTTTAGAACGCAGACTGAATGAAGAACATCTTGATAATTTTCGCCAAGAAGTCCGCGGCGATGGACTTTCTTCCTATCCTCACCCATGGCTCATGCCTGACTATTGGCAGTTCCCCACCGTTTCGATGGGCCTTGGACCAATTCAGGCAATTTATCAAGCGCATATCATGAAATATCTTGATTCGCGCGGCCTCATTGCGATGGAGGATCGTAAGGTATGGGCGTTCCTTGGTGATGGCGAGTGCGACGAACCCGAGTCCCTTGGCGCGCTCGGGCTTGCGGGACGCGAGCGACTCGACAATCTTGTTTTTGTCGTCAACTGCAATTTGCAACGACTGGACGGACCCGTCCGTGGAAACGGAAAGATAATCCAAGAACTTGAAGGCGAATTTCGCGGTGCAGGATGGAATGTAATCAAGGTTGTATGGGGGCGATTATGGGATCCGCTCTTCACCAATGACGTTGATGGGCTCCTGCAGCAACGCATGAACGAGACCGTGGACGGCGAATACCAGAATTACAAGGCGAAAGGCGGCGGCTACACCCGCCAAGAATTTTTCGGGAAACACCCAGAATTGCTGAAACTTGTCGCTCACCTATCCGACGATGACATCATGCGCCTCAATCGCGGTGGCCACGACCCCTTCAAGGTGTACGCAGCTTACCAAGCGGCCATGGATCATCGCGGCCAGCCCACGGTCATTCTTGCGAAGACCGTGAAGGGATATGGGATGGGCGATGCTGGAGAATCCGAGAACACAACGCACCAAGTCAAAAAGCTAGATCTTGACGATCTAAAGCACTTTCGTGATCGCTTTGACATTCCTCTGTCAGACAGTGAATTAGAGTCGGTGCCGTATTACAGACCGCCTAGTGATAGCCCAGAAATGGTGTATATGCTTGAGCAGCGGGAGAAACTCGGCGGCCCGATCCCGAGTCGTATTGCCGCCCTACCCGGGTTCGATATTCCCTCTCTTGAATATCTTGACAATTTGCTACAGGGCGGTGGCGACCGAAAATTCTCGACGACGATGGGCTTCGTAAGAATTCTATCGACACTTTTGCGGGACGATTCAATCGGAAAAAGGATCGTGCCGATCGTTCCCGATGAAGCCCGGACCTTTGGTATGGAAGGTATGTTCCGACAATTGGGGATCTACTCTTCGGAGGGCCAACTATACGAGCCGGTTGATGCAGGCGAGTTGGCCGCGTACCGAGAATCGAAAGATGGGCAGGTTCTTGAAGAAGGGATCAACGAAGCTGGTGCATTTGCGGCGTGGCTGGCAGCCGCTACGTCGTATAGTACGAACCAGTACACGCTGATTCCCTTTTATCTTTTTTATTCCATGTTCGGATTTCAACGCGTTGGCGATCTCGCTTGGGCGGCAGGCGACATGCAAGCACGAGGGTTTTTGTTGGGAGCCACTTCGGGGCGGACAACGCTCAATGGCGAGGGATTGCAACACCAAGATGGGCACAGCCACCTGCTATCGGGAGCTGTTCCAAACTGCGTTTCGTACGACCCATGTTATGCATACGAGCTAGCCGTGATCGTTCAGGATGGACTCCGGCGAATGTATGTCGAGGATGAACGGATCTTCTACTACATCACCCTGATGAACGAAAACTATATTCAACCGGCGATGCCAGAAGGGGCAGCAAACGGCATCCTAAGGGGGATGTACGAATTAATGTCCTTTGATTCGAGTAGGTCGGCAAGAAAAATTCGGCTGCTGGGTAGTGGTGCGATATTAAATGAAGTAACAAAAGCGTCGATCCGATTAAAGCGCGATTATGGTGTCGACAGCGAAGTCTGGAGCGTCACCAGCTTTACAGAGTTAGCAAGGGATGGACACGACGTTGCGCGATGGAACATGCTGCATCCTGCGGAGGAATCACGCCGCAGTTATGTTTCAGAGTGCCTTGACGGCGACATCCCCGTCGTTGCCGCAACCGATTACGTCAAACTCTACGCGGAATCTATTCGTGCTTTTCACGCCGCGCCGTATCGAGTTTTGGGGACGGATGGTTTTGGACGCAGCGATACGAGGGAACAATTGCGTGGTTTTTTTGAAGTCGATGAGCGATTTGTCACACTAGCAGCTCTAACGGAACTCGCGAGCGCGCAAGTGATCGCAGAGAAAGACGTTGAGGATGCGATTGAAGAAATGGGGATCGCCCCGGATAAACCAAATCCTCGACGATCATGAGCCTCGTTGAGGTCAGAGTCCCTGATGTCGGCGACGCCGAAGAAGTTGAAGTCATTGAAATCTGTATTGCCGAGGGAGACGAAATCCCGGTTGATACTACGTTGGTCGTTATCGAATCAGAGAAGGCGTCCATGGAATTACCAGCCGAGGTGGCTGGGAAAGTTGTCGGAATCAGTCTCGCGGTCGGCGATATCGTTAATGAGGGGGATTTGGTTGCAACCATAGAAACGGACGGCAACCCTGCCCGGACAGATGAAGCGGATAGCATTATCGACGAAGTCCGCGAAGACAAAACGTCTGGGGTAGAGAGACGGCGTTATGCACTGCGAGAATCGGACGATGGGAATCGCGATGCACCCACTTTAGAAGGCACACCACAGGTCGAAGTACGGGTACCCGATCTGGGAGACGCCGAAGACGTTGTTGTGATCGAAGTAACAGTTGCACCAGGGGACGCCGTGTTTGTTGACGATCCTTTAGTGGTGATTGAGTCAGAAAAAGCGTCGATGGAAATCCCGTCACCCGTAAACGGGAAGGTGAAGTCCGTCGCATTAGCAGTGGACGACGAGGTGGTCGAGGGGGCGGTCGTTGCGGTCATCGTGCCGGGTGACCCAGCTGACGTGGCGGTTGGAACGCGTCAGTCGAATGTCGCTCCAAATACGGTCGCGACCGATCTAGATATAAGCACGCCAAGAATCCGAACGACCCAAACTCTTGAGCCCGGGGTTCGGTTGACTGATGCAACGTTTTATGCCGGACCGGCGGTACGCAGGCTGGCTCGGGAATTAGGGGTTGAACTGAACTCTATACAAGGCTCTGGTGCTCAAGGTCGGATTGTTAAGGACGATGTTAAAGCGTACGTCAAGGCGGTTTTAACGAGTTCAAGCGATCCCAACCAAGCTGTCCTTCCGAGCGTGCCTTCAGAGGACTTCACGAAATATGGGACCATCGAAGAGGTTGATCTATCGCGTGTTCGCCGCACCGGTGCCGCGAATTTACATCGAAGTTGGCTCAACGTCGTGCATGTCACCCAACACGATCTCGTTGACGCGACGCACTTGGAAGATGTCAGGGCGAAGATGAAACGTGACGAGGGGATAGAATCGCTTACGCCTCTCGCATTTGTGTTAAAGGCGTGTGCACTAAGTCTTGCCGAGTTTCCACGATTTAACGCCTCGCTGGGTCCGACTCTAAGGACGTTGATATTGAAAAAATATTGCCATATTGGTTTTGCAGTCGATACCGATGCTGGGCTTGTGGTGCCAGTGATTCGAGATGTGGACGAGAAAAGTATCGTGGATCTTGCCGAGGAGGTAACAGAACTTTCCCAGCTAGCCAGGGGACGAAAACTCAGACCTGAGCATATGGCAGGGGGTTGTTTTACTGTTTCGAGCTTAGGCGCGATTGGTGGCACGGGCTTTACCCCCATCGTTAACGCGCCTGAATTAGCCATCCTGGGTATCGCCAGGATGGATACTCAGCCGCTTTGGGATGGGCAGCAATTTGTGCCCCGAAAAATGTTACCGGTCTCTTTGTCGTACGATCACCGAGCAATTAATGGGGCCGAGGCTGGCCGATTTGTGCGACGGCTAGGACAGATTCTTACCGAACCTGAAAGCTTGCTCCGTTAACGAGTGGGGTCGCCGCTTGTCACCGGTTGCCAAGTTTGTTCTATGCCGTCAGCGGTAGTGCGCGCGACGACGAACAAGTAATCCGATAAACGGTTTAGATAAGCTCCGGTACCGGCTTCAATTAAGGCATTGATTTTGGCACGCCAAAACGTGCGTTCTGCGCGTCGCATTGTCGCTCTTGCCAGGTGCGCGAGTGCACAAATCGTATTTCCTCCCGGCAGAACGAACTCTTGAAGTGGATCAAGCTCTTGATTTAAGAGCGCGATTTGTTGTTCGACGACAGCAGTTTCGCAGGTACAGTCGAGATGACTGGTGCCTGTTGCCACAGAAGCGCCAACGTCGAAGAGACGGGACTGAACGGTCAACAGAAAGGCGCGAAATGGACAATTGGCGTCGAGATTGGCGATCAACACACCCAAGGCACAGTTGGCTTCGTCCAAGGTCCCGA